>CAYUGI010000063.1:15096-26804 GCA_964444105.1 uncultured Pirellulaceae bacterium
AGCGGCTTCGCTGTCGCCTGATTCGCTTTCGGCTCCCTCGCTTGACTCAGACTCTGCCGCGTCATCCTTCTTGGCTGGAATCAACATCGACGGTGTCTCGCCGCTGCTCAGCGAACCGGCAGCCGCGCTGCCAGCGCCGGGCGCCGTTGGCGGGATGATCAGTCCGGATGTTGATTCGTTGTTACCTGGACCTGATGAAATACCTGGTGTGTTGTCATCGGCCGTGATCGTGGGAGCATGTGTGCCCAGCAACCACATGGTGAATGCACAAGTGAAACCCCACACTGCTGCCATCACGACTGTGATCACCGTGAACGTGTCGCCGGCTTTACTGCCGAAAGCACTTTGTCCGCCAGGCCCGCCTAAGGCACCGGCCAGTCCACCGCCGCGACCACGCTGGACCAGAACCAACAGGATCAACATGAAAGACAAGAATCCCATCAGGAATCCCAGCAGCGTGCCAGTAAGCGAGGCGAAGAAAAAGACCGTCATGAGTTTGCGTCCGTGAAATTTCGATTTAAATGATTGTGTTCGTCGACAAGCGAGCATGGCCCTCTCCTCGCCAGCGGCTCGACTCTCCCTGAGGGAGAGTAAAACTGAGTCTTAGCCAGCAGCAATGATGCCGGCAAAATCGTCTGCTTTCAGGCTGGCACCGCCAACCAAAGCTCCGTCGATATTCGGTTGCCCCAGCAATTCCTTGGCATTGGCGGGTTTCACGCTGCCACCGTACTGGATTCGGATTTGGCCAGCCACGTCATCTGTGAACAGTTCGCCCAGCAATTTGCGAATAAACGCGTGGACTTCTTCCGCTTGCTCAGGCGAAGCGGTCTTGCCTGTTCCAATGGCCCAGACAGGTTCGTATGCGACAACGATTCCGGCTGCACGAACTTCGTCCAGTCCTGCAAGTGAGCCACGCAGTTGTGTCTCGACAACCTTTTCAGTGTTGCCAGCTTCGCGGTCTTCCAGTGTTTCGCCAACGCAAACGATAGGCACCAAATTGCCAGCGAGTGCCGCATGTAGCTTTTCACTAATTTGAGCGTCGGTTTCACCCATGATCGCGCGGCGTTCGCTGTGCCCCAAAATCACGTAGCGACAACCCACATCGGTTAGCATCGATGGATTGACTTCGCCAGTGAAAGCGCCATCTTCAGCCGCGTAGACGTTTTGAGCGCCCATGCCGACGGGAGTGCCAGCAGTGGCTTCGGCTACAGCACCTAAATAGACACTGGGAGGGCAAAGGACGACGTCAACCGAAGGATTCTCGCCGACAGCGTCGACAACGCCCTTGGCAAGTTCCAAGGACGATTGTCCACGAAGGTTCATTTTCCAGTTACCAGCAATGATTGTTCGACGGCTCAAGCGGATGTCTCCGGGACAGGTGAAATGGTTTTGTTCAAGAGCTCAGCCAGCAATTTCATTTGGCTGAAGACTTCACGGTATTGATCGGGTAGCAACGCCTGCGGTCCATCGCTTTTGGCTTCTTCGGGGCAATCGTGGACTTCGATGTGAACACCATCCGCGCCGGCGGCCAAGCCTGCCATGGCACACGAAGGAATCAAATCAGGGCGTCCGGTAGCGTGGGATGGATCGACGATGATCGGCAAGTGGCTCAAGCCGTGTACAACAGGCACAGCGGCGACATCAAAAAGATTACGCGTCGCCGAGTCAAAACTCTTGATGCCGCGCTCGCAAAGCACCACGTTCATGTTGCCCTGCGAGAGAATGTACTCAGCACACATCAACAAATCGTTGATTGTCGCGCTCATGCCTCGCTTCAGCAAAACGGGTCGTGTCGATTTTCCGACTTCGGTCAGCAGGGCGAAGTTTTGCATGTTACGAGCACCGACTTGCAGCATATCGGCATATTCGGAGACCACTTCGACCAAACGTGGATCGGTGACTTCGGTGACCACGGGCATGCTATGTTGGTCGCCGACTTCGCGAAGCAATTTCAATCCGTCGATGCCCATGCCTTGAAAGGCGTAGGGGCTGGTGCGAGGTTTGAAAGCGCCGCCGCGAAACAGATTAGCACCCGACGCTCGGACATGCTCGGCGATGCGGTGCATCCGCTCGGGGGCTTCGACGCTGCACGGTCCGGCGATCATGCCTAGGTTTCCGCCGCCGATTTTGACGCCCGAGACATCGACGACGCTGGGTTCAGGATGCGCGTCTCGCGATGCTAGTTTGTAGGGCGGCAGGACCGGGACAACTTTGGCAACTCCCGGAATGGCCTTAAGCGGTTCTTCACGCAGCAGCTCTTCGTCACCGATGATGCCTACGATCGTTCGATAGGTTCCGCGGCTGAGATGGTGCTTTAGGCCGAGAGCTTCGACACGCTTGAGCACGTGGTCAACTTGGTCGTCCGTTGCACGATTTTTCAGAATCAGAATCACGGTGAACGAACTTCGGCAAAAAGTGGCAAATCGGGCGGCATTGGGGGCGAAAGCGAGCCGCGTAATCTAGCAGTTGATGCGTATTTTGGTCGAGGCCAAAGGGTCTTTGCGGGGGCGATTTCGGCCTGATTGAACGTTACTGGCCGATCACGGCTCGAATGACGAGCTCTCCGAAGGCGAATAATGCGTTCGCCGCCGCTGTTTGCGTTCGATTGGACTGCAAAGATTGGAACGCCCGATTCTGCTTCGCTGGCGCTCTAGGCAGCGTTGGCGCTGGCCCTGCGAACGATCCCCTCCTCCAAAAGGTCGAATAAGTATCGCATTTTGGCCTCGTTTCGTCGTCTTACCAAGGCTGGCTTGATCGAATCCAGGTCCAAGAGGTACAGCCGCCCTTTGCGATCAAACATGAAGTTTCCGGCGTGGCAGTCGCAGTGGGCCAAGCCAGCTCGGATCAGTTGATCACGTGTTTGCCTGACTTGCTCGCAGATGTACTCCAACGCTGTTTGTCCCTGCGATTTGGCGACGCTGCTGAGCATATGCGATAAATCAGCGGCAACATTGGCTCCATCGATGTACTCGTAAACAATGCACGAGTTGCCTCGAAACGGGCCGAGTTCTTCCTGCAGCAGAGCCAAAGGTTGAGGTGTATGGAAACCGCGTTCGCAATATCGAAACGCTTTGTCCGCAGCACGACGTGAGCGCGAACGTTGAAAACGCTGCTTTACGGTGTGCCGAACACTTCGCTCAGTGAACAGCTTGACCACAACGGGTCCGCTTGGGAGATCAATTCGCGAAACCCAACGCGCGCGGCAACGCTTATAAGTCTCGCCGGCCTCCATCGTTGACTCAAGATCGTTTTCGAGATTTCGCAGCAAGGATTCATCCACGCGCGAGCCGAATCGAACGATCTGCGGTGCAACCGACCAAGCAGGTCGCAGCAAGTTGCGCGAACTCCTTTTCAACATGGTGTCGTTCTTGAGCCTTATGGCGGGAATCTTGAGGGGAATGGCGGTTCACCTTTCAGCAAACTTTGCGAACTGGCTACTTAGTCAACTCAACATAGGTATTGATTTCCGTCTGGTGACCACGGGTCTCGCGGTTCCGTAGCTCGGCGTATTTTGACTCTCCGAAATTGCAATACGTTACCTCTCGAAATCCAATGTGCTTCGCCACGGTATCCAGCTCTTCGCGCGAGAAGAAATGAAAGTGCCCGAGGTCGTCATACGCGACTCGCTTTGACTTCACCGCTGTTTTGTAGTCGGCCGTTGGGTAGTGTTCCCGAAGTACGCCTTCGAGTCCTGGAAACGAGAGCCGCAATGTTCCGTCAGCGGCGAGTGTGCGGAAGGCTTCCGTTAGAAAGATGAGCGCGTCAGCTTGCGTCAGATGTTCCAAGAAATCTTCACCGTAGGCAAACTCGAAGCGATCACTCGGAAAGGGGTGTCGCTGCGTGAGGTCAACCGTGAAGTAAACGTAGTCCTCCGCCGACCGACCCTTTAGGACCGTGTTCTTTGGCTCCAGGTCTACGTTCACCCAGTCAGCCAACAGATTTTTGTGGCAAGCGTATTGAATTTTGCTTAGGCCGTCAGCCAGTTCGCAAAAGTCACCGCCATCATAGAGTCGGATCGTTCTGGGGCGATGATTCAATTCATATCCGAGCGATGTCGCGATCGGATCAAGCCCGCGGTGCAGTGTTTGTCGCAAAGGATTCATCGAGATTCCAGCAAATCATGGCAGTCAAAATGGCATTTCAATCTGCAGTGAGTACCCGTCGGGAGGTACTCACGTCAACGCCATTTCAGTCGCTGCTAGCATCTCTAACGAAGCATCGTTGCTACACGATTTGCCACTTTCCGACGGTGCCTTCGACGAGGTTGACGTAGTACAGCGACCCGTCGGGTCCTTGCTGCATGTCCACGACAAACTGAGCGCCGGTCGTGAAGACGGTTGCACCGGACAGGGTTCCATCGGCCGCAACATCGACATGACGAACGACGCCTCGATACAAATCGTTGTAGAAGATGTCGCCTTCGTACTGAATTCCAAGATCGGAATCAAAGACGATTCCGCCCACCACGATTGCATTTGTGCCTCCCGCTTGATGGCTGAGCGAAATCTGAGGCGGCAGAGCATTGTTGTTCTGGAAGAAGGCAGCGGCTTGCGGCAGGTCACGATAGCCCGGAGTAGAACTGTTCGCACCTTGCCGACCCTCAAAGAACGGCCATCCGAAGTTGGCACCCGCGCCGCCGGTGTTGATTTCTTCGTAGCTATTGAGTCCCGTTTCTCCAATGAACAAGTTGTTCGTTCGTGGATCCAGTGTCAGACGCCAGGGATTTCGAAGCCCCAGTTGGTACACGCGTGAGGCGTTGGAGTTGGGATTACCATCGTAGAACGGATTGTCGCTGAGTCCTTGTCCGGTCGCGGGATCGATTCGCAGGACTTTACCGGAAAGACTGTTGACGTCTTGAACACGCAAGGCGCGCGGGTCGGTGCGACTGAAGCTGGCACCGTCACCAATCGAAACAAACAGGCTGCCGTCGTTCGCGAAAGCCAAGCTACCGACCGTGTGTGAACGGCTGTCACTATTGATGAAGTCTTCGATGAATTGCCCGTTGACTTGACCACCTTGAGGTTCGCCAAAGTTGGCGGTGCTGTCAGTGAACCCATTGAAGTTATTCCAGGTGCTGTTCTTGCCCAATATGACCTCTTCGCTGCCAGAGACGACCGTCGTAAATCCAGTTGCAGAATCCAATGTGAATCGTTCCAAGCGACCAGCGCGGTTGCCGCGTCCGTCGGGGCCGGCAAATCCGTTGCCTACGTTATCGAATACTTCCGGCGGGTCGTATGTGTATAGGAGATAGATGTAGCCGTTGGACTGAAAATTCGGATCCAGGGCGAAGTCAACCAGGCCGCGATCTTGTAGATCGTTGACGCGATCTGAAATGTCGATCACGACGTTGGCGTCGGTGCTGCCGTCACGAGCGACTTTAATCACGCCACCTTTTTCACCGATAAACATATTGCGCCCGTCGGGAGACCATGCCACGGCCAACGGCTGTGTCAATCCGGTCACCAAGTTCTGCTCGACTACATTGCCACTTGGATTCAGTGGTGGATCACCGGTGGGAGTGTCCAACGAGAAGTTCCAATCGCCGACGCGGTGATAGTTTGGACGATTGAAATTTCCTGCAGAGAATCCAACGTAAGCTTGATCGCCGACGAACTGGTCAATCTCAATGTTCGTCTTCAGCACAGCAAAGACGGGCTTCTCAGCTTCGGGTGAAATGAACACCGCCAACTGATTGGTTTCACCGTTGTAGTCCACCCATGCGTGATACTGCGTGTTGTTGTTTAAATCAAACGGCGACACTGACTGTGTGAACGCATTGGTGACTTGTCCGTTGACGACGACAGCAATCGTATTGTCGGCAATGTCCCATCCGTTGTTCTGGCTGGTGTCAAATTCGATCGCAACGCTTTGGCCGATTGTGTTGTAGCCAAGGTAGCCACCGTTTTGCCCCAGGGCATCAGCACCTTGCGCTGAATTCTGAAGCAAGAACGTCATCCCGTCAGCTCCGCCACTGCCGCTACCACCACCAATTTGGAAAGTGAAGTTCGTTTGAAATGACGTTTGGGAGTTGAAGGCGATCGGGCTGTCGAAGAATGCGCTGCCGGCTTGCTGATTGCCGGTGCCAGTCAGTTCCAGTTGGCCATTGTTGGTTGATGCAGAACCGTTCAAGTTCAAGCCCGCGGACGAATTGAAGTTCGCGAATCGAGGCAGCCCTGAATCGTCATCCAAGATCGTGATGGATGAGGTGCGCGGTGCCAGCAGGTCTGCACCGATCGAGTTGTCGACACGGACGCCGAACGTCTCGGTCGATTCAGCGTTTCCATCATTGAGAATGTTGACGGTGAATTGTTTGACGGTTTCACCATCGCCAAAGAACAACGTACCACTGGTCGCCTGGAAATCTTGGCCTTCGATGGCGGAATCACTAAACGTCTGGTAGTCGATTGATGCACTCCCACTACTTCCGTTGACTCGCTGAACTTCCAACGTGATCGCGCCTTGGCCTTCGACCGTGGTGATGCTACTTGTCACGAGAGAGAAGCTACCTGCATCGCCTCCGCCGCCGGGATCACTCGAGGCGAGAAACTGGAAGTAGCCGTTGGCGTGCAGTGTCTCGTCTTGAACGAAACCAGGTTCAATCCCGATGCCTGATCGATACGTGCCTGTGGAGAAGGTCGTTGCGGCTTCGGTTTGGAACGTTTCGCCATCAATGCGAATGAAATCGACATCCAGATTTCGGTCAAAGCCACCCGGCGAGTAGCTGTCGTTGATGAAAGCCACTCGCACACGATCAGCCGTGACGTTTCCGTCGCCTTGGAAAGCGAATACCTCTCCGTTGGCAGAAATGTTGTCATAAGTCGCGACGACGCTGCCGTCGATTAGCAATTGAGCCGACTCAGTTCCGGTTTGTCCTGCCAATGCTACTTCGATGGTAGATCCGTTACTTCCGCCGCCCGAACCTGAGAAATCAAAGTATCCGTTGGACACCAAGTACTCGGTTTGAAAGTTGCCGCTCGTCACACCAGTGGCATCCGTGTAAACGCCGTCTCCAAAGACGGACGGTGCTTCTGTTTGATAAGTCACCCCATCGACGACAACACGATCAACACGCAAGTTTCGATCGATGCCAGCGTCTGGATCATACAAGTCGTTGACAAAGTTGATGCGGATGTCTTCGATTGAAGCGCCATCGATGTCGGTCACATACGGATAGAAGCGATCGTTCGCCGCGTCGGTGCCGTTGACGAACCAAGTGGCGACGATTTCGCCATTGATTTCTAACTCCATCAATTCATCCCCGGTCGAACCCGCAGCATAAATGTCGATGGAAAGTTGCCCGTTGAAGGACTGCAGCTGCGTGGCAGCTAGGAAACCATCGGATTGGATTTCGCCAATGCGGTATTCTAAATCCCAATCGGCATGATGCTGAGAGTCGGTTGTTCCGGTCCGGTCAGACGAAGCAGCGACGTCCATGCCAGCCATGGAGGCGAGGCGGTCAAGAAAACGGATGCCATCGGAACCGCTGGCGACATCGCAACCGTAAAGCATCAGGTCCGCGCCAGCGCTTAGTGACCCACGCCATTGATTGATGGATGTCCGGAAATCATTCAAATTTTCATTCGATAGCGATTGGTTGCCAATCTTTAGCAAACCCTCGCTGCCGTGACAAAGGAGATGGATGGATTGGACTTCGTGATGAGATTTCAAAATCGATGTGATCTGTTCCACACCATTTTTTGAAGAATCAAGCAAAACGATCTGCGCGCCAGCGGGGACTGACGCCATCAACGGGGCAGCATCTTCCACGCCGCTGTCGACGATCACCAATTGTGTTGCAGTGGAAGCTAGCGTTGTACTCTCGGCCGTCGTTGCTATTTCGGCAGGACTGGCCACTTGCGAAGCTGAGGCACCAGCAACTGCAGCACCGGCAACTGCAGCACCGGCAACCGCAACACCAGCGTCACCAGCCAGCATCATGCGTGGTTCGAGAGCCGAAACCAGCCACTGTCGCTGTTGCGAGTGGTTTGGACGATTTTTGCGGGATTGGCGAAGAGACTTCGGGCGGAAAAACATGAGGTCGAACCAGGAGACGGAGGGCAGTAAATTTTCTGCTCAGTTTAGTTCGCTAAACCCTCCGGGCAACTTTTGGCGGTTGAGACTATCGAAACACTTGCACCCACCGATGGTGAAGTAACGGTTGTACGGCTTGAGGCGGCACGTTGTCAGGGAGGGGCTTTCAGTGGGCAGGCCGATCGTGGGCAAACTAACCAAATGCCCAGTTTCACGGCGAAAAACGAACAAAATTACACTTGCGACGTCCCAAAGACTCTTGGCAGCATGCCGACGAAGAGTAACTCCAGTGGAGCAACGGCCGGTTTGATGACTGCCCGTTTCGCGTCGGCAAGTCTCGTAAAACCCCTCAATAATCCCTTGAAAATCGCCTTCGTCGGTATTGGCCAGAGCTATCCATCCCATCTCTGGATGGGTCGAATGCGCCAGATGCTCGGCGACCAAATCGTGGTCAACATCGACGATCTGCGTAACACTTCTCGCGGTACGCCTTTGCAAGGTGACACGCAGTACATTCCACGCCGACAAAGTGGATTTCAGCGAGTCGCCAGCGCTTTGCGGATTTCCAGTGAGACGAAGGAATCAATGCGTAACGAGTGGTTGCTTAAGACCATCTCCCAGTCCAAAGCATCCCTGGCGTTCGTGCATTTTCTGGATTTTGCAGTCCGATTCCACGATGTCTGGTGCCGATTGGATATCCCCACTGTCGTGCATTGTCATGGCTACGATATCACTTGGGATGTTCGCCATCACGAAGATGGTACGTTGCTGCATCCGCTGAATTACCTAGAGAGCGTTCGCGATTTGCCGGACAACATTTGGTTTATCGCCAACTCGTCGTACACGCAGAGCCAGCTTGAACAGGTAGGTATCAACCCAAACAAGATCTTTCTGAAGCGTTTCGGCGTGCCGGTTGCTGAGAGCCCAAGGGTGCTGCCGCCTCATGCCGCGCCACGAGTTTTGTTTTTGGGGCGTTTGGTGGATTTCAAAGGCCCACTGGAGACGGTGCAGGCATTTAGCCAAATCGCAAATCGTCACGACAAGGTGGTGTTGGATTTAGCTGGTGGCGGTGAGTTAGCTGCCCGAATCCGTCAGCAAGTCGCAGAACTCAATGCGGGTGCTTTCATTCAATGTCATGGGCCAGTTAGTTCCGATCGCGGCCAAGAGCTTCGAGACCAGTCGATCATCTTCACCGCACACAATCAAACTGGTCAGATTACCGGTCAGCAAGAAGCCTTTGGCGTCAGTCTCTTGGAGGCGATGGGGCAGGGGATACCCGTGGTGACCGGTCGTAGCGGTGGGATTGTGGATTTCGTCCACCATCAAGAGAACGGCATGCTGTTTTCGCCCGGTGATATCGAAGCGCATGCTGGCATGTTGGATGATTTGCTATCGTCTGCCAAGCAGCGTGAGAGCTTAGGGGCAGCCGCCTGGGATACCGTTCGTGAGAACTACCAACCGCATCACGAACTATCTGATTTGCAGCAAATTTTTGCAAGGGTGGCGAACGCCGGATCGCTACCAACACTCAAGACATCCGCGGGCAAGCAAGCGGCATAGCCGATATCGCTCGGCTTAGCGTCAATTCTCTTGACATCAGTCCTTGTCATTGGCTAACCCAAGAACTGCTGGAATCCAATTTTCGGTCTGGATTTCCGGTGGCTTCCGCGGATTCTCGCTCCACTTGAACACTATTGCATCAAAGCATCATGAAACGACACATTGTCTCGCTCGCACGCCGATTCACACGTGTTTTGATGAAGAGTGACAGGCTTTGGGAGATGGCCCAGCACTTGCCGGGTCAAGAGTTTTTTCTGCAGCAACGAACGCCTGTGATTCGCAAACGAGCACAACGCGAATGCGCGCCGCTGATTGATCGTCGCGAGGTCCTGGCGGGTCCGTTCGCAGGAATGCGTTACGCACAGACGGCAGCTGTTGGCAGCATGCTCTGGCCCAAGCTATTGGGCACCTACGAATCCGAGATATTTCCGTGCTTCGAGACAATGAATCGATCCGCTTCCTACAACCGAATCATGGATGTTGGTTTCGCGGAAGGCTTCTACCTAGTCGGTTTGGGGCGTATGTTCCAAAACGCTGATTTGGTCGGTTTCGATGTAGAGGAAGAAGCAAAACAACTTTGCCAAGCCAACGCGGCCGTTAACGGTATCGATGAAAATCGTTTGAAGCTTCACGGTGGTTTTGACGCTGGCATTTTCCGCGAAGAGTTGGGTGACGAGTCTCTCGTGGTGATTGACTGCGAAGGTTTTGAAAACGACGTGATCAACAGCCTCGCCCCCGAAGATTTCGAGAAAGCAGATTGGCTAATCGAAACACACGACCATTTGGTCGACGGAACGACCGAACGAATGACGCTTGCCTTCGCAGATACGCATGACGTTACGTGTTTGGAAACCGATGACGACTTGGATAACAAGCTGAGTCTGTTGCCCGAGTTCGTTAAACAGCAGCACAACCAATACGTCCAAGAAGCGTTGGTCTGTGAGAATCGCAAGGCGAAGCAATACTGGATTTTCGCTACCCGCAAAGCTGCCTAATTCGCCCGCTTTCGCAGGGCAATGAGGATGCACTCGTCTTCACAATGAGACGTTATGCAGCTCGACGCAGCTTGCGAAACGCATTCTCGATCTTTCGCATCGTACGGCGACTGCCCTTTCCGCTGAAGACGCTCTCGTCGGTGAAGTGATCAGCGACGTAGTTTCGTTGGACCTGTTTGGGATGAACCAGGTCGCCCAAGGCGTGTGTTGGCAGTGTTGCTTGCCCGTTGACTTTTTGCGTGTGTGTGGCGTCTGCGCCAAACCCAATGTTTGAGACAAGGTTCACATCGGGGATCGCCGTCAGTCCATGGTTCATCCAGCAAGACAATGTCCAGGGAAAAGCCCAGCTGTGGCTTTTGCCGGCGTACACTTGATCGAATACCTTCGTCCAGTACTGAATCTCGCGAGGTGAGTGACAAATCGTCTGCAGCTGATCGGTGTCGCGAAACTCCGGCCAGTCTTTGATCGAGAGGTCGAAAAGATCCCAGGCACGTCGCCATGTCGCCCAGCCCCAGCAATGCGGATACTTCGAGAAGTAGTAGCTGGATTCGGTACGACTTCGTCCCTGTTGAAAATTGTTGCCCGTCACAGCCATCAGTCGATGGTCTGTTTCGTAGTGTGCTAGCAGGCTGTCGCAATAGTCGTAAAAGGAATCGTCCGCGACACAGTCGTCCTCCAATACGATCAATCGATCGACTTCCAGGAACGCTTCCGTTATCCCGCTGCTGATCCGCTTGCCGCAGCCCATGTTTGATTCAGCGTAGATTTTCTTGACGTCGCATGCCCAATCGATATTCTCGGCAATTTCACGACTTTGCTGGACAAGATCCTGTTCTCCATCGCGATCGAGTCGAGGAGCGTCGCTGATCAGAAACAGCCGCGATGGCTGAGCACGCCGAATGCTTTCAAAACTCAATTGAGTTGCCGATGGCCGATTGAAAATGACAAACGCGACTGGCACATCGAGCATGGCGAACACATCGATCAGGCTGAGGTTGGTAAACGAGGCAAGCACCCATACCTATACAGACATTAGGGGTCGATTCACAGCCGAAAAGTGAGGAGCGACTCGCGATCGAACCGACGTTGACGCGTTGACGCAGCGGGAACTACAAGCAAGAC
>CAYUGI010000064.1:0-26686 GCA_964444105.1 uncultured Pirellulaceae bacterium
CCGGCCACGTGGATTTCACGGCCGAAGTCGAACGTTGCTTGCGGGTTCTCGATGGCGCTGTGACAGTGTTCTCGGCACGCGAAGGTGTCGAAGCTCAAAGTGAAACGGTTTGGCGGCAAGCTGATCGGTACAACGTGCCCCGGATCGTGTTCATCAACAAGATGGATCGCGAAGGAGCCAATTTCGAGGCCGTCTTTAACGACATTGGCCCTCGTCTGGGCGGCAAGCCTGTTGCAGTCGAGCTACCCGTTGGCGAAGGACCGGCGCACGTTGACAATCCGTTTCGAGGCGTGATCGACTTAGTCGGTATGAAATTGCTGCAGTTTGATCCGGAAACAGAAGGCAAATCGATCACCGAGACCGAGCTTCCCGAAGAGCTGTTGGACGAAGCTCAGTTTTGGCGTGAGCAGATGCTGGAGGCCGTTTATGAGCTAAGCGAAGAGGCGATGACGCTGGCGATGGAGGAAAAAGAAGTCCCCAATGAAATGATTATTGCGGCGCTGCGTTCAGGTTGCTTGGAACAGAAGATTCAACCAGTGCTATGCGGATCGGCGCTGCATGGAATCGGCGTGCAGCCTCTGATGACTGCCGTTGGCAACTTTCTGCCAAGCCCACTGGATCGCCCGCCCGTGGAAGGTACCGACCCCAAAAAACCGGACAAGACGCTGTCGCGCAAGCCGAATCCCAAAGAACCGTTCTGTGGATTGGTATTCAAAATTTTGCCCGCCAAAACAGGCGACAATTACTGGATTCGCATCTACAGCGGACAGATCAAACAGAACTCGCGGGTGATGTGCCCCAATCGCGACAAGAAAGAAAACGTCGCCCAAATTTGGCAGATCCACGCGAGCAAAAAAGATCGTGATGGTCAAATCGAAACGCTTTCCGCGGGTGACATTTGCTGCGTGATCGGCCCGCGATTCGCAATCACAGGCGACACGATTTGCGACACCAAAGATCTCATCGAGCTACCCAGTATCAAGTTTGCCGAAACCGTGATCTCAATGGCGATTGAGCCGGAGAACACCGGTGATCGCAAGAAGCTGGAAGAGACGCTGGAGATGCTTCGCCGCCAAGACCCTACTTTTCGTGCTGTCGAAAACGAAGAAATCGGCCAAACGATCATCAGCGGAATGGGCGAACTGCACTTAGAAGTGATTCAGCACCGGCTAACCCGAGACTTTGGACTGAACGTCAAGTTTTATAAGCCACGCGTCAATTATCGCGAAACGATTGGCGGAGCTTCAGATGTGGTCGGCCAATGCAATCGCCAGCAAGGCGCAACGCAAATGTTTGCCCGCATTAGTGTGAAGGTCAGTCCGCTAGAGGATTCATCGGCGCCGGTGCTGGTGTTCGATCGTATCCCGCCTGAAACAGTCATTGCACCGGCCATGCGGCAAGCGGCTATCGAAGAGTTACGTGAACGGGCTGAAGGCGGCGGCATGATCGCTGGGTTCCCGCTGTCGGGTGTCAAGCTGGAAGTCTACGACGCCGAGATGCACGAAGAGGGCAGCGATGAAGTGGCGTTCCGAATCGCTGCGGGCGATGCATTCGACAAAGCACTTACCGAAGCCGGCCCCGTTTTATTGGAGCCGGTTATGAAGGTCGAGGTCACGACACCGGAAGACTTCATGGGTGAAATCGTCGGCGACTTGCAGCAGCGACGAGCTATGGTCGCCGGCACGGAGTCTCGTGGGGCAATGACTATCATCACGGCGCACGCGCCCCTGAAAGAAATGTTCGGTTACGAGAGCGCTGTACGAAGCCTGAGCCAAGGTCGCGCAGGCAGTAGCATGGAACCGCTCAACTATCAGCCCGCCCCCAAAGAAGACGCCGAAGGCTTCCAGTTCTAGCTAGTTGCCCTGCCAGGCCCAGGCGGGGTTGATTTGCTGCGACCCGCCAGGGCCTGACGGCACAACCAAAGAAATATGACTGCACCTGAAACCATCGCCTTTCGTGACGACACGCTCATTCTGATCGATCAGACCAAACTGCCCGAGCAGTTGGTAACGCTGGAGTGCAAAACGATCGAGCAAACACACGACGCGATCAAGCGTTTGGTGGTCCGCGGTGCACCGGCAATCGGTATTGCGGCTGCCTACGGTGTTTGCTTAGCAAAAGATGCGAACGAAAACCCTGCGCCGGAAGCCTATCTGCATGCGATCGAGTATCTGGCAACCAGTCGCCCGACAGCGGTGAATTTGTTTTGGGCACTGGATCGAATGATGGGGATCGTCGAATCAAACGAAGAGGACTTGCCTTCGAAGCTGTTGGCCGAAGCAATTGCCATTCACGACGAAGATCGTGAAATGTGCCACAGCATTGGCCGTAATGGCGCGGCGCTACTGCAGGGCAAACAAGGAGTGCTGACCCACTGCAATGCCGGAGGCTTGGCCACGTCGACTTGGGGTACCGCCTTGGCTCCCATTTATCACTTGCACGAACAAGGCGAATCGCTAGAAGTTTTTGCGGACGAGACGCGTCCACTGTTGCAGGGCGGACGATTGACCGCTTGGGAATTGTCGCAGGCTGGCATCAGCGTCACTGTGCTGACCGACTCGATGGCGGGCGGGCTACTGCGAAGCGGCAAGATCGGCGCGGTGATTGTCGGTGCGGACAGGATAGCGGCCAACGGAGATGCTGCGAACAAAATCGGTACTTACCCGTTAGCTGTTCTGGCAAAACACCACGATGTTCCGTTTTATGTCGCGGCACCGTCAAGCACCTTTGACCTGAAGCTCGCCAGCGGTGATTTGATTCCCATCGAAGAACGCTCACGTGAAGAAGTTTCCTGCCCGCACGGAGTCAAGATTGTTCCCGATGCGGCAAAGGTAATGAATCCAGCGTTCGACGTGACACCCGCAGAGTTGATCGACGCGATCATTACTGAGCGTGGCGTGGTGGAGCAGCCAAACCGAGACAAACTGGCCAAGCACTTGGCTTCTTAGACTTTCTGTGGCTTTCAGTTCGCATTGCGGAAAGCGTCCCGTTTAGCACTCGCCGACGGGGTATTTCTCTGCGTTGCGGATCATCTTTTTTCGCAGCGATTCGCTTAAGTCGATGTCCATTGTGTTGGCAATCGCGACGATGTAGGCCAAGCAATCAGAGAGCTCTTCTTCCACATCGTGTTTCGCCGCTGGCTGATTCTGTACCGCGGTCGCTTCCTCCATCGTCAGCCATTGGAAATGCTCCAGCAGTTCCCCCGTTTCGATCGCCAGTGACATTGCTAGGTTTTTTGGATTGTGAAACCGTTGCCAATTCCGCTCGCTGACGAAATCGTTAACAAGAACCTTCAGTTGCGAAACGGAAGTGGTGTCATCCGCTAGCGCTTTGTCAGAGTGATTTGTCATTGCATTGATTAGGAAGGATGGACGTGAATCGATCTGGTCAAGAGTCTACAATCTTCCACCATGAACTCCGAGCAGCCAACGCGAAAGTCTCCCTGGCAGTTGAGCCTGCGCGAATTGCTGTTGTTGATTGCCGTGTTCGCCTTAGCGGCCGCTTACGCGATCGCGGCAGGTAGAAACTACCGGAATCAAAATGAATTGGTGCGATTGCGAAGGGAAGTTGGCTATTTGGCTCCCAGTGACTCCGATCAAGTCGCAGCGGTCCGATTGACGTCGGATCAGCCGCTGACCTACCGGCTGCGAGTGCGTGTTCCCGATAGCCCACGATACCGAGTTGCCTACAGCAGCATTTGGCCCAAAGCCACATCGGCCCCCGATTGGTACGCAGCTGCCCCTTTGCCGCCCGGTGAATCGGTCGTCACCGTGCGTATCTTGAAAGATACCCGAGACGATCGCTGGAAAATCACTACACTGGTGCAGTCTGACGCAGGCACCAAGCGAATCGCGACGGTGTTGCCCGGCGAGCAGTCCGATGTGTTCCGCCAATCGCACGATGTCGTTAGTGCGGGCGTGGGGAGACAAACCGTCGCGTTGGACAAATCGAAGCGACTGCGTCTGCTAGACGATAAGTGGCTGGTCGGCGAAGGCGGTTTGATGTTGTACGGTAATAAACCGCCCCAGCGCGATCAAATCGGTGTCTACGCCGAACTACAGCCAGATATCGGGACGCTCTGAATCGATCGTTCTATTTTGATTTACTTTGAACCACAGACGAACATGCCACGCGATTTTTTGAAAGATGCTGCGGACGAATATGACGTTGTTGTCATCGGCAGCGGACTAGCCGGGATGACGTCAGCGAACATTCTTGGTCGCGCCGGCCATCGCGTTCTTTTGCTGGAACAGCACTACAAACTTGGCGGGCTAGCCACTTGGTTTCTGCGTCCCGGAGGGCATGTTTTTGATATTTCCCTGCACGGATTTCCGCACGGGATGATCAAGTCTTGTCGTCGGTACTGGAGTCGCGATATCTCCGATCGGATTGTCCAGCTAACAAACATTCGCTTTGACAACCCGCAATTTTCGCTGACCACATCATTCAATCGCGAAGACTTCACACGTCTGCTGACGACCGATTTTGGGATCGCGCCGCAGACGGTTAGCGATTTCTTTGACACTGCCCGGGGCATGAATTTCTACGATGACCAAGCAACCACGACGCGGCAGCTGTTCGATCGTTTCTTCCCCGGACGTGACGATGTGGTTCGCTTGCTGATGGAGCCGATCACTTACGCTAACGGCTCGACTCTGGAAGATCCGGCGATCACGTACGGGATTGTGTTTAGCAATTTCATGAGCAAAGGTGTGTTCATCTACGAAGGCGGCACAGAAGATCTGGTCGCGCGGATGAAAAAGGAACTGGTCAGCAATGGCGTCGACATTCGCATCAACTGCGGTGTGGATAAGATCGATGTGAAAGACGGACGCGTGGCAGGAATCCAAGTTGGCGATCGTAAGATCAAGTGCCGCGCCGTGGTTAGCAACGCGAACCTGCGAACCACCATCCTGAAGATGATCGGTCCGGAGAAGCTAGATCGTGATTTTGTTGACCGCACGCAGGCGGTGCGTCTGAACAATAGCAGCACGCAAGTCTACATGGCACTGAAAGAGGGTGAAGAAATCGACGAGTCATCAGGTGACTTGTTTTTCACCAGTACGGCCAAAGAGTTCCGTACAGACCTGCTACTCAGTCGTGACATTACCAGCAGAACCTTTAGTTTTTACTACCCGCGCACACGGCCGCAGAAAAAGAAGGACCGATACGCGATTGTCAGTAGCACGAACGCGAACTGGTCAGATTGGGCGGACCTGAGCGAAGAAGACTACAACGCCAGCAAGCAGGACTTAGTCGAAACGACCATCGACGCATTGGAACGTTACATCCCGGGCGTGCGAGATAAAATTGAGCGAGCCGAAGCGGCAACGCCGATCACATTCAACCACTACACACAGCACGAGATGGGCGCGAGTTTTGGAACCAAGTTCGAGGGGCTTGGGGTCAGCCGCGAGTTGCCGCAGCAGATTGGCGGCATGTTTCATGCCGGCAGCGTCGGCATCATCATGAGCGGATGGCTGGGCGCGATCAACTACGGCGTCATCGTCAGCAATGAAGTTGATCAGATGTTGCTCAGTGAGTCGTCGCCAGTCTAGGCGCAAAGCACAGCATAAAGAGGACGATCGCCCATTTCACGAGGGGCAACGCCTTAGCGAACTCCCCGGACTTCACGCTCCCAAGGGGAGAGTAAAGGGACTATTTGCTGCCAATCAATTTGGATACCAAGCGACCACACAGGGAGACGGTCGATGGCTTACCGAAACTGCTGTCCTTGAGGAACATTGTTGTTTCGGCCACGGGCGACCGCTGGCTGACGATCGTCATAGACCATCGTGCTTTCCTCTTTGGTGACCGGGACTGTCGATTGATCGCTCATCACGATCGCTTCGATCTTATGCCGTCCGTCTCGAACACCGCGTGCCTTGATGCGGTAGACCATTTCGGAGTTGGCCCCCAAGGTAGCGCGTGGTCGGAAAACCACCAAGCCGCGTCCATTGGACTGTGCGTCTTCCGCGTCAAGAAGCTCGATACCAGGCGGTAGTTGAACTTGCACCTTGACGTTGCTGTCCGGCCGCGATCCGTGGTTGGCTACTTTGATTTCGTAGACCGTGTCTGTTCCCACTTCGATCGGATCAGCGGAATCAGCGACCGAGAATGTCAGTTCGGCCAACGATTCCACGTCCACATTGTGTTCATTCTTGGCCAAGATTCCCAGATCGGCTTTGGCTTCAAGCTGGATCGAGCGGGCTCCTTCTTGGACTGGCAAGAGAGTCAGTGGAACTTGTCCGCGCGAACCGACAGGTAGGTCTTCTAGCTGCCAGTAAACTGCGTGACGCGATGGATCGTACTGCCCGGCTTTGCCAGTGCTGACGAAGGTGAATCCGCGATCCAAAAAGGCGGTGATCCGCACATTGGTGGCGGGTGCCGTTCCTGAATTTGCGATGTCCAAATTGTAGGTTGCTTGGCGTTCCAGGAATCGACGTCCTGGTCCGACTAATGCCACTTGCAGTTGCGGTGAGACAACTTGCACATCAACACTGTGCTGGGTTTCCATGCCATCGTCGCCACGTAGGAAAATGGTGTTACGAACCATTCCTGGCGATACGGCCCGTAGTCTTAGCATTTGACGGCGGACTTCGCCCGGACGAAGTGTTCCAATGAGGTTATCTAGTTCGCGACCACGGGGATGCTCCAAATTCTCTGGCACATCTTCTTGCATCATCACGCCCGTTGCCGCACCCGTTCCAGGATTGGAAACTTCAACTTCAATTTCGAGTTGCTGACCAACCAAGACGCTCTTGGGTGCATTCTGTACGATTTTCAGTTCCGGTCGTGTGCTCATCGTGCGGACCGAAGCAGCGGTCTCGAAGGTGACTCGTGCGACACTGCCCAATTCGCCTTCTTCGACAGGAATCAGATCCATCGTCACGGTACGTTCTTCACCAGCGGCGAGAGCTCCTAACTGCCAAACCAACTGGCCTTTCCCGTCCGACTGTGGCTGTGGCGTTGCATCTTTGAAACGCATTCCGGCAGGAACTTGGTCAAAGACACGGACGTTCAACGCTTCGGCGGAGCCAACATTTTGAACATGGATCACAAATTCAGCGGCCTTGCCGACTTTGACCTCGCCAGGAGCACGTTTGTGGATCACGACACTAGGTGCCTGAGCACCTTCTAGCCGACGGTCACCAGGCTGTGCCAGGGATCCCATTGTCCGAACGTTTGATTTGTGTGCAACAGGCAACGTACTCAGGCCAGCAGATCCAAAGTCATTGCGAGTGTTGAAATCATGTGAGTTACGAGCAGGTTCGTTATGTTGCGAATCGTACTGGCCGCGTGGTAGAGCAGGCGCTGCTGGCCGTTCCTGACCGCCAAAACCCGCCATCGATACGCCACGCGATGGCATGGGCTGCGCGAAATTTGCGTCGGCCGCAAATTGATTCATCCTTGGTGCTGCATCGCGGCGCTGTTGTTCCTGCTGTAGTTCAGCATCTCGAGCACGTTGTTCACGCTGGAATTGTTCCTCAGCCAACATCGCATCAGCGCGGCGCTGGCGTTCCAGTTCGATCTCGCGTGCTTGCTGCTGGCGTGCCATTTCTTCTTGGGCGACTGCTTCTTCTCGAGCAAGTTGTTCACGACGCTGCTCTTCCGCAGCGATCTCGCGTCGTTGCTGTTGGAGAGCTGCTTGCTCTTGAACCGCATTTGTATTGGACTCCATGGCGACGGCACGCAGCATCTGCGTGCCCCTCTCGCGGGCAGAATCGACCTGCGGTGATTCCTGTTGTGGCAAGCCGCTCATGAACTGATTGGGCGTTGTGGCTGCGGTATTCGCGGCTTCATCCCCGGCTCCACGAAGGAAATTCGATGGTTGGGAATCGGATGGCTGGGCACTCGATGGCATTTCTGGTGGTGCAGCATCCAAAGCAGGCGGCAGGTTAAGGATGGCCGCGACATCGGCGTCAATCTTGGGAGCATCGCCGGGAAACGACATTTTGACCGCGGGCGCCGCGCTGGCCGATTCGCTTGGTGCCGCAAAGGTCGACGGCATCGCCAGGGCGTTTGAAACGGCATCGCCGACATCGCTTGCGACCGCTTTGGCTTTGTCAGTCACTGAGTCTTCGGTGTGCTGGACCAACTGAACAGCACCAGCGATATCTGCAAACGGGCTGGGTTCAGGCGATTCGCGAGAGGCTTCGACATTGGTTTCAGACCACTGCCCAAGTCCTATCGGTGCGAGACCTATCGGCGCGGGCGCCTCGCCGGCGTGTTCCGTGGCGTGGTTGAGTGGGTTCCAGGACGTATGTAGTTCGTCTTGGTGATCTTTTTGAGCCTGAGCAGCCATGATGGCACCCAGAAGAATCGTTACCGCACCTGCAGCGAGGCGTACGCCAAAAGGTTTCATGGGTCGCATTCCGTTCGCGAAAAATTGAGCCGGTCCGTCGGCATATTTCGTAAATACCAAGATCACCGTGTTGCAGGGAAGAGCAAACCCGAACCAGCCCATTTAGGGGTGCGGGCAAGCCTATCGGAGTAAGTGATTCTTGCTGGTGACTTGATGCGTGGACTCGTAGCTTCGGCTTTAGATCAATACCGCTGAGTAAGCGACGTCGAATAACGCGAATCGCCAGCGAGCGGCCCGCAGAACGCGCCGCTTGCTGGCGTTGCGTGTTAGAAATTAGATCCAAACGTTCCTTAATTGACTGGTACTGGCCTTTAGATCAGCGCCCCCGTCGATTCACCGCGTCGCCTGGGAAGGAACCAGACAAGCCAGGACTCGCACGGCGGAAGGTCAAGCAAATCGGCTATCTAGATTTTGAAGTTCCTCCGCTTTCGCCCGATTTACATCGATCGCGAGACAGATTGCTAGCGTTTGGATAGGATGGCCACAAAGCGTGGGGCGATCCACGTTGGTGGAACACACTTCGCAACTTGACCCGCACAGAAACCATCGGCAGAAATTAAGTGACACAACTTTCGCACGAGCAGGTCATTGCTCTTCAACCGCTCGACAAATTCAACCAGCAACTTGGCGAGAATGTTCACCCACTTCAGTGGAAGAACCCGACACCCGAAAGTCCGTATCACTTGGTGGTCATTGGAGCGGGCACAGCCGGCCTGGTCACTGCTGCAGGAGCCGCAGGCCTGGGAGCAAGGGTTGCCCTGATCGAGCGAGAGTTGATGGGGGGCGATTGCCTGAACGTCGGCTGTGTGCCATCCAAAGGAATCATCAGTGCTGCACGAGTGGCTGCCACAGTGGCGAACGCGTCAGCTTTTGGCATCCAGACGCCGCAAGTTACCATCGATTTCGCTGCCGTGATGGAGAGAATGCGTCGGCTTCGCGCGGAGATCAGCCCTGCCGATTCCGCGAAACGTTTTCGTGACTTAGGCGTTGATGTCTATTTTGGCCAGGGGAGCTTTGTCGACGGCGATCACATTAGCGTCACTCGAGGCGACGGAAGCGTTAGTCGGTTGCAGTATCGAAAAGCCGTGATCGCAACCGGTGCTCGCGCGGCTGCGCCGCCGATCAAGGGACTTGACTCGGTGAACTACCTCACCAACGAAAACGTTTTTTCACTGACAGAATTACCGCCATGGTTCGGCGTGATCGGCAGTGGGCCGATTGGCAGCGAGATGGCTCAGACGTTTGCTCGTCTGGGAAGCGAGGTCGTTCTCTTTGAGCGCGGTGATACGATTCTTAGCCGCGAAGATCCCGACGCTGCAAGGGTTGTCCAGCGACAGTTTGAAAAAGACGGCATCAATATGATCTTGAACAGCAAAGATATGGAAGTTCATAAGACTGACGACAATCGAATCGGTGTCGCCGTCAATCGCAATGGCGAGCCCTACGACATCACTGTCGATCAGTTGCTGGTCGCGGTTGGACGTGCGCCCAATACCGATGGATTGAACTTGAGTGCCGTTGGGGTGGAGTTTGACAAGAAGGGAGTCACAGTAAACGACTACATGCAAACCACCAACGCCAAGATCTATGCCGCCGGAGACATTTGCTCGCCTTACCAATTCACTCATTCAGCGGATTTCCAAGCCAGGATCGTCATACAGAATGCACTGTTTGCAACAGGGCCGTTTGGCAAAAAGAAGAATAGTGATCTAGTCATTCCCTGGGCGACCTACACCTCGCCGGAAGTTGCTCACGTAGGCATCTATGAGAAAGACGCCAAGGAGAAGGGAATCGAGATCGACACCTACACGCAGCTATTGGAGGACGTCGATCGTGCGATCTTGGACGGTCAGGACGAGGGTTTCGTGAAGGTACACGTCAAGAAAGGAACCGACACGATCGTTGGTGCCACCATTGTCGCCGAAAATGCGGGCGACCTGATTTCCGAGATTACACTGGCGATGACGCACGGGCTGGGACTGTCAAAAATCGGCAGCACAATTCACCCTTATCCCACTCAAGCTGATGCGATTCGCAAACTCGGCGATCAGTACAACCGAACGAAGCTGACGCCGACGAATGAAAAACTGCTTGGATTCCTAAAACGTTTCAATGTTGGCAGCTAACGATTCGGCTAAGACCATTTCGATGCCATCGCCACACCCAGCAGTAACATTGCCACGTAATCTGCTAAGCCAACTTGATTGCTCCTGTAAGATCGCCGCAGGTAATCCAGCAGTCGTCCGGTGGGACAGCCTAGCCGGCAATAACCCATGGGGATGAATGCCGAAATCGCAAGTGTTCCCAGAGCCACCGCGATTGAAAACCACGATGCGACCCTAAATAAATAGGCGTGGAAAGGCTCCCAGGATGAAAGGTCCAACGTCGGACGCAGGATCAGCATCAAATAGGCGATCACGAGGGTGATGCCCGGCAACCAAACCAGCTTTTGTTGAAGTCGTTTGGGCAACTTGATCGCACGACGCGACTTGGGCGTTGGGCGAACTAACTGCTGAATCGCACCGTGGGGGCATAGATGATTGCAGTAAGGATTTCCTTTGGTGGTGATAGGGCTAAGCATTGCGACGCAAACGACGGCAGCTAAGCCGGGCGCTAATCGCCACGCAATTCCCTCGGCACCCCAGCCCGCCACCAAAGCCATCGACAATAAGTTGCCGGCCCAGATCCCAATGACCAAGAACACGGTCAACAACCATGCCTTACGAAACAGGCGATGCCGAAACCATCTCATCCAACTGGCGACGGTCATCAATGCCAAAACAGTCAGGGTGGCGATGTCCGGCATCGAAAACCGCATGCTCCAATTCAGTTCGCTCCCGCGATTCTCAGCAAGATCGTCCTGAGCTGCCTGGATTTCTTTCGCCGCGGCAACCACCGTGTCGGCGACGGCCAGGCTCGTCATCGTGGCCCCGGAAACGCCCTCGACTCCAGCGGATTCCGGATCAAACGAGGCTAATTCATCAATCGATTTGCCGGTGAAAGTCTTCCAAAACCCCGCCTCCGTCCGTACGTAGTCAACGTAGGGTTCGTTGTCGAAAGACTCTCGGATCTTGATTCTTTGGACGACGTTGTCGTCGTCAACTTGCATCACCAATTCAGTTGGTCCTTGATATCCAGCGATAGCGTCGGTCAGGGGGCCGGTGCGCAATAAGTCGTCGCGTACCTTGTCGTCCTGCACCTTGTCGTCCTGCACCGTGTCGTCGTGCACCGAATCAGTTGACGGCCACTTCGCGATTTCTTCATTGGATAGCTCATTGGGGAAAACGAGAGACGGGCGATCGCCCCCGATGCGTTTCAAAACTCCTTCGGCCAGCGCCAAACTGGTCAGCGTCGCGCCCGAGACAGCGTCGATATCGACCTTCCCTGCTGGGCCACCCCACGGCCAAGAACGAAATTGAACGAAGAATCCATCGTCTGCAACGACTGATTGGACATGTTCGTCTGTGTCCATGCTGCCCAGCAGTCTGACTTTGTCAATCTGAAGCTGCTGATCGAAAACAATCAGTGCTTCGGTTGGACCTCGGTAACCCACCACGTCGGCAGCAACCGGCAATGTCCGAGCGATCTTAGCCAGCGGTGTGCCATCGGCTGTGACGACAGACCACAGCCCATTTGCGTCGGGAAGTTCGGAGAGTGAAATCGGTTCGTCAAGTATTTCCTGAACGAGTTCCAGCGTCGGCGCAGTCCCTGAATCAACGACCGTTTGCTGGGACGGCGAAGGGATTGCCAATAGTAGGCAGACAACCAAAGCCACCCGCGCTGCGTGAACCAAGACTGCCAGACGTCTTTGTCTGGATGGGGGTCGGTTCATGAAAAAGGACTCGAACAAATTGCATCGACGAACAAGAAACCAAGCCGCTACTGGACTCTTAACAAACGTGCAGCATCAACGTGCACGGTGCCGTCGGCGCCCTCGCAATTGACTGTGATCACAACTTCGCTGTCGGCCTTCGCACTGACCTGGGTGACGGTCAACACATCATTGGGTGATTTCTCACGTTGGTTTACCTGGTGCTGTGATAATTTGCCAGCGACCTCGATCGTAACAGGCGTGTTGGTGGCACGGTTCTTGTGAGCTTGGGAAAAGAGCTGGACCTTGTAGTCGCCGGCTTCCTCGACCTTGATCGTGAACGTTGCCGTCGCTTTGCTTTTGCCAGAAGCGTACAAGTACGACCATCCCACGTAGTTTTTCAGACCGGTGCCACTCGTCCACTTTCCCGTCAGCTTCGCTTGTTTGTCATCGACGACGATGCCGTCCAATTTGGCAGGATCGTTCCCCGTCATTGGCCCCGTCGGGCCAGCAAGCGGAAGGATGTCGTCGGGAATGATGATGTCGCCCGATGGTGTGCTTCGGTGAGCTTTGCCAGGAAGCTTCAACAACTCCAACAGAGAACTGAGGTGCGTTTGGTATACATCGCGTGGCTTACAACCATTTAGAGTGCAAAGCGATGCCGCCTTCCCGACAACTTCGCCCATCATTCCGCATGTCTTCATCACACGCACCGTGCCAAGTGCCTCATGCGTGACCGAGATATTTCGGCCCGCCATGAACAGGTTGTCAATGTTGCGGCTGTAAAAGCATCGGTATGGGACCGGATAGCCGTACGAGCGATCGACACCCTTGCCATGAACCGCTTTGGAAATAAACGGATTCTCTGGAAACTTGGCCGCATACTGTTCCTTGGGATAGTGAAGGTCGATCGACCAGGTACTGGGTACGCAGCCGTCAGGAAAATCGCGTTTCGAGACGACGTCTTCTTCCTTCAGGACGACATCCCCCATCAAACGGTTGCTCTCCCGCGGACCGCCAACGTAGGCCACCCACGTCAACACGGCGCTTCGATGGTCTTCGGCACCGTCGCCGTTCTTCATTGCATTGAACGCTCCGTAAACAGCACGGAGATTCCAGTCACGAATTGCCTCTGCATCGTCGATTGCATTTTTGTCAAAACCACTCTCCCAAAACCATTGGCCGTGATGGTCTCGTGGGTAGGGAAAGTCTGCCATCTCAAGGTCTAACGCCCACGGAGTCTCAGGAAACGAAGTGTTTGCTTCGACTTCATCCCAGGCCCACATGTTGCTCATCCCCATGCGTCCCTCGGGCGTGTATTCCGCATCGGCACTTGCCCAGGTGCCGATCCAGCCATGCCCCGTGCAGTCCGCAAAGAGGTTTCCCAGTATCTGGACCTCTTGCCCGCTACGAGTGTCTAAAGCGAACACGCTTTTGACCTTTGCGCCGTCCATTTCGACGGCGTAGGCGTGATGATTTAGCAGCAGATCGATATTCGCTTCTGCGCGTACGATTTGTTCCTTCAGTTCATCTCCAAACTCTTCGTAAGTCCCGGGGGACTTTTTTGCGTGGTCGGCGAACTCTTCGATGATCTCTCCTACGCGAGGGAACTTTCCGCGACGGATATTGCCCATCGCCCAAACACGAACTTCACTGGATCCATTTCCGCCGAGCACTCCGCGATCTTGAATCAAGGCGACGCGGCAGCCCATTCGTGCGCCCGAAAGAGCCGCTCCCATGCCCGCGTAGCCACCACCGACGACGACTAAGTCATAGGGGCCTTTTGTCGCGGGAGTTTCGGGCAAGTCCAGCTGGGTACGTCGCCAATCCGAAAGTACGCCCTCTTCCTCGGGCGGCTTCGCATCCAATTCCGTGGTGAAAAACAGGCAGTCACACCGCCCATCAAAACCGGTGAGGTCTTTCAACAAAACTTCTCGCTCGCCCGCCTCCAGCGTGACGACACCACCGTCGTGCCATGTCCAAGCGGATCCTTTCGTGCCGAACGTCTCTGGAAGTGGTTTTCCATCAATGGAAACTTGGAACTTTCCCGGTGATCCTTTGGCATCCCATTTGGCGACCCAGTCGATTGTGCGTACCCAAACACGATACTGACCCGCCTGGGGAAACGTGACGTTTGTCTTCGCGTTATCGACCGGTTTGCCTAGGCCATGAGCTAACAGATACGGAGACCCCATTTGCTGAATGAACTGTGTGTCAAGTTTCCAGCCGCCACGCTGGTCGAAACTCTCCGCTTCAACAAACACTTCTACAGCGTTTGCTTGTGGAAGTAAGCTCAAACTTGCGGCGAGGGCAATGGGCAACAAGCGCGGGCAGTGCATGCGGATCGAGAGGGTAGTTGGGAACGTTGTTGAGGAGTTCGTGCGGTTTTTACGTTGTTATTCGAAGAGCCGTTTCACTCTCCCTCTGGGAGAGTCGGACGCAGTAGCGGCCGGAGAGGGAAAGACGCCACGGCTATCAAACAGGCTGACGATCCGGTTTGGCCCTCTCCTCGCTAAGGCTCGACTCTCCCTGAGGGAGAATGAAAACGAGTTTCGTAATTGAGCAAACAAATGACAACACAAACCCACACGAGTATAACTCGTTCGGGCTACTTTAGCGCGCGACGACCATGGTGTTCTCGAATCCGATTGACAAGCGAGAAGGCATCTCCGACCGACTTGATGAACTTGACGATCGAACTGGTCGAAACCGACCACTGACTCGCCACCATACTTGGTTGTCCACCGCTGGCGTGCAGGTCGTTTAGCAACATGGCCAATACGGCTGGCTTTAGGTCGTTTTGGTCATTCAGTTTCAGCGCCGTCGCGGTGTATTGCTCTCGAACGGCACGTTCCAACGGTGAGTCGACGTCATCGAATATCGAAGGCGTGCGCAACTGAACTGCCAGGCAAAAGCGAAGACGCTGGAGCGCGACCGCCCGATTGGCTGCTTGGCTGCGTCGTTCGGTCGCTTCACCAACCACACCGCTGGGTGAATGCGTCAAGAACACTCCCGAACTGGTCTTGTTTCGATGCTGACCCCCGGGACCACTGCGTCGCTGAGTACGTAATTCGCATGACTGCAAGAGTTTGTCAGGTGATAAAACCGCTGGATGAGGCGTGTCGCAAAACGCCATTGGCATTCGCTGAGCCGGCTCCGGAAGCACCGGTTTGTTCGCGTCGCGATCCGCTGCTTCGTTCCCGGCCGCTGCTTCGTTCCCGGCCGCTGTATCGTTCTCGGCCGCTGTATCGTCGTTAGGGTCAGCCACGAATCCAGCCACCCAACCAGTCGGTGAAGTCCGCGGCAAAGCTGCGGTAGGGCAGCTGAAACACACCATGGCATTCTTGCCCAATCATGGATAGTCGCTGATCCGATTGGCAATCGGGAACGGTGCAGAGTACTTGATAGGCAGCGGATCGGACTAACACTCGTTCGTCGTTCTTGATTTCGGACACCGAAGAAACCGTTGACTGAATGACAGTGTCTGGCTGGGACGTCAATGTAATGCGGACCGGTGAACCGACACGAATGTTGGGTCGATCCTGAGCGTCGATGACCAAGGCGGCGTGCAGTGAATTGTCCCGGCTGATCCGACACCAAGCGTCTCGGGTTTCTCCCAGCATTCCCAGGCGATCGCGAAGCGTAACGGCCGCCCCGTTTTCGTCGTGTTCGATGCTCGGCTTGGCAGGGATAATCACTCCCGATGCTTCGGCTCGCACGTTTGTCTTTGCCAATTGTGTTCGTGCCGAAGCAAGTTGGGCGGACACCGCTTCCTCGGTCGCTTGCAACATTTGCCAATGATCGGCCGTTTTCGGCTGCGAGTTCTTTGATGATTTCAATGCCTCTCGGCGTGCTAGATCACTCTTCAGCCGCGCGATCCTAAGCTGGCTGGTCAGACGATGGGTTGCCAGGAAGTGTTGTTCTTTCTGTAGCTGTACAATCGGGTCGCCGAAGCTGACTCTCTGGCCGTAGTCCACAGCGACTTGCTGAATGACCTGTTGTTCTGGCAGATAGACGCTCAGCGTACTGGCAGCGTCGATCATTCCACTGGCGGGTCGATACCGTGGCAACGGAACGAAAAACACACCTGCGCAAACAACCAGCAAGGACCCAATCGCAAACCAGCGGCGAAGTGCGTCGACCTTTTGCCATCGTGACTGACCGGTCAGTGCATTTGTAAGGCGTCGAGCGTTCTTGGCGACGATCATCGCAGCAAAAAATGTAAGAATCGCGATTGCCGGGGTTCGCAGATGTAGCCAATCGGCCATGCCAATGATTACCGTAGCGATCGTGCACGTAATCAAGACACGGTAGGCCTTGGAAGCCAAGTGATAGACAGCCAGCAAGCAGCTTCGGCGGTCAGACTTCTTTTCGGACAAATAGGCTTTTCCCGCAAACCGACGCGTCACAACAGCGCGAAATGCCTTTTGTGATTCTTGGCGAAGGTTGGTGCTGCCCAGAAAATCTGACAGGACAAAGTAGCCGTCGTATCGCATCAACGGATTGGCGTTGAAAAGTAATGTGCTAACGCCGCAAATGACCATCAGGTTCAACGCCATCCATCGCAGTGCCGGATCGGAGCTTAGCGCCCAAGCGAACGTTGCCAAAGCCGCGATGATCAACTCCAAGTAGATTCCGGCCAGCATGACAGCCGCTCGCCGCACCGCGGACGACTGACGCCAGATGTTTGTGACATCGCAATAGGGACACGGCATTCCGCAAAGGAGCAGGATTCCAATTCCGCCGCATCGTGAACCCATTCGACGACACATGACGGCGTGCCCCAACTCATGGATGACTTTGGTCAGCACAAACACGCCGCCCAAAGCCAGAGGATTGGATTGTTCAAGAAACTGACTCAGCGAGCCAAGCGAGGCGAAGAGTTCTGCGCTGCGACTAATCGCGATCAAAAACGCAACCGCAATGACGATCGACCAGATTGCGATGGCTGACACAGAGAACACAACGGCACTGGGACGCACCAGTCTTCGTGCTAGCCAATCGATTCCGCCCAGTGGCAGTCTGATCGCTAAGAACGAAAAACGTTTCCGGCCATTAGCAAGCGTTCGTTGCCGCGTCATTCCGGCCGCTTGTGCCTGTGACCAAACTTCAGCGTCTTGATCGCCACGAACGAGTCGTTGCCAGACCTCTTCGGAAACGCGCGCGAATTTCCCCGCGACTTCGTCGACAACAATGCGATAGGGGCGGATTGCTCCCTGGACAGGGATGCTCTCCAGATCGCGACGAAGATGGGAAGTGGACATGTTTACGATGCAGTCGAAGACGTCGCCGTTCTATCAGTATTTCGGGTTATCGGTTGATCGAGTTCTTCGGGTTGCCGCTGGCAATCGATCCAGCCTGAACGATCATGCGGACATCGGCCCCGGGATTCAGCTGCCAATGCCGGTTGTCTTTCGGTTCGGGCTGGTTGATGATCTCGGCGTGGATCCTGAACCGGGATCCAGGGAGTCGCTGTGGATCGACGGAGACAATCTGACCCTGAAGAGATCGGCGGATTCCAGTGCGAGGCTCTGGCCAATCAACACTTACCTGCAAGCCGACACAGCTCATCGGCGAAATCCGTTCGCTCGGCATAAATGCATGAACGTGAAGCCGATCGATTCGAGCGACCGTTGCCACTGTTTGCCCCTTTTCAACCCACTCGCCAGCGGATTTGCGCAAATCGAGGACAACGCCATCAAGCGGGCTGTCAGCATGAAGGCGACGAAGTTGATCGTCCAGCACAGCGATCTCTGACTGCTGTAGGCTGACTTCCACCTGAGCCTGTTCAATCTGTTGACGGGCTCGAGCGACCTCCAGCGTCGCGCGTTTGGCTGCGATACGCAACTGACGAATGCGATCACGCGTGATCGTACCGCCTTTGTCGGCGTTGATTTTCAGATTGATTTCCAACTCTTCGCTCGCTTCTTTCAAAGCACTTTGTGCGAAGTCCAATTCAAAAGTGGCATCAGCGGCTTTCTGTGCAGAAGTCATTCGCATTTGCGCTGCCTTGCGGCGAATCAATAGAGACTGGTCGCCCAGTCGTAACACCGGCGCGCCCGCGCCGATCATCTGATTCGCTTTGACATGCATTTCCGCAACACGCCCCGATTCCAAAGCCGGCACGTCCACCTCGTCCGCAAATTGGACGACACACTCTTCGACTTCGATTCCGTGAATACCAACCGCAGTGGCGTCAGTATTTTGTGCTTTGGCAGCTTTTGCACAGACGAAACCGCCCAACGCCGCCAGGGCGAACACGCAGAACGTGTTGAGAAATCGGCTTTCACTTGTCATCTGTAGCCTCGTTACTGCCTAGATAAAGTCCGGATGTAGAACGAATCGCCGCGATGACGTCTTGAAACAGGACGAAGGCCGCCGGCTGATGACCACAGTGAAAGTTTGCATTCGCGGGTGCATCCGACGCCCACACACCAGCTGGTTGCCCTGCGTTGCGATCGGTGGCGTTCAGGTTCTGCATTGCCAAGTCACTTAGCTGCAATCGCACACTACTGGCACGCATCCCGGTATCGCGTTGCACGGTGGCCGGGCCTATTGCCTGTAACGTGGCGGGCATTCGCTGATGCGGTGTTGATACCAGGGAAACCTGCACGTCAAGTTCTTGCTCTGTGATCGCTTGGCGAATGTGTGAAATTCGGTTTTGTGGTACCAGGACATCGACAACCCAAGGTGAATCGGTCGCAATGACCTTCATCAGCGGATCACCACGCATCAGTGGGCGGCCGTCGAGTCGTTCCGTTATTCGCCACGCATCAACGCTGCCTCGACGATCGGCGCGAATAACCAAGTTGGCTTTGATGCGCTGTAGCTGCGCGATTTCTTGATCGACCGCGACTAGCTCTTCTTCGGTCAGGCTCTGTTCTCCCTGGATTTGCATTGCCTGATCACGGTCTCCCGCCGTCGCTCCCATCATCAATTTCTTTCCGCGCGAGCGTTTTTCGATCAATACCGATCGACGGCCCAGCAACTGTGTGATTTGCTTTTCCAATTCGGGATCACGCAGCGTCGCGAGCGGATCTCCTGGGAAAACGGCTTGTCCGTGCGTCACATGCAACTGTGCAACGATCGCATTCCGCGGCGCTGTGAGCCGCTGAATGTTGGCGGGCCGAATCGTTGCCGAAGTGTTGACATAGAGCGGAACCGGAAGCATGGCAACGATGACTAACATCGTTAGCACGCAGGCCGTGAAAATCGGTCGCAGCCACCACTTCAATCTTCCCGTTTGCAGTGCCGGAGCAAGAGCAGCGAAGTAGCGTCCACCTGGAATCACGTCAAATTGTGTCGCATTGCGCAGGGATACCGCAGCATGATCGACGTAGCGTCGTAGTTGGAATCGATCTTCCAAGGTGCGGTCGGCATCACAGATGGCGACGAGGCGGAGAGGGCTTTCGGAATCGCTCGGACCCACGACGATGGTGCTGGACGAATCCTCTTCCTTTGCAATCGCCCCGATACCATCGGTTAGTTCTGTTTCGGCGACCGAAAGCAAGTACTTCGCGCCGTCGGATCGGTGATCGATTTTGTTAACGTGGCTGACCGCTGCCAAACGGGAATGTGGCGCATCCAGAATACAAAGCGCCACGCGGTCGAGGTCGAACAATTCGGCGGCTAGATCGACAATCGTTGCTTGAACTTGTTCAGGGCGTTGATGCCGATGCAAATTCGAAATTGCCATGTCAACGCGTTGGCCGATGAATGTCGATCGCTTCAGACGCCGAAGTTCGGCCATGCGTAGAAATTCACCCGATAAGTCAGCCATCTGGACGACAAACCGCAGGTAACCGCGTTGAGTCGTCATGCCCCCGTCAGGCTCTAAGAACACTTCCAGCAGATAGTCGATGCGGTCGGACGACGGATCGCTCTCGATGGGAACAACCGCCGCCGGAACATCAGTCGGGTTGGCAGGCGTCGTCTCATCGCTCGCGCCCGGTGTTGCAGGCACAACCACCGGCGCGCCTTCGCGTGCGACTTCACAAAGCATGAATTGGTGTGTCGCCTGGCTTTCGCTCGGGATCGACTGGTCCGTTACGTGGCCGCATCGTCGGAATGGCGCGAAGGCCGATTCGGGGTCCTCGGTTTCTCGATGCCAAATCACAACGCCTTCGGCGGCCATGACATTCAACATGCGATCGACAAGCAACGATGAAAACTGCCCAATCGTCCGATCACTGCGGGTTGCCGCGGCGATTTCGCGAATGATGTCAGTGATTTCGCGACGAGTTTCGTGGACCAGTTTGTCCTGACTGTGCCCGCGCGATGCGCCAATCATCGGTTCATCGGCCACGGCTGTTGTCACAGCGGGCTGAAAGACGAACGGTTGGTTGGCGGGGACTTGGTTCACAACGGTTGAGCTACCGACAGGGTGACGGGTAACAAACCGCGCAGCAGGGGCGCAGTTCTTCAATCGTTGGACTAGCAAATCGCAGGCAGGTTGGACAACGCCGTTTTTGGCTTGCTAGCGAATCGAGGCGTTAAGCCAATATGGATTCGACCGGGTTTCCTTCGCTGCGTTTCATCGGACGCCCTACCGGCGTGTCCAATTCTTCGCTGTACGGAACATCGACTGCCTTCAGAATCGTGGCATGAATATCTGCCACCGTTACCGGATCTTTGACGTCCTGAAGCGGCTTTTCACTGTCAAGTTTTGGGTCCGATGCCGTTTCGCCGTGGACCGCGCCGCGACGAATACCGCATCCTGCTAGCAAGGTCGAAAATCCATGAGGCCAGTGGTCACGGCCACCGGCTGGATTGATATTCGGAGTTCGACCGAATTCACCGCCGCAAACCAACAGCGTCGAATCCAATTGCCCTCGTTCGTCCAACCTCTTTAGCAGAGCGGCCAATGCGGGATCGAGTTTCTCGCAAGCTGAAGTCTGTAGCCCATGATTATTGACGTGCGAATCCCATCCACCCAAAGTCACTTCGACACAGCGAGCCCCCACTTCAATCAACCGCGACGCCGCAAGACAGCCGCGTCCAAATGCGCTGTCGCCAAATTCGTCACGCACGCTTTGGGGTTCTTCCGAAACATCAAACGCGCTGAGTTGATCGCTGGACATCATCTTCAGTGCCGCATCGGTTGCCGTAGCATGCAAAGTCCGCGATCGGTTGAGGTCCTTCAATCGGCCACGCGCGAATTGCTTTTCCACAATGTTCGTTAGATCGCTGATGCGTTGGTCGTAGCGATCGTCGCTAACCCGTTTGCGGACATCTGGAACGGGACCAGCGGGGTCATTAATTTTGAACGCGTCGTAAGCCGCCCCCAGGTAACCGCCTCGCCCAGGGTAGTTTTGTGGCGTAATGGAAATGTGCCGCGGGATGTCCGCTCCCTCATCGCTGGCTTGGCACAGGGCCGCACCGATCGAAGGATGAATCAATGTCGGATCTGGCCGAAAGCCTGTTTTGCTGTGGTAGATCGCTCGCTCGTGATCGCCCTCTTTCCCGGTGACGCTACGGACCAAAGTGGCCAGATGCATCTGCTCGGCGACCCGGGGAAGCAGGTCCGCAATCTGAAGTCCCTTTACCGTCGTATCGATCGACTTTGCGTCGCCACCAATCTTGCTGCCACTATGAGGATCAAACGTCTCCAGTTGGCTGGGGGCACCTTCCATCCATAGCAGGATCACGCTCTTGGGCCGCGCAGGATCGGTCGCGCCGGTTTCGTCTGCCCAAGCAAGTCGCCGGGCCAAAGACGACATCAATACCGACCCCGCGCCGGCACCCAACAACGTCCGACGCGAAAGATGAGCATTGCGGTTGCACAGTGAATCGATGGTGGATGTATTCATCGCGGGCGACATTTCTAATGGTTCAAGAATTTCTAGTGGTTCCAGGCAAGTTCGGTACTATTGAGCAGTACCCAGAATAGATCTTCAATAGCCGCATTTCGTGCCTCCGCTTTTTCGAGCCGTCCTACAAAGTGCAGCTTTTCCTCATCTGTTGGATAGCGATTTAGCACGGAAAGATAGGCGACTTCGACCGCCAGCGAGTCGTCTTTCGCAAACATTCCGATGTGCGAAGAAGCGTTCATGACAGGATTGAAATCGACTTGTTCTTTCAGCATATTTCCATTGAGCATCACGAGACGCTGCGAGATAGTGACGCTGTCGGAGCTAAATTCGTCTTCCCCTACATCACCATAGCGACGAATAAAGTCATTGGTTCCGCCGAATTTTTGCAGTTGCACGAACAGCGATGACCCCCGGTCGATGGCTTTGATTCGCGAGCTTTGAATGATCGCACCGGCCATCTGTTCAGGTCGCAGCCGGACAAGAGGAAACACGGCCGCGTTGTATTCGTGCTTTTCCGTCACTTCAAAATCAGCACGGCTATCAACGCGAAACGCAGATGATTTTGTGATCAGCCTTACCAACCTACGTAGATCAAAACGACTCTCAATGAAGTCGTCCGTCAGGGTTTCCAAGACCGGAGTGGTGGTTTCGTCCAACGGCATGTCGTCCACGGAGTCGCCAGCGGATCGACCAAAAACCAAAGCCCACACATGGCTGACGGCAGCACGTGCTGCTTGCCGATTTTTAGGGTGCGTGATCCAAGTGGCCAGGCGTGTGCGTGCGCGTCCTTCCGCGGGTAACAGCTCAGGTGAATAGGGCACAGCCGGTGCAACAGCTGTTTCTTCGTCGGCGTCCAGGTACTTGTATTGGTAGTCGGGCTTGCCGTCTTGGACACCTTGCAGTCCGCTTGTTTTTGCGCTCGTAAAGAATGCGGCAAGTTGGTGGAAGTCCGTTTGTAAGCCTTCACGCGGCGATTCGACGTCACCCAAGTTGACGTTGCCCAAGAAGTCATCGTGGCACTGAAGGCAGTCGATTCGCATGCCTAAGAAAGCACGCGATGTTCGCGCCGCTAAACGCACTGGGTCTGGTTGCCCATCATTACTGTCAAACGTCGCAGTCAGGAAATTGACTTCGGGGCTGTCGGTCCACAGTCCCTCTGCCTTAATCAACTGTTTGACGATTCGGTCGTACCGCCAATTGTCCGCGAACACTCCCGCCAACCAAACTCGAAACCTGCGACGCCGATAGAAAATGAACTCTCCTTCATCAGTTCCGACCAAGAACCGGGCCCAACGTTCACCCCAATAGTGATGGTGCCGCGTGTCGTGCAGAAGATTCTCCAAGTGCCTTGACTCACGTTTCTCCAAAGGCAACTGTTCCAACTGCCGAATCTCCTCCAACGACAGGCCGTTTCCGACCAACGCCAGCGACATCCGTCGACAAACGGTCAGCCAATCGGCCATTTCCGCCGGTTGCAGCTCTTTTCTTTGGAGCGTTTTCAACCAGACGTCATCCACGCGTCGAACGGATTCTTGCAAGGACTCGTTGGCTTTTTCCCAATCGCTCTGGTTCTCTGGATCTGCCGAACCAGTTTTCGCGTCGCTGATTGAAGAATCATCTTCGGCCAAACGATCTAAAGAAGACGCGTTTGAGACATTGCGTGCAGCTGCCTCCTGCTTGCCAGCCCGCGTCGTCGATAAGCCCGCGACTAGATAGCTGAATGCCAGAAAAACCAAGAGCCCAAACCAGCACCAACGCAGCAGACCGTTTAGGCAGGATTTCAGACGCGACATCTTGATGAGGCTATGGTTCGAAGATTGGATGAAATGAATCGCCGAAGGTCATACACAACCGCTGCATTAAGCAGTATCTGGAGTCAGCCGTTGGCGCTAGCCACGGGCCCTCGTCCGTCGCGCAAGTTGTTGCTTGGTCAGGGCCTGTGGCTCAACAACGTCCCGAATCAACCACGACTGGACTGTATTCGACTGCTTTAGTCTAGTCTTGGTGTACCGGACTGAGAAAGTTCGAAATCTCTGGCAATGAGAATAGTGCATCCTAGGTTTTCCCCGTTTCGCGGGGCAATCTGCTACTTTGCGTTCCCTCGCTTGACGCATCGCCATGATTCAGTGTGCTTTGAATGCGTGACTTAGAACACCCGAAACGACCATGCCCGACTCCTCCGACTTATTCTTCGATGCCTACAACCGCGATGACATCGCTTACGGCGACCAACCTTCAGCACCTTTGGCGGCCTATTTGGAGCAAGCGTCTTGCTCCGGAAAAGCACTCGATTTGGGCGCCGGGGCCGGTCGCGACACCTTAGCATTGGCCAAAGCGGGTTTCGAGGTAACGTCCGTCGATCTCAGTGAGCGTGGGTTGGAGAGGATCGCCCAACGCGCCGATGCCGCCAAAGTTGGCCAACGCGTGGAAACGCAACTTGCCGATGTTCGCGAACTGGATTTGCAACCCAAATCCTACGCTGCAATCGTTGCCACAACCGTTTTGGACCACATCCCCGCCGCCGATGCACTTCCCGTTTGGAAAAAAATCGCCGCGGCACTGAACGATACTGGGATGCTGTATGTCGAAGTCCACACCACTGAAGATCCCGGATCCGAAACGGAGCCCGGAATAAGCAGCGACGCCCCGGTAAGCGAAACTGCCGGCGCGGTGGTCAATTACTTTCGTCCCAACCAGTTGGCGGCTTGGGCGGTCGCGGCGGAATCACGTTTGCGAATTCTGCGATACGAAGAGCGGTTAGAATGGGACTACACGCATGGGCCCGAGCACCAGCATGGCAAGGCTGTCCTGCTGGCTGTTCGCGAAGGACATCACTTCAGTTGGCACGGACAACCCGCCGCTTTTCCGAAGCATAGCTAGCGACGGCTTTTGCTAGCGGGCGATGTCTTCAACGCATTGCCGTCTGCTAAGGCATATTCTTGGCCGTTATACAATTACTTCGCAGTCGATGTAGTGTTCAGTCCAGCACATTGCGTATGTACCAAAAAAATGATGCGTCGGTGGACGCATTATGTGCATCCGCTAATTTGCATTGAGACACGCGATGAACCTTCTGATCAAAATTTTGCAAGCGGCCCATTGCCGCAGCACGCACCAGTTCTTTGTGATGGATGCGCTACCGCTGGTGACATCGCCGCGTGCGCAAAGACTCAGTTCGGTTTTACTGAAACACCACGAAGCGTACCTGATCGGATCGAAGGATCCTGATAAGACGTTCCGCGACTTCCGCAATCACGTCCTGCACATCGGTGACAACAATTGGGGTGGCGCGACAAAGAGCGTCGAGAAGTGGTACGGCATTTTGCTCCGTGAAATTGATGCGCAAAACTGGCAAGAAGCCGCCTATGCCGCGGGAGTGTTGAGTCACTACTTCACCGACCCGTTGATGCCTCTGCACACCGGTCAAAGCGACAAGGAATCGATTGTCCATCGGCCTTTGGAATGGAGCGTGACGAAGTCTTACCAAAGAATCCGAGCGTCTTGGCAATCCAACCCCAATGCCAAACGATTCGTTTTGCCCCAAGGTGACAAGTGGATCACGCAGTCCGTCATTCGTGGCGCGACGGTTGCACATTCTTACTACGACGAACTGATCGACCGATACGACTTGGCTGCGGGCTGCAAGAATCCTCCGGCGGGCTTGGATCGTCGCAGCATCGACATTTTGTCCAACCTGTTCGGCATGGCGATCACTGGTTGGGCGCAGATTCTTCAACGCGCCGCGGACGAGTCACGTGCGGCGATTCCACACATGCCACTGAAGATGGCGACCGTGGTTGCCACGCTGAAAATGCCATCCGCGTGGGTAACGCGACGCATCGAATCCAAAGAAGAGAAAGCTGCCGTCCAAGCCATTTTCGACGAATTTGTAACTACGGGCACGGTATCGGAAAACTTGCCAAGTGAAGTCGCAACGGTGAAGCACGAACGCGAAATTGATCGAATCGAAGAAACTCGGCAGGCAAACTCAAAGCCTCCCGTCGCCAAACAGTCGATCGGCCTGGCCAACCCGTCGCCACAGGAACCATCAGTTCTACCGATGCGATCAACGTCCATTCGCGCAGCAAGCCTTGCTGCAACCGATGATCTGGTCGACGCACCTTCGATCGGCCCCAAAACGGCCAAGCGTTTTGAAAAGATCGGGATTCGTACGGTCGCAGAATTTCTGGCAGCGTCCGCCGTCGAGATGGCGACCAACCTCGATACCCGTTGGATCACGACTGACAAGATCCGTGACTGGCAGGCACAAGCAAAACTTGTATGTGAAGTAGCGTCGCTTTGTGGCTACAAGTCGCAGTTGCTTGTCGGCGTTGGTTGTCGAGACACCGCGACGCTTGCCAAGCAACAGCCAGCAGAACTGCACGAGCTGCTCAGCGACTTTGCCGAAACCAGCGATGGCCAACGCATCCTTCGAAGCAGCAGGGTCCCACCGATGGACAATGTCGTAAAATGGGTCGAAGACGCAATGGCTTATGCCGCGGCGTCCACTCCGTCTCGCAAGTCAGCGTAATTGCGAGTGGTCCCGACTGGATGTCCAACGCGACGCGCCAGTTTTGATGTTGTGTTAAAACGGAAGAAATCGGCTCTTGCAAGACAAATAACCATTCAATGTTGCGTATTCTCAATTCACTCTCCCTCCGGGAGAGTCGAGCCTTAGCGAGGAGAGGGCCAATTCAG
>CAYUGI010000065.1:0-26341 GCA_964444105.1 uncultured Pirellulaceae bacterium
AAGAGGAAGAGTACGAAGACGAGACAGCGTAAGGCATTCGTCTCACTTGCTCCGCGGCGGAGTGCCCTACTGCATCTGTTCAGCACGCCGCCGCGGAGCGTCGGCGCAAAGAGACAGCGTGATTTACGCGTCTTTTCTAGTTGCAAAGCGATCGCATGCGTTTGCCCCGAACGCTGCGGCTCATTTCTGGACGAAGCGCAAGCTTCAAGAATTGTGTGACTTTCTGGCACAGACTCTCTTGCACTGCCGGCTAACTGGTGTACCATGTAGCCCACACACCAAGACACGCGGCTAATTCGCCGCCGTTTTTGCGAGCCCAAGCATGTTTTTTCAGATTGATCCGTCCAACGGTCAACCGATCTACGCCCAGATCGTTCGGCAAGTCAAATTTGCGATTGCTGAACAAACATTGCGGCCAGGGCAACTTCTGCCCAGTGTTCGCAAACTGAGCACCCAGCTGGCGGTTAATCCAAACACCGTCACTCGAGCCTTTCAAGAACTTCAATCAGAAAGCTTGATTGAAACGCTTCGCGGCCGAGGTGTTGCCGTTTCCAGCGGAGCGTTGGCCGAATGCCGCAAGCAACGCAAACAAATGATCGGCGATCGCGTGGAGGCCGTTATCGTCGAAGCCATGCGAAGCGGTATGGAAGCAGACGAGATTCGCGTGATCGTGGAACGAAAAGTGAAATCGTTAGCGGGAAAGATATCAGCAGCCGGCATCCCGCCTGACTCCTGAGCCACTTAGACGCGGCGTGCTTCACTTACTTTTCGACTCTCCCTTCTCGTATTCCAACCGACCATCATGAATTCAGTCATTCACACCGACGACTTGGTCATGCGTTTTCGTAATTGCCAAGCGTTAGACGGCGTCAATTTGGATATCCCGTCGGGTCGCGTATTCGCACTCCTGGGTGAAAACGGTGCTGGCAAAACGACTTTGATACGCATCCTAACGGGTTTCCAAAAACCTACTTCCGGAAACGCGACCGTTTGCGGCATCGATCCCAGCCGTGACCCGCAGGGGGTCCGCCAACGGATCGGTTACGTCAGCGACCGGCCTGCGATGTACGATTGGATGACGGTGAGTGAAATTGGTTGGTTCACAGCGTCATTCTTTGCCGACGGATTCATCGAAGCCTATACGCAATCGATCAATCGTTACGAAATCGCGATGGGTCAGAAAATCAAAACACTCAGCAAGGGCCAACGTGCCAAAGTCGCGTTGTCGCTTTCGTTGGCGCACGACCCCGAATTGCTGATCTTGGACGAACCGACTTCTGGCTTGGACCCCATGGTCCGACGTGAGTTTTTGGAAAGCATGATTCAACGTGCTGCGTCAGGTCGCACCGTCTTCCTGTCCAGCCACCAAATTTCCGAAGTCGAACGTGTCGCCGACACAATCGCCATCCTTCATCGCGGAAAACTGCGTTGCTGTCTGCCGATCAACGAACTGAAAGCGTCGATGTCGCAGATCACGATCAGCCTGGACGATCCACTGTGCCAAGTCCCGGCATTACCGGACCCGGCGAAGATTTTGCTGGAATCGACCGAGGGCCGGCAGCATCAAATGGTTGCCAGTGGCTTTGAGGCGGGCATGGTTGCGGCATTAGAAAATCACTCGGGCGTGCTTTCTGTATCGCACCGCGCGATGTCTCTGGAAGAAATCTTCATCGCTTACACGCGTGGCGAAGGGCTCGGTGGGAACACTTCCGTCGCCGATCCAGATGGCTCAGCACCGGGCGACTTTGGTGGCGACAATCCTAGTGGCGAAGATGAACCAACAGACGCACCGCTACTTCCAACGGGAGAAGTATCATGATCCAGGTTGACCGAGCCCACCGAGCTCTGATTTGGAAAGAGCTCCGGCAGCTGCTGCCACTGGTGTACATGCTCCTTGGCGTCACGCTTGCCTTGCTAATCTTGGGCAGCATTGTCTCATCGATGATGCCAGGTGCGTCGGTGTCGACGGCGGCGATGCTGCTGACAATGCCTGCGTTCTTTGCCGCGGGGGCCGGCGCCATTCTGATCGGCCAGGAGAAGGAATCCCAGACAATGCAGTGGGTCAATTCGCTGCCAATTGATGCCAAACAAATCTTCAGGACGAAGCTGCTGGTTGCGGTGGCCGGGCTAAGCGCAATGTGGCTTATCGCGTCACCTTGCCTACTGCTGTCCGACGTCATGTACAGTCAATTCTCTCGGTCACTCTTTCCCGATCCTTTCCTGCTTAGCCTTGGCGTTTGGATCGTTCACTCAGTGTACTTAACACTCTGCGGGATCTATTCATCGTGGCGATGCAAGAATGTATTCACTGGACTCATGCTTTCACTGGCACTTGCCTGCATTCCTTATGTGCTGGGACAACTGTCAGCCGAAACGTATTCGCTTTTTAACTTTGGCTACGCGACCGATAGTGTGCGATTGATCCACAGCGGCGGCTGGAGCATTATTGGCATCGCGATCGTCACGTTGCTGGCGTCACGTGCATCGCGGAAAGTCTTGTCGCCAAGGAGTTCACCATCGGTTTCCTTGGCCGGATCGACGCGATCGAGCGAGGCCAATAGCTACTTGCGTGATCAGTACAGTCCGCCAAAATCGCAAGAAATCCGCTCCAAGCCGTATCAGTTTTCGATCGCGGCATTGATCTGGCAAAAGGCAAAACACAATCGCGGTAAGCTGACTTTGTTCGCGATCCTGATGTTCGTCGGCGTCGGATTGTTTCCCTTCAACTCGGCCTCTCAGGTAGAGGGACGTTACCTCCCCATCGTGTTGGTATCTTGCAATGTGCTTGCTCTCTTGGCTGTTTCGTGGTTAGGCGTGGTCGCGTTTATCGGAGACGGCAGCAGTCCGGCGATGCGATTTTTAGCTGACCGCGGAGTTTCGCCGACACGAGCTTGGTGGGGGCGGCATTTGATTGCGTTTTCGATCATCGCGACCAGCACGCTTGTTTACATCGTAGCGCAGCGATTCGTCGCGGCCGGCATGTTTCACTCCGTTGCTAACCGCTCAGGCACCACACTACCGATGCTTTCGGCCATCACCGTCTTAACAGTCTTGGTCACCGTTTATTCGCTCTCTCAATGGACCAGCCAAGTCCTTCGTGTGCTTGCTGGCACAGCGTTCTTAGCACCTTTGATTTCGGGCGTCGTCTTGGTTTGGCTCCATTCCTGTTGGTCGCAAATGGGCACGCCTCTTTGGTTGATGCTGGCCATCGTCGCGTTTCCCCTAGTGGCAACCTGGACACAGATGCGGCGTCACATGGATGGTCCGCGAAACGGAAGCTTCTTTGCCGTTCACGGATTGACGTTCTTTGCCATTTTTGTCCTGCCGTTCATCTGGTGCTGGCGCGAAACATCCGCCTTTCCACGAATTACTGCTCAACGCCGCGCTGACATGCTGGCCTCGGCCAGCCAAGTTTCGTCGCCAACGATCGCTGCTACCAACATCATTCGGCGCGAATCACCCGTTGAGAAGCTGAACCAATTTGGCCAACTGGAAGTTCCCACTGCCAAACTCGTTGCGGCTCTTAACGCAGTAGGTGAATCACCGAACGATTGGCTAGAAATCGATGGCGATCAGAACACGCCGCTTAGAGCCGACCCGAATTTTATCGGCCGTGCCTTGTCAACAGCTCAAGTAATGCAGTTGCGTTGGCTCGATTCGCTGAAGGAAGCCCCCGAAAAGACACAGCAGCACAAAGAGATCTTCCTTGAGTGGATCGACAAACTCACAGAAATGTCGAAACGTCTACGCATCCATTGGATGATTCGCGAACAGGGATTCGCGGACCGAATTGAGATTGCGCTTACCCGGATGCTGAGCCAATCGGATATGCCGTTGCTCTGTGACGAGGAGTCCATTCAAAAAGCGGTCGCGATGCTAAGTGACCAAGCCGGACGTTCCGCATCACGTAGACGCGCGGTGCTGCTTTCTTGGCACAAGTATTTCAACGATCTCCAAGCCAGAAACCGGCACGGATTGGGCGGATACACCGTCCCCAGCTATTTGTCGCACAAGCCGTTCATGCAGCAGTCGATGTTGCGGTTCGCGATGGCGGATCTGATCAGCAGCGAATTGCTGAAACTGATTGACGCGGGTGAACGAGGCGAATCGACGCTGGCTCACCGTGAAAAGCTAAGACATCTGACAAGCGACGACGAAACAAGCCTTCTTCCGTCGCCCTATTCCGACCGAATGCAATCCAGTTTGTACGCGGATCAAATCGCAGCGTATTGGCAAACCCCCGGTTGCTACTGGTACGCGGAATGGGAGAACGCAGCCAAGTCGCTTTCAAGTCAATTGCAGGCCCCGAAGTCGAACCGTCGAGGTACTACTGATGAATCCTGATACCAATGCGCAGCCCAACATCATCTTGCCGTCAACCAATGACATAACGCCTGTTGGTTCGGCGCCAAACGGCAATCGCAGCAGTTCGTCTGCGAGCGAGTGGCGCACACTGTTGCTGGTTGGTTTGCCAATCGCACTGCTTGCAGCACTATTGATCGCCGACCGATTCAGTGCAGTTGCGTCGAAAGATCAGATTCGTGCCATCGTCGCTCAACTAAAAAACGATGGCATCCCCGTCGATCGCCAAGCAATCATCCAGTCGTACGAGGCCCAAACCAGCAAAGATGAAACACTCCAGTGGGCGGCATTATTGGAATCAACATGGCCTTTTCAAGATGACCCAAACCACGGCATGGATGGGGCTCGTGAATTTGCGATGATCTCACCCACGGCAAAATCGGATCCGATTGTCAACGAACACGAACTCAACTTGGATGTCTTGGATTTCATCACCAACCGAGATCGTCCGCTTACCGCTGCTCGACAAAAGTTGCTCGAGCCAAAGACTCCCGATTCTGATCAACCCGTTTGGCTGCCGCTGGGTTCAGGATTGGGGACACGCTGGCAACCATCTTGGTCCAATTCGCTTGTCGGGCAAGACATTCGCGAGTTCCAGGCGGACATTGCACACGCACGCAATGAAGACGCCATCAAGGTTCTCCAGCGTTTGCGAAAAACCGTCAGCCAACTTGAGCCCATCGCTCGATACCAGTCGGTCAGCCAAGATACGCCGCAGGATGTTTACAGCTTGATTCGTGCGTCACTTGCCGTCGCTGACTGGGACGCCGACCAACTGACGCAATTGCGCGACATGGTCCAGTCGAAACCAGACTACGCAAAACTGCACAAACAAATGATGGAACACACGATCGCGACATCGCTGGATCTGCTGGGAGTTGAAACCGACGCCCCCTTCAAAGCGAGAGTGGGACGCAACCAATCCCAATCGATTGTGGTTCCTCCGCAAACCGTTTTGCAATGGCTTCGTTATATGCAAAAGGGTAAATCAGACGCGCAACCTGGAACGCTAGCGATGCTGACGGATTATCAATGGGCCTGGGGACATTACCCACGCTGGGCGGAAACCGAAGCGGTTTCGTTGACGACATTCCCACTGGCAACGGGCACGAAGTTTATGAACACTGCAGGGGCAGAAACAGGTTGGTTGATATCGGGTTACGCGCGTTACGAAACCGATCGTCGTTGGACGCTTACGGCACTTGCGATCAAGCAGTACAAGCTAGAGCACGGCCAGTGGCCCGCTGAGTTGAGCGACCTGTCGCAAGTCGGGCTCAATCGAAGCGACTGGGAGATCATGCCCAATGTGCCATTCGGGTACCAAGCCAAACCACTTGTCGACGACAGCTCCGACGAAGTAGTGCTTTGGACGTCCAGAGCATCGTACGGAAACATGCGAGATCAACTCATTGCGTACACCAATAGCAGCGAATACCGAGAGCCGCCCCGCGAGCACAGCTTGTCGTTGGTATACGAGATGTCACAGATCGCGCTGATTCGTGAAACGGGTAAATGACCGTCGGATTCGCTGGGAGTGAATTGAACGCCGCCCGCTGGGCAACTAGCATCGAGGGCCGTACACATGCGTTCTACTTCCACGCGGGGCCGAAAAATGAATCGACGACAGCTTTCCACGACGAGCATCTTTTTCTCCATTCTAAGCGTCGCATCCCTTGCTTCGTCGCTCCAGGCGGATGATTTCGTTGTCAAGCAAGCGACATATTCGCAAAACGGTGGCGTGTTCCGTTGCGAAGCCAAGCTTGTAGCGGGAGAGTCTGCGACGCTGACTTTAACTGCACCCAGCAACGCGCAGGCTGCCGAAATCGAAGCATCGATTCATTCGAATCTGCCAGCGAAAATCACCCAGGCCTCGACAGTAGTTACCGTCGTTGTGTTGGCAAACAAGAATGTAACTGCCAGCGTCACCTATCAAAATATGTTTGACGTGTCCAAAGCCTATAACGCTCGATACGCAATCACACTGAAAAATGATGTCGGGTCACTCAACGGCTATCTTCAAGTGACGGATCAATCGTCGTCAAGTTGCAATTGGGACGACGCCAAGCTGTTCATCGATGCGGGCAGACCCAAGTACTGTGTCGTCGCCAGTATGGACGCAGGTAAATTCGCTGTGGTCCCGCTTGAGTCAATCGATCAATACAAGGTGAAGCTGGAGCCTGCCGCCGAGAACATCATCAAAATCAGCAACAACGCTGCGTATTACGCTGGGAAAATTACGAACGGCGACAAGCCACTTCACCCAGGAAGTATCCGCATCATGAAAGACGGTAGCTTTCTTGGCACTTCACGGTTATCAAAAAGTCTCACTGAAAACGAGTCGGCTTACTTGCCATTTGCGGCCGTTCCATCAAAGTTCGTTAAAGCAGAATTGGTACCAGCGGCCAACCGTTGGCACGAATTTGTCTCAATGCAAAACGGCATTCTGACGTACAAGCCGGCTTCTGTTTCCGTTAGACAAATGAAAAACAACTCGGGCGCACCGATAAAATTGTTGCTGGATGACTCGAGCGACATCACCAACCTTAGCATGGGTAAGGTTCACCGTGATTTTAAGGTCGAAACTCCCGCTTCGACTGACAGCACCGCGGACTTGTATGATATCTCCGAACCAAAACTGATCGCGCATGTGAAGGGACTGACTCAGTTGGCAGAAGCCTCCACCGGGCGCGAAAAGAGAGCCCTTGTGGACACGAGGGATAAATTGAAGGGGATACTGGATCTGAAGATCGCGTTGGCAAAACTGCAAGCGACACAGGCTGCCACAGTGTTGCAGATCAGTGAACTCAATGGTCCCGAGGTGGACCCGGACGTTCGGCGGATCTACGTAGATAGGCTTCAACTGGTCAAGGATCAGATAGCTGAAAACAAGAAACAGCATGTAAGCGAAGTCATCTCACTCGCGAAATTGCTATCGCCCTAGCGAGCCACGCACGATCGCTACAACCGTCTCTGCTTAACAAAATGGTTCCGGTTCTACTCGTTTTGACGAAAATCCTGTTTTCTGAGCCGACGTTTTACCCTCGTGGTAGTCGATACCCCCAACAGGCGTAACAGGCACTCTCTCTTGGCGCATCGTTGACCAGAGCTTGTGTGTTTTTAGCCTATCAAATTGCGACGCTTACGTCGCGACCGAAGAACGATGCAATTATTCACCGCAGTTCAAGGAAGGGCAAAATGCGTGCACTGAGTTCGAGCGTCAAAATGGCACTGGCACTGCTAATCGTTTTCCAATCGGTGGTACCTCCCCGCGTTCAAGCTGGCGAGCGTATTGCGAGGATCAAACGATTCTTCAAGGAAGCGGCTTACAAAGGCACCGAGCCGTGCATGGGCAAAGACTGCGCGATGGAATGCTTGGCAGAAAACATCGACTGGCTGGAACATCACATTGACACGTACGGCTCCGTCGTCGCAAAGCAGCCCGACATCTGGGGCGAAGCGAGGCTAACGAAACACCGTGACGAATACGAACGAGTCATGTTCGGCGAGTTAGGCGAGTTCAACGATACGATCAATGCCTCGATCACCAACCGCGATGCATCGTTCCTGGCTCAATCGTTAGCGTTGGCATCGGCCGCGACAAAAACTTCTACGCCACCGCCAAAACCAGCGAATACCAGCGTTACGGTCCAGAATGCAACCGCCACGCTTCCTGGTACTACATCCATCAATGCATCGAAATTCGAGAGATTTGGAATCACGACTAAGGAATCGGGCGATGCGGACCCACGGATCAAGCTTGAACCGGTGACGCACCTGGACCAACAGTCGCGATACCTGAAACACTTGCATGAACTCCGGCGAATCAACGAAGGAGACGACACCAGTGACTCGCCAGGCTACTCGTTGAATCTGGTCCGAATTCCGGTATCGATTACCCCTGGGAAAATCACCCGCGAGGGCTTCGGTGCTGAGATAACTGTGACGGCAGAACCTGTCATCAGCGATGACTTGATGCCCACAACGTTTCGTAATCTTGCCGTCAACGACGTCGTCGATTTCTTGGGTCTTCCATTGGTCCGAATGACAGAGCGACTCGAGTCGTACGACGCCATTCGCAGCGAACGAGACTTTTCAGCGACGATCTCCGAGATAGAGAGGATCTTCGGCCAATACGACGCGAACCCCAATGAAGTAATTCGCCAAAAACTCGAGCAAGACCTCGTCACTCAAGTGGAGCAATTCTTCAAGAACAGGCTTGCGTTAAAAGAAGTGCTGGAACGCTTTTCCTACATCGATGTCAAAATCGGAGAAGCTCTTTCGCAGGTTGCGGTAGTCAGAACGCGCGGTTCACTTTCTCAAGCCCAACCAGAGAACAGAGCAACATACAGCCCAACGACGACAACATACTCTGAGGAAATAGACCAACCGCCGTCGATTCTCATCGCTCCTTCTGTCAAGAGCTTTATTGATCGAAGCATCGAAACGATACAACAGGCCCAGCAAACGAGAACAGAGAACAGTCAACCCGCATTACCTGAGCAAGCCGAGGTTGACGGTTTCGAGGAACAGTTGAACGCTGGAGTTGAAGGCCTACCAGCACCCACAGGGCAAATGCAAGTAGCAATAGCCAACGGCCAGCCAAGCAACCACAAAGCACCCGCGACACTACCTGCATTGCTCGGTGATGCGCAAATACTTAGCAGACTTGTGGAGGCAATGAGAAAAGAAGATGCACAGGAAACCGCACTGACCCTATTGGCCTTTTCTGGCTCGCAAGACGAAGTATCGCAGGCAATCATGGATGAAAGCCGGCGAGCGCTTAACCGACTGAAAATCAAAGCAGGTGAAGTGTCCAGCGCTGCTCCCTCCGGACGAACCAGACGGGCATTGAACCCGCTAAATCCCTCTAGCCTCGACGCCGTGATAGGCGTTGAAAACCTGATTGAGATTGCCGAGTTCTTTGAACAAACATACTACGGAAAATACATCAGATGGTCTGGGGGAAACTCCGAAAAACCATGTTCAGAAAACCGCGTCAATCTCCTGGATGCCCGACGTTTCCTTGACGCGGAAATCAAAGCTGCCTATGAATTGCTATGCGTGCCACAACACCTGGGCTTGTTTTCCGACCTTGCGCGACCTGATTCCGGCCTAGCGAGTCAAATACGCGGAGGTCATCTCAAAGGCATTGATCCTCAGAAACCATCCGTTGAATGGTTCCGAAACTATTTCTTCCGTGAACTGCATGCACACGACGATGCCGTAAGTGTGGCGAACGCGTCGGGTGCCGGCGGAGCACCACTATTCGTATCGTCCAATGCAAATCTCAACAAGGCAAATGACGTTGCCAATTCTCCTGTCGAGGCACTTGCGTGGGCGATCGTCGTCGAATCGGCGCTCTTAAATCAGCGGCTAAACCAAGACGTTCGCAAACTGGCGAAATCAAAAGAAGCATTTCACTTGGATACGCCGAACAGCTATTGGTTTTTCCTGCCTGATGCCGTCAATGCCACTGGAAACGGACACGAACAACTTCAGGCCGAATTTCAGTCTGCCAACGAAATCTTTAAGGAATACGTGCGGGTCCGATGGCCCATTCATGTCTTCGCCGTCGATCCTGTCAACCAAGATCAGAACGTTGCAGACGTATCACAGCGAAGTCGCGAATTGCAATTCGCAATGGCACTGGGATTCGCCAGCGGTCAAATCGGTGCAAACTCTCTGACGCAATATTCCCGCAAAATGGAAAGCCAAGTCGAAACGATCGCATTGAACCGCACCATCGTTGGTTTCGGTCACGGTAGCGACACTTTCGGCTGGCGTTTTTACCCGCGGGTTCAGGGATTGGATGTGCCAGGCACACTCGGCAGCCTTCGCGAGACATTCATGGGGGCATCGAGAGACTACGACAAACGCCATCGTCAGATCGAACCGGGGCAACGCGAGTGTGTTGCTGTCGTACTGATGCCGTCATTTGTTCCCTACGCGGACTTTGATGTGCGAACGGATTGGTTCAAACTTACCAACCCAAAGAACACGGCGTTGACGATGAAGGACGGATTGAAACTCAGTCGCGCTGTGACAGCCATGCGTAACTCACGAGCAACTTGCGCAAAATATCAGCACCTCTACCGCGAGGGAGAACTTCGCCGACTAATCAAACGTGTTGATCAATTGGACCGTGAGCTGCCGCTCCAAACGCAGCGTGCGATGGTGCCTTACGAAAACACATTGGGCGGTTTTGAAATGTTCAACACCGGTGTCACCGACCTATCACCAGAATTAATCGGATGGCACGGAGCTCCCGGTATCAACTTGAACGAGAACGATTGTGGATGTTATCAGGGTTGCTCATCGATCAAGTTAGACTGCAATACACCTGATGACTGTGACAAAGTCACAAAATCGATTAAGAGCCTCAATGCGGCCGTCGCGAATTCTCCGTATCCAGCCTGTCAAGGGAAAGGCACGACGTTGTTCTTGGTAGGAGATAACTTCAGCGTTCACGATACCAAGATTATTGCTGGTGGGATCTGTATCCCGCATGTGCGACTAATCAGCCGCGAATTGATGCAAGTAACGATTCCGCATTGCGTCAATACGGTCGAGCTTTGCGAAAATGGTGAGACGGAAAAGTACGTGGCGATTTACGTTGCGACGCCGTACGGCGTGACAAATCACTTGCACGTTCCCGTAGCTCCCCAAGCCAAGGCATGCTCTGGTTGTGCACCATCTGTCGTAACCCAGAATCCGACAGCACCAAGCCGACCTGATATTACGTTGGCTGAACAGACTGGTCAGGGTCGCAGCGTCTTGCAGTCTTCCTATTCGGCGACGTCCTATCTTAATGACAGCACTTCTACCACATCGCCGGTTCGCCTCGCATCGCTGATGGAATCATCGGAAGAGCTGGATGCGATCCAAAGTCAGCTGATGACAATGCAGTCGAAACTGGACGTGTTGGAAGCCGGAGTGCGTGCGTCATTTGTCGCACCAGCACAATCGTTGGTTGACCTACAGGTCAATTTGCCACCGTCGAACTTTTTGGAACAAGAGCAAAAAGGGTTGGACGGCGATGACTTCCCGATTTTCAAGCGGCTGCGTAGCAGTGTCAGCGAACAATGGCGAAATTGTCGAGACCAACTCCCCGGAAATTAGCGTCACAAATGTAGAGACGTTAGATCTGCAAAACCGGGTAATACACGCTAACCCGGATGACTCGTCATTTGGTCGAATTGCGGCGCAAGTCAATGACATCGTTTGGCTTACGAGAATAGTAGATAAAACAAACCGAGCACGCTCGGGCACCGGCTAAGGAGAGCGTGCAGCTAACGTGGTTTTGGAATGCTAGCCCCGCAGGGGCGACGGAGTGTAGACTGGCGTGACAAAGGCGATCGACAGCGAACCTTTTGTAACCCCAGGTGATTATCAGCGATAAGAGCCCGGTTCGCTTGGCGAGAGGTGATTGCGGGTTCGCGCGGGGCAAGGCTGCACCTGCGGGGGCAAGGGATCCTGTTCTACATTGACCCTTTGGCATGGCCACTGGTACAGGTGGATCTTTCAATCGTGCGGCAAGGATCGCACCGATTTATTGTCCGCCAGGAAAAATTGAATGCCATCGTTAACGGGCGTTTTTCAAACTTCGTTTCGGCCACAAGCGTTTGCTTGCATTGCCATCTTGTTGGCTTGTGGGTCGCCGATTCAGGCACAGACTGCTTCGCAATCGATTGTCTTGCCGCCTGCGCAGCCGAGCGACTCTGCCGCGTCACGCGGGATCTTCACGCCGCGAAGTTCCGCTCGGTTGCAACCAGCCCCGCCGGCAACGTTGCGGGCAGATTCAAGCGACGCCGATTTGATCCCCGTCGAGGACAACCGATACCAGGACAACCGATACCGGGACAACCGACACTGGGACAACCGACACCCGGACAACCAACAAGCCTTCTTCGCCGGCAATGCTGACGTTCAAGTTGCCCGCCAACAAGTTGCCCGCCAACATTCGCCGTCGCGGGGATACGTCCGCCGGGTCACCCACTTGCAAACCAGCCCCGAGCAAGAGTTGACGATCAAGGTCGTGCAGGCCGAAATCGAATCGCTTGCTGGTCACGCGGAACTATCTGAACAGCAGCAAGAAGACTTTAAAGCTTCGCTGCAACAGAGCTTGAAGTGGCTAGCGACTCAGAAGGACGCTATCGCACATATTCAAAAGTACGAGCAACAAATTGAAAACGCGCCGCTGCAAATCAAATCGTTGCGCGGCGAATTGGATCGTCCAAGCGATGACAGCGCAATCGTCATTCCTTCTGGAGCATCACTGGCACAATTAGAGTCGCAGATCACCGAATTAGATCTCCAGACTCAAACTGACGAACAACGGTTGGCGGAAATCAGCGAGAAACTCGATTCGCGTACGCGGCGAGTCTCTGCGATCAGCAAAGAGATATCGGAATTGGAAAAGCGAATTGCCGACGCGAAGGACCTGCCGACCGATACGACCGAAGATGAATTTCAAAATCACCTGGTCCGCATCGAACGTCAAGCACGTCTGCAGTCGTTGACGGCGCAGCTAAGGCTATTACGAGTCGAAACAAAACGATACGACGCTTTAGCTGAGCAGTGGCCACTGGAACGTGACTTGGCGGACCGTCGACTCGCTGCGAGTCGGCAGAAACTAGAGGCCTGGAAAACGACGGTGGAGCAATGGCGAAGTGACGAATCGACACGATACGCTGTCGCTACCCGGCAACTTGCCGAAAAATCGCACCCTGCCCTGCGTGATTTGGCGACTCGCAATGCCGAGATTGCGGAACTACGCGTAACGACTGCCAAAGAAATCCAGTCAACATCGGCAAAAGTGACCAAGCTCTCGCAGTTGGCGATGCAGTTGCAGGAGGAAATGGACTCACTGAAAAGCAAAGTGGAGCATGCGCCTCAGGCAACCAGCACGGGCATTCTGCTTCGCAAACAAAAAAACGAACTGCCACGTGGCAGCGAATGCCAGCGACGGGCACAGAAACTAGAAACAGACACGCCCGCGGCCCACTTGTTGCTGATGGAATTGAAAGACGAGCGTCGTGCGATCAGCGACCCGGCGGCGCGAAGCCGTGAGTTGGTCCAGGAGATGTCGCACGAGTTGCAGCAGTTTGATCCAAACCAAGTCTTGCGAGCGGTCACGGTGTTACTGCAGACGAGGCGCGATTTATTGGACAAGTTGATTGCGGACCAAGACACGCTGCTGGGCGATTTGAGTGAGTTGGAAGTGGTCAACCAGGACCTTGGCGAGAGCATCGCGACGTTTCGGGGGTACTTGGATGAACACGTTCTTTGGGTGCGTAGCAACGAAATGCTGGCGGCGGACGATATTCGCCAAGCCACTATTGCGACGGCCAGTTTGTTTCAATTTTCACGTTGGACTACCGCGGTACGCGCGATCGTCGGCGAAACATTGCGGCGTCCCGCGGCACTTGCCGGTGCGTTGGTCCTGCTGCTACTGGCCTACACATTCCGCCAACATCTTGTTCGCCGATTGAAAGTACTTTGTCTTTCGCCGGGGCAAACTTCCAGCAACATCGTAAATGCTCAGCCCATGAAATTCGGCATGTCGTTGTCGGGCTTAGCCATTTCCATCTTGTTGTCGGCAAGCTGGCCCGCCATTTTGCTTGCCGTCGGATACAAGCTCAGTACCGCCAATGCCGCAGACGATTTCGTCAATGGTTTGGGGAAAGCACTTTTGGCAGTCGCTGCCCTCGTGTGGGGTTGCCAGATCATTCGCGAAATCTGCATGGAAGATCAAGTCGGCCACCGAATGTTCGGCTGGCCACCGCGCGTGCTAACCAGCGTCAGACGCACGTTGGAACTGACCGTCTTGGTCGCCGCACCGTTGGTCGGCGTGATGGTGCTTTCCCAAAGCGTTGAACTGAGCGGCGGTGACAGCCTGCATCGTTTGACATTGATGCTAACGCTGACATTCGTTGCGATCCAAAGTTACACGCTGCTTCGCCCAAGCGGTTCGGTGATGCAAGCGATCGACCGAATCAACCCTGAGTCGATGATTGCTAGGCTGCAACGCCCTATCTGCTTCGCTGCCGTCGCCGTCCCGCTGATTCTGGTTGGCATTTCGTTCTATGGCTACCACTATAGCGCGACGAAATTGAGCAATCGGTTTGCCGAGAGCTTAATTTGCATCTTGGGCATCATTGTTCTGCACGCGCTCGCACTGCGTTGGTTGCGACTGAAAGGCTACAACCGCACGTTACGAGAAAAGCAAAAGAAGATTGCCGCTGCCCATGAAGCTTACGTGGCAAAATACAAAAGCGAAAACAAAGGTGCAACGGTTCCCGATCGCAACGACGCGGCCGAGGAAGAAGAGGTGCGTTGGGAAGAGACGGCTGACATTCACATTCGTGAATTACTCCGGTACCTAACCGTCGCGACGCTCTTGGTCGGTGGTTGGTTTATCTGGGCCGAAGTGCTTCCAGCGCTCAGAGTCTTGGACCGTGTCACGCTGTGGGACAACGTTGTGACGATGTCGGAAGTGGTATCGGATCCATCAGGTCGGTCGACTGTAACGCAGTACGACACCAATATGCCCACGACACTGAAGGACGTGATTGTCGCCTGCATGGTCGTGATCGGCACGATGATGATTGGAAAACGCTTGACCAGTCTGTTGGAAGTCACGGTGCTTCAGCGTCTGCCCATCGATTTAGGTGGGCGGCATGCCGTTTCAATCCTGACACGCTACGCGTTGACGCTGACGGGACTGCTGATCGCCTGTCACATGATTCGATTGTCATGGAGCAGCGTGCAGTGGCTTGCTGCAGCAATGACGGTGGGACTTGGTTTTGGATTACAAGAAATCTTTGCAAATCTGGTCAGCGGCTTGATCATTTTATTCGAACGCCCGATTCGTGCGGGTGACATCGTGACCATTGGTGATGTGACGGGCACGGTTTCACGGATGCAGATGCGAGCGACGACGATCACGGATTTTGATCGGCGGGAATTGATTGTGCCCAACAAGAGTTTTATCACAGACAACGTCATCAACTGGACGCTCAGCGATCCCGTATGTCGTACGATTGTGAATGTCGGCGTCGCCTATGGAACCGATACGGCGATGGTGTCATCGATCCTAATGAGCATCGCGCGGCGAAATCCAATGGTCTTGGATCAGCCGGAGCCTTGCGTTGTGTTTGGGGGATTTGGTGACAGCACGCTCGACTTTGAACTGCGCGTCTTTATCGGTCATCGCGAATCGCGGCCCGGAATCGACTCATCGCTTTACATGGCGATCAACCAAGAGTTTAATCAGGCCGGAATCGAGATCGCATTTCCGCAGCAAGATTTGCACGTTCGCACCGTCAATGGCAACGTCAATGGCGCCGCAGCACTCGCGTCGTTGGCTGGCCCCGAGATTCAGGAGCAAGCTGCGTAGGCGGCTGGCTTCAATTTTACCACCGACCAAAGTTGCTTTGTTCGATTAACGCCGTGGCTTTGATTTATTGCCGCGTACGAAAGATAACGCCATCTTGGTTTTTGAGGTTCCGATTCAACGAAAGAACACACAAGCATCGCGATTGCCAATCACAAAAACCGCGAACTCTCTGCTCACACATCTGACGGCACACAACCTTCCGCCTTATCACGTTACTGCGGTTGCGAAGATTCGACGAGGTCTTCGTAGATGCGTGACATCAACGATCGATCATCACTAATGGTCATGGTGCCGATCTGCCCGCTGCGAATTTGCAAACTGGTCACAGCATTGAGCGGCGTCTTGCTTTGCCCATGTGGCGTGACCATCTTCATCGGCTGATCGGGATCCGGCGAAGGTTCGACTGCGACGGGACCACCGACATTTGCCGCCAACGCTGGGTTCGGCACCTTTTCGATCGCACGCGGTAACAGTGGTTCTAATTTCGCCAGAAATGTCGTTCCCCCTCGCAATCGCACGGACGAGGAACTGCCCGATAGGGCGGCCTGCTGATACGCCTCGGTGTCATCCTTGCCGACGACTGCAAGCAGCTCCTTCTCGCGCGGATCGGAAACACGAATCAGCTCTTGGCCTCGATTGACATAAACTCCCAACAACCGCTGCGGAGCCGACGAAGTGACTTTGCCATCGCGCAGAGCAACGACCCGCAGTCCTTGAATTTGTTCATCTAACTCGGCCAACTGCCTGGATAGACTCGCCGCGTTTTCGCGTTCCGCAGCTGCGCTAGAAATCTCGTCTCGCCGCCTGAATTGAATTTCGCGTTGTTTTGCCAGCTCGATCTCGTCTGCCTTTTCTTCTCGGCGCAGTAGCAGCTCTGGCTGTTCCAACTGCATCAGCAAGGCGCCCTCATGAACTCGATCGCCGCGTTGCACAAGCACCGCTGTGACGAAGGCATCCGCGCTGGCTCGGGCAACCTGTTCATTTTGAAACTGCACGATCACGGGCACGCGACGATCCAGTGGAGAGGTCGAAAAGCTGCACTGTTGCAGTACGGTGAACATCAAAAAGGCGTAGCCGATCAATCGTTGCCGGTAGCGATTCAACCCAAACCGTCCACCTGGTTCAAGCGTCCAGACTTTGACGATCCACTTTGTCAAAGGCAAAAGCGCCCAAAGCAAAAACGCCGATGCGGCAATGACCAAACCCAATCCCCGAGCCCACATCGATACCGCGATGATCAGACCTGCCATCCAGAAAAACTGGAACACGACCGAGCAGGCCGCGTGAAGCGTTGCCGCCGATCGACGCCACCCAAAAAGCCGCGACTGCGGTCGCGGAATGCCCAATAGAATGCGTTCGATCAGCGCCCCTAATTGGGCGCGTCCGTGCATGCGTAGGTTGGGAATCTCCAATAGGTCCGACAGCACGTAGTATCCGTCCAGACGCAAAAGCGGATTGGCGTTGACAAGCAAGGTTGTCGGACCGGTCACCAGAAATATCTGCGCGGCAAAGTGTCTCGCCGTGCCAATCGGTAGCATCCACCACGCCCAAGCGGCGACCGCGGCGACGGCCAATTCCAAATAGACTCCGGCCAACGCTATCTGCACTCGCCGCATACGGCTTTGCAATTTCCAAGCATCGGTCACATCTACGTAGGCCAACGGCGCGAACAGAAAGAACATGATGCCCGTTTTTCCAAGCCGAACACCGTGCCGGTGCGCGCAAACAGCGTGACCCGTTTCGTGCAACACTTTGGCGATCACCCAAAACGCCATCAGGAAAATCCAAATGCCGGGGTCAAACAGACGGCGAATCTCTTTGCCAAATTCATCACCGTGCCCGAAGACCACCATCATCCCGCTGACAACCAAAGCCATCCAGATGAATAGGCCTGTTCGCGAAAAGACCGGCCCAACAATCCCATCGGCCTTCTTCGCGATGACTACTCCGTCCGCCAACGGAAATCGCTGGCTAACCGTCATCGAGAGTGTTTTGACTAGCCGCTGTGGCATGGAAAGAGTCGGCTTGCCTGGCGGTGGTTCACTATTGGCTGCCGAATCTGCATTTTGATCGCCCGCATCACAGGCAACCGAATGCGGCGATGCCAATTTTTGCTTGATCAGCTCCGCCGCGAATTTTCCGACGTCGTCTGTCGACCAGCCAAGTCCATCTTGCTGAATCTGCTGGTGTACTTCCGCAACGGTGCGCGAACCATCCAGCAATACGGCAACGTGATACTCTTCCACGCCCATTCGGTAGTACTGCCCGGTGCGGCTGTGATGAGCCACATAGGACGTCCGTCCGCCATAGTCGCGCTGCGAAAATTCAATGCCCGCTTCGATGGCAACGTAGACGGGCCCGTCTTGCTCCGGTGATCCTGGCTGCTGGGATCTTGGCGGCTGGCTTTGGGGCGGCTGGGACTCTGGCAGATGGGATTCTGGCAGATGGGATTCTGGCAGAGAAGACGATTCGTGATGCGGCTGCGGATCTTGCACGATTAATAGCCCGCCCACCAAAGCAAACGTTCCCAGCTACCGCGAATCCAAGACCAAGCCGCTGGACGCAGCGGACCGTAGGCTGTCGCATCACCACGCATTCCAGGACGAAGCTTACCCTCGGGATTCTCCACCTCCATTTTGGCGACGAACACACTGTTGTCGTCGCGAATCTCGGCAGCAGGATAGACCGCGTTGACCTTCTGGCGAATTGAATCGCCACCGATCGACGCGAACCGTATTCTTGCATCCGCGTCTGCGACGACGTAACCAATTTCGTACTCTGGGATCTCAATTTCAATATTCACGCGATCAAGTGGCGCAATTTCGACCAGCGTTTGACCAATCTCCAAAGGCGAACCGATATAGCGGTCCAAGTCGCCACTAACGATCACACCGTCGATGGGGCTGACTACTTCCAAACGCTCCAATCGATCGCTCAACAGCTGACTTCGCCGGACCAGTTTGCGTTTACTCAGTGCGGCCTGCTGCGCTTCGGCGATTCTTCCATTGGCAAGCGAAATGTCGTTCTGTTTCTCGAAATGTTGAATCTCCGACTGAATCGATTCCAGCTCGATTCGCAATGCGCGGCCGTCCAACAGCACCAACAAATCCCCTCGCTTCACCGAATCTCCCGGGCGAACGTTACTCTCCAACAGCGTCGCTTCAAACGGTGCCGCAACCAGACGTTGGCTTGCTGGTTGAACGATGGCGGTGCAATCGATGCGATACGCAATCGGCCAGATCGCGACAGCAAACAACGTCAGCGCAGCAATAGCAATCCAGAACGTAGAGACCCTTCGAATTCGCTCGGGAGTTCGCAGCCAAGAACGCACGGGGCGGTCCCAGAGGACTGCCTGCAAAGTCGTTGCTGCCGCGGAAAGCCAATGCGGAGTTTGCATTTCCCCAGACATCCAGATCTGGCAACGGCCTGGCCCGCCGACTTGGTCTAAGCTTACCGAGAAACTATCGCCGCTTGCCGCCAGCGCCGCATCCTGATGGTTCGGCTTGGTTTCATCGCCGTGGTCCCATCTGGCCTGCGCCTCGTCGAACAAGGAACTCTCGCTACCAAGCCAGCCGAGTTTTCGATCGTAGAGTCGCCGCAGTTGCGTGGATCCCAGACCAGCGCGAATACTGGCTGACGGAAATTGACTGGACAGATGGTTCACAATCGCGCTGACCGCATCGGACCGATCTTCTGTCGCTGCCACGGCTGAAATCAGTTCAAGGATGCTCTTCACATCGTCGCGAGGCACCATCACAGGCGACTTGGAAGGGGATGCATTCGCGGTTGACTGTTTAGATTGCGATGCGATGCCCGCTTGCTGCGGAAGACTACCAGGCGTCGGTCTGGGGATTGCACCACGACTGCGATCTGATTTCTCCGTCGAATTCTGGCCGAGAACCTGAGCAGGCAGCGGATCACTGGGCGCATTTGATTGCGTCTGCGTTCGCAGTGTCACATTAAGCGCACTGGCGCCTGGCGACGCATCGGATGCGACGTGGTGATTGCCCGGTTGTTTTCCGCCCGCGAAGGTCATTTCGTCGCTGACTCCTGTAGACGATCCGAAGAATTGCCAGGAAGCAACGCTGACCGCAAGCGGCCCGAATTCTTATCTTTCGGTGTACCGTTAAGATGGACGGTGCATCGATCTCCCACTCTTAACAAACCGTCCTCGTTCGGGATCAGGCATCGTACCTTGACCGTACCGCTCTCTCCGTCGATGGACGGTGCGATCGAAAACACCTGAGCATTCAGATTGGTCTGACTTCCGCGAAGGAAAACACGCGTGTCATCGCCAACATTCATCGACGCAAGGTCGGCTACCGGAACGTTGAAAACGGCGTAGAGATGATCGACGACCAGCAATCGAATCAAAGCCGGATCGCTGGGCGTGACGTATTCGCCTGGCTGATGAAACACATGAGCTACGATTCCCGCATCGGGCGAGATCACCTTGCGGCGTTCCAACTGCACGCGGTTTCGCTCTAACTCCAACTGCCGCATCCCGCGCGTTTCCAACGCGGACTGATGTCTGGCTTGGGCAAGTTGCAAATCGGCTTCAGCTCTTGCAAGCTCCGTTGGCGGTGCCATTTGATCATCCGCTAGCTCGCGTATTGACTGAGCCCGAGCAGTGTGCATTGCGACTTCCGCCTTGGCTGCTTCGATCTCGCCCAACATCGTGCTTTGATGTTCGGAGATTCGTACGGATGCAGCCTGCAGTGAATCTTCTAATTTTGCAACCACGTCGCCCTGACGAATCAGATCACCTTCGGTAACGTACACGTTTTCGACCCGGCCGATTTCATTGGCGGCAACCAGAATGTCGTATTTGGGTTCTGTGAAACCGTCATAGACCAGTTGTGACTGCTGCGATTGGGCTGTCGATATTACACATGTCGACAACAAGATCAGCAACGCGGCCACTTTTGTAGCGTAAACCCGAGCGAACAACCCGCGGCTTCTCCGGAAGACTAACAACTCTGATTTCATCGTTTTGCCTCTTGTGTGTTGATAGTCTGCGTAACCGTCTGCGGCGGTGTCGGCATGAAAGGGGTCTGCATAGACGGGGTCGGCACAGATGGGGTCGGCACAGACTTTGGCTCGAATCTGGCATAGGAAGGAATCCGTTGCCGAATAGGGTGGGACGCAGCTTGATTGTTCGCCGACGCGTTAAGCTGCGACGTGCCAAGATGGTTGGTGGTTGTGCCGTGCTCAGCCGGTGGGTGTACTGCAGCCTCCGGCGAGACGACGGCAGCCTCTGGCGGGACGAGTGCCTCAGTTGGTTGGGCGACCGGTGCAGAACGTCCAAACTGCGACTTTTGTTCTTGCTTGGCGAACTGGATGTCGCCTCCACTGCGAACCGTATTGATTCCTTCATATCGCAACAAAGTGCCCATCGCGCGTTGAAGGGCAATCAACGCCGTCATGTATTCGGTTTGCGCACTGACGTACTCGCGTTCCGCATCAGTGCGTCGCTGCTGTGCATCAAGCAGGTTTTCCAGCACAGTGCCGGCCCGTCCGCCTTCGCTGCCCATCAGCTCCCATCGCCGCGTTACGATCGTCTCTTCTTCGATCGCTGTTCGCAGCACGTCACGTTTCGTTTGATGCTGCCGAGAGGTCCGCTGAAGATCGATCAACGCCGATTCGGCCTCGAACTGCGTCTCCTGCACCGTTTCGCGAAGCGATTCAGCGCGTTGGCGATACTGATGCTGTGCTTCGCGAACACGTGATCGAGCTGCTCGGCGTCCGTACGGCATCTCGTACTGCAACCCTGCGGAGAATCCAGGTCCAATCCCCGAGAACTGGTCCAAGAACGACTCACCAAAACGGTTTTCACCATTCAAAGATGCCAGTGAAGCGTTGATTACTGCGTTCAACTGCGGGACCAATTCGGTTCGCGTGACTCGAATTGCCAATGCCGCCGCCTCTAGCTCTGATGTAGCCGCTTTAACTTCAGGACGGTTTTCAAGTGCTTGTAGGACGACATCACGAAGCTCCCATTGTTGGTCCGGGAACACGGGTGTTTCCAACGGAATCAATTCCAATCGCGCTGATGCGCCCGACAGTTCTTCCGCTCCGATCAACGTGGCGAGACGTGTTTGTCGCTTCAGAACCTCCGCATCAAGCGTAACCAGCAAATCCGTTCGGCGGGCAACCCGTTGCTTTGCTTTGGCAAGTTCGATGCGGCTACCGTCAAAACCATTTCGACCAATGATCGTGGCTTGGATCTTCTTGCTCCGCTGCAAGAGTTGCTGCTGCTGCAACAGATGACAACGAACTTCATAAAGCCGCCAATAGGCCGTCATGACGTCCGCGATGCGGCGTTCGACATCTCCACGCATATCTTGCCAGGTCACGCGGCTATCGATTCTTGCTTGAGTCAGCAAGCGTTCGTTGTAGACCTGTCCGGCGCGGTCCAACAGTGGCTGTGTCAGACTAAGACTGAGTTTGGCATCGCCCTGATCTTCAGGCACAAAAAACGTGCTGTTACTGCTCTTGATACCGACTTGCTGCGTCAACCCAACTTGCGTGCCACGGCGACCATTTTTGGTCAATCCGGCTCGCGCTGATGCGGTTTCGTCACGCAGTCGACTTGGGCCACCGGTGGTAAGTGTATTGCCCACCGGGTCATTGGTTCTCCCTCCGGTGCCGCTGAATAAGAGCGTCGAATCAAACGCAGCATCTTGCTGAACAATACGTTCCAACGCCGAACTGGCCTGATGCGTAACGCTTTTGATCCGCGGACTATGCCGAAGCGTATCCAGCAAGACGGTTTCCAAATCAAACGTCACCCAGTCCGTACGGTGCAGCAGCGGACCGGCGACGGATTCGTTCCACCATAACGAGGGCGAATCATTCGGAGCCATGCGGGTTAGGTCTTCTGGCCGGGAGGGCGCAACCGGATGCGTTATGACTGGCTGTGGTGTCTGTGCCTGTGCGATCTGCTCTGTCGCTACTGTCGGCTGACGACTAATTGCCGGATGTTCCGCTGCGCTGCTGTTGCCTTGGTAAATCGTCAAGTTCTGAAACCCGACGTTTGTTTGTCCGGCAGAAACTGGTTGGTTGACGACGGTATTTTGCCAACCGGAAACCAATGGTGTTTCATCGCCCAGCAACGACGTTTGCTGTGCAATCACACCCACCGCGCAAGCGCTCGCCGCAATAACCAGATCCCTGATTATTAGGCGAGTCGTTCGGATCGGGGCGTGTTGCTTTTTCACAAGCCAAAAGTCGTGGACGCATTTTTTGCGTAGAACACCTACGGATAATTGGAAAGATCGGCCTGATCACGATGTCCGGTGGGTTGGATTGCAAGGAATCTGCGTACGAGGGTCTTCCCGCGTAAGACCAAACGGCACGAACCGAAACGGCTTCCCAATCGCTAGGGTCCACTTCAACTAACAACCCGCTGATGCTTCTTCGCTAGCGTTTTCGACTCGACAGCATTTTGATTTGCGGGGAAGCACATCTATTTTTCGCAAACGCTCGTTTTCCAAAGACGATTCGCCATGAGCACGCAAATAAGCTCGCTGCGCCTCGAACAGGTGTACATTTCGACTGGCTGTTCGGCTTCTCTCGTTCTCAGCCCGCAAAATCGATTCATATTGCGCGATCGATAGGCGTTCCGCCGTCATTGAGCCTTCTTTAATCAGACAAGTTGCCTGCGATTGAAAGCAAAGCCCGAAGTTGCTGTAGGGGCTATCCCTGCGCACCAATCGCTGCGCCAAACCTAGTACCGCGCCGATCGTTTTGCCTAATCGCTCAAGCCTGACACTATGCCACGTAACTTTGACTTCTACCGCTTGGAAGACCGCGTCCTACTCAGTGGCGAAGGTCTCGACGGTGCCGAAGCAGATTCCGGCGCCCAAGATCCGTTGGTCGATTCGCTGATGGCCGAATTTTCCGACGCTGACGGTCAGGCACTCGATCAGCCCAAGCTAACCGACCAGCAAGCCACCGAAACCGCTCTGGAACCAGCCGCTGAATCGCAAAACCAATCCGCTTCCCTGTTTGGTGACGGACTACTCGATCCCGCCGATCTTGACCCAACCCGTCCGATCGAAGTTGTCTTTGTGGATGCCGGCGTCGACGATGCTGACACGCTGCTGAGCGGGTTGATTTCAGGCGAAAGCGACACGCAATTCGTCGTCGTTCATCTGTCGGCCGATGCAGACGGCGTATCGCAAATCACCGAATCGCTGTTTTACCTCAACGGAGTCGACGCGATTCATATCCTCAGCCACGGCGATGGCGAAGGCATCCAGCTGGGCAACACGCGACTGGACATGGATGCCGCAGCGGGCCGCGCCGGCGAAATCGCTGCTTGGGGAGCATCGTTGGACGCCGATGCCGACCTGCTGATCTACGGTTGTGATCTGGCCAGCACCGCCGATGGTCGCGATCTGATCGATTCGATCAGCGCGTTGTGCGATTGCGATGTCGCCGCCAGCAATGACGTGACCGGACATGATGAACTTGGCGGTGACTGGATTTTGGAATACACCGTCGGCGATGTGTCGACCGATGTGGCGTTTAGCTATGTCGCACAAGCGTCCTGGCGTGGCACGCTGGATGATACGGGCTACAAGTCACCAACCGCGACGGGCGATGACCACAACGATTTCAGCAATCCCGAAGGTGCCTTTGCGAGCGATGATGTTCGTGCGTCGGAAACAACCAATGGTGATGCTCAGGACTATTACGACTTCGACTTTGGCGTACCCACCAATGCGACGATCGATGGCATTGAGTTTTTGTTTGAAGGTTACCGCGAGAGCTTCGGGCCGATACCCATCATCGAACTGTCGTGGGATGGAGGTGCTACCTACACGACAACTGACAAAATTGCATCGTTGTCGCAATCCGGAAGTGGAACCGATGGCATCAACAGCCCGAGTGGCGGACCAACCGATCTGTGGGGACGGGCTTGGACAGCCGCCGAGCTAAGCAACGAGAATTTTCGCGCACGTATTCACAAGCCGGCCAGCGGGTCCAACTTTCACATTGATCATATCCAGGCACGCGTCCATTATACCGAGGCACCGTCAATCTCCGTCGACACGACCAACGACGTTGTCGACGGAACGACCACCGACGTGGCAACCTTGCTAGACAACCAAGGTGCCGACGGATTCATCTCGCTGCGTGAAGCAATTGAGGCGGTCAACAATGACAGCGGCAGCGACTGGACCATCAATCTGGGCGCGGGCACTTTTTCACTTGATGAAACCGGCGCTTTCAACGCCAGCGCCTTGACCGGTGACTTTGACATTTCCAACTCGATCACGATCGTCGGTGCGGGAACGGGGCAAACCATCATCGACGGCAGTGCGTTGGGGGACCGCGTCTTTGATGTGTTGAGCGGTGGCGAGCTGACGTTGTCCGATTTAACGATTGCCGATGCTTCGACGATGAGTATCGATGGCGCGGCGGTCAACGTTCAGACCGGTGGTGCGTTGACGGCAACGGACGTCGTGTTCTCCAACAATGATTCGACAGGTAATGGCGGCGCGATTTGGACCGAGGGTACCACCACGCTGGACCGCGTTGCGATCTTCGATAGTCAAGGACAGAATGGAGGAGCACTTTCGATTTTCGGTGGAACGACGTCGCTAAGCAATGTCACGATCAGCGGCAACACAGCCGAGTTTGACGGAGCAGGAATTTTTCTGGGCAGCGGTGCGATCACGATCGATCATTCGACGATCGCAAACAACCAGACCATGGGCGGCGGAAACGGAGGAGGGATTCGCAACAACGGCGGAACCGTCAACATCAGAAACTCGATCGTAGCCGACAACACGGCTCAGACCAGCGGGGACGACGTGAGCGGCGCGATCGTCTCGGGCGGTTACAACATCATCGAAGATGCAACTGGCTTCACTGGATCGGTTGGCACCGACATCACCGGCAGCGATCCGGGGCTCGCGGCACTCGCCGAGTCCAACAATACTTTCGTTCACGCAATCACGCCTACCAGCAATGCCTATAACGCCGCGACGGGTTCGACCGAGACGACGGACCAACGCGGGATCACCCGTGATGCCAATCCCGACATTGGTGCCTACGAGTATATTCCCCCCGGGATTGGTGACGGCTTGGTCGCCCACTACGAATTTGAAGACGGCAGTGGCACGACCGCGGTCGATTCAACCGCCAACGGCAACGACGGTACGCTGACCGGTGCTCCGGCCTTCGGTGCCGGCGTCGTCGGCGATGGGTTGGACTTTGCCATCGATAGCGGCGGCAATTCCATCTTGACGATTGCCGACAGTTCCACGTTGGACTTTGGATCGGGTGACTTCACCATCGCTTTTTGGGCGTACACTCCATCGGGCGGTTCCACATCGATAATTTTTTCTGATGGAGGCTCCGGCAACGGGCAACAATTGGCCAGCCTCTCCGATGGCCGAATCAGTTGGGCGTTGGCGGATGGCACACAGTCATCCAACTTGTCCGTTAGCACCACCACCGATCAGTGGCAACACGTCACGCTGACGCGTTCGGGCACGGTGTTGCAGTCCTACATCGACGGTGTGGCTTCCAGCAGCACCCCGACCAGCGTGGGCAGCGTCACACGCG
>CAYUGI010000066.1:0-26306 GCA_964444105.1 uncultured Pirellulaceae bacterium
TTGTCCTCAGCCCCGCTAATCGGGGCTTTTTACAACATTGGTTGTCACGTCATGCCGTCCTTTCGGGACTAAAAGACACCGCCGCAACCTCGTGCCAACACTATTTTCAGAACTTAAGCAATGGTTTGCCATTCCATAAACCATCCCAATTTGGAAACGTAATCCGCCCCAGGTGTCGCCGGACGTGCCGTCACTATCAAAATTCCAACAGCGCCACAATGAAATGCACGACCAAGACGTAAAGCGTTGTCCAGAGAACCGTGGAAGTGATCGCATGGCTGACATCACTGGCAGAGTTTTTCGGGGCGATTCCGCGGTAGTAGCCGATCGCGGCTGTGCCGACACCACAGGCAAGGTTTTTCAGCAATACCCAACCCCATCCGTCAAACAGCATCGATTCGGATTGATGAAGATTGCGGTAAAAGTGCTGCTGCCAAAAGTACGGACCAATCTCTTGGTGGCTGACTGAAAAGGTAAATAAGCTAACCCACTTCGCCGCCGTGAACGCGAGCCATTCCAAACAAGGCGCAGCGATCAAGAACGCCAAAACGATCGGCACCAGCAGGTACGATTGCGGCCGCACGCCCAATGTCTGCAGCGCGTCCACTTGCCCGCCGTAACGTTTCACACCCACGTCCGCGGCGACCGCCGCACCGCAACGAGCTGCAATCAACACGGTTGCCAAGACAGGGACCAAGATTCGATAGAGGGCAAATCCAATCGAGGAAAGAAGTTCATCGATCAACAGCGGCTGCGTGTACAAGCGAAACGGTAGAAACCGAAACGTGAAATAGGTTCCGGTGAATCCAACGATGATCCCAGCCAAGGCCAAGTAAAACCAAGCCGATGGCCCGCCTACCAGACGCAAATAGTGCAGCAAGAATCGCAAGCCCCATTTGACGCGAGGCACAATCGGCAGCGCGTCCCACGGAAGCCTTGCGGCAGCAACTAACGTCGCCCCGGTCGCTGAGAAAAAATGATCGGTGGTTTTCAGAACAGTCTTTGTTACTTCGCTTCGAGCCGAAACCGGATTGGATTTTCGTGTTTCCAGAGCAACCGCTTGCATTCGATCGGGTATCTCGTCCCAGTCTTCTTTCGGCACCACAACCAATGTCTTTTCAGCTGAATCCAACAAAAGAACTTCGTCAGCGATTGGCAACAGTGTTTCGTAGTCATGCGTCACAACGATGCTGGTGCGACCGTGATTGGTCTGCGTTTGCCGAATCAAATCGGCTACTTTGCGCCCGCTTGCCGCATCCAAGCCCGAAGTGGGTTCGTCGTACAAAATCACATCGGGATCAGCGGCCAATGTCCTTGCGATTGCCAGGCGTTGTTTCTGCCCCCCACTGAGACCTGATATCGGCGTTCCAGCGGGCACGCCAAGTTCGTCCAGCCAAGCTTTGGCAGATTGAAGTGGCTTTGTTTTTCGGTTGGTTCTGTGATCGATTGCGAATTGCACATTTGCGGTCGGTGAAAGTTCGTCAAACAACGCGAACTGTTGGAACACAATTCCCACGCGTTGATCGCGATTGAGTGTGGCGGTCGAATCGTCGTCGCCAGAATTTCGAGTTCCAATTTGCCCGTTCCACGAAATCACATCACCGTCGTGAGGCAGTAGCCCCGCAAGGACTCGCAGCAAGACCGACTTACCCGCTCCGCTGCCGCCCACGATGACAGTGATTTTTCCCGCCGCGACCTGAACGGTTGTGTCGGTCAGCAGCACGCGGCCACCGGCTTGGACATGAACATTGTTCAAGCAAAGTGAAGGGCTTGAATGCATCGCCTGGCTTGCATCGGAAATATCTCGCTTATTCATTCGCCGCGTCCTCTTGATTGGCCAAGTACACGATGGGATAGGGCATCCGCTTGCTTGATGGCAAGATCGCGCGTTCCCCACCTGCCTGGTTTGCTTGCCCGGTGTGCCAAGCAACGATCCAACGTCGATCTTTGCCAAGTATCTGACTTCGCAACACTCTCGCGAAATTCGGATCAATCCCCACTTCTTCGCTGCCGAAAAGATCATCACCGATCTTCCTGACCACGGGTTCCAACCGGTCTCCTGCTAGATCGATCGCTTTGCTTGCCTCATCGCTGCTCCAGACTTCACTCCATACAGCACGCAGGCGTTCGTTTTGCACCAGTGTCTCCCGCAAGATTTTGCGAACCAACTCGCGAGCCTCTGGGTCGTTGGCAAGATCCTCTGCAACCTTACCCATTTCGCTTCGAACTGCTTCATTCGTAGCGACATCACGCAGAATTCTCTGGGTCGCTGTCACGATATCATCCATGTTCTTTTCAATAACCGGAACCGCTTCATTCTGCACGAACCGCTTCCATTCCTCTTGAACTAGGTTCTTGTCGGGAAACGGAGTCTTGTCGTAAACCGCGCGCCAGCCGAAACGCCAGATAGAAGCTCGATTCCAAATTTCGCGTCCGATCGTTTCAGCAGGAGGTTGTCCATGCTGGCGAACGATGGGCATGATTTCCTTTTTTGCCAACGGGATCAGTCGTTTGGAAACAATCTCATCGTTCCATTTGTCGGCTAACGCATCAATTTGCGTCCGGTGGTTCTCGACAGCCAGCCGGAACTCCTCTTCGATAACTGGCATGGACCGCTTGATACTCTGTTGGACCAGCGGAACAAAGGCGGCCGACAAATCATCGCCGTGCGCGGACATTGCCGAAGCCAACTGCTCTTGAATTCGCAACCGCTTTTCGGGTGGCAACATCGTCGCGACCACTTCCTCCAGCGATCCGCTGCTACGGTACTGATAGAGTTCACATTCGTTGACAGGCAGGTTTGATTCGTACCAAGTCAATTGCGCTTGTCGAACGCCGTCGGTCATGTTGACTCCGCTGACATAGCCAACTTGCGACCAGTTCCCCGCATCTGACTGCAAAAAAATCGGATCGTTCAACCGAACCCCTTTTGATTGATCCAACCAGGTCACGCGCTCGGTCGGCCCCATCAAATAGCTAACTAAGACGGACGACGATTCTGTTTGCAAATCGTCGTCGGGATTATTGGCGACCGATCTGAATCCGTAGCCTGTCGCTAGGATCGTGAGCGACCAGAACAGGATCCCTACTTTTCGTTTGGCAATTCGATTCATTTTTGCATTGCTCTGCCAGCGGACCTTTGTGACACGACGGTAAGTGAGTCGCTTCTAGCGACTCACTTCTAGATTGGGGCGGTTTTGTTACGATACTCGGGCGCACGGATTCGACGGGAGCGTGATTTAGCATCGAAACGTTCGTTGCCAAGCACTTTGCTTTACTCTCCACCGCATGGCTCTGTCAGATAGACCTGTGCGATATTCCGTTGCAAAGTCTCGCGAAAGTATCGGGCTTTTTCGTTCGGTGCGACAGATCAGTTCTATGTAACGCTTTTGTAAAAAGGACGCTTCTCAAGTGACAGATCCCAACAATCAGTACCAGCCGACTTTCAAGGCTGGCGTTATCGAGTTTTGGGACTGGTACGAAAGCGTTGCCGAGCGTTTTTTTGGCACGATCGAGGATGGTGACTGCGAATCACTGACCCAAGAAACGGTCGATTTTATGAATACGCATTTGCCAACGATGAGCTGGGTGTTTGGTCCGGGCGAAAACGGAGGCCATTCATTTACCCTGACAGGCGAAGCGATTCTTCCCAAGCAATTATTGGCGCAGTATTGGCACGCCCGAAGAAGAGAACTGTCAGGTTGGACTTTTCACGCTTCCCGACAACCAGCAGACGCGGAATCACTCGCGACGATGGCAATCGCGGTCAGCGACCAGGATCAAGTTGACGCAGAGAATTTTCAAATCAAGACGGATGTCGATGATGAAGAAAAACTGATCGACATCGTGGCCTGGCATCCCTCACTGAAGCTTGTGCCAGAGGAACATCACTTTCAAATCCTGTTTCTGTTGTTGGACGAGGCCCTTGGTGAGTTCGGAACGCAAAATTGGCTCGGGCATATCTCAGTCGAGCCAATCGATTCAGATGAAGAGACACGTCCGCTTAGTCAGTTGCCGGAGTTCATTGAGCAAGTCAATCGATACCACAAGTGGGAGAAACTTCCGCCGTTGGAAACGTACACCCTTTATCGCATCGAAGACCAAAGGCCGGGACCGCGAGGCGACACGATTGTCGGCACCAGCTTGATCCCCAATGTCGTTGGGAAGTTCATTCACCATCAAGGCAAACTGCCAGAAGATCCCCTTGAAGGCACCGGCGCGCGTCTCGCCTACATCGCAATTGACAGTGATTTTTTCCCCGATGGCAAACAGAGCGAGGTGCGCGGAAACATCGAAGACGCTTTGGAAGAGTCGCTCCAAAAAGACGCCAGCGGCAGAGTCCTCGGTGGAGCCTTCGGAGAAAATCAATCCTACATCGATCTGTTGCTGGTCGATGGTGAGAACAGTGCTGCAATCGTCAATGCACAATTGCAAACACTTCAACTAAGCGAAAAATCTCAATTGCATTATTTCGCGTAGCGAGGTGTTGCCAAAGACGAATTCCTGGGGCTCACGCTGGACTGCTAAAAGTTTGGTGTGGTATTGATTTGGGGTCGCGCAAGATTTGTTCCGTTCTTCTAATCGCGAAGCGATGGCATGCGTTAGCCCCGAACGCCAGTTCGGGGATGGTCATAACGATCAATCGCAAAGTCGCGAAGCGATGACATGACTCCTGGGACGCGTTGGTTCTGGCTATTCATGCCATCGCTTCGCGACTCAGTGTGATTGCCAATTTTGTCTCCTCGGACTGGCGTCCGAGGCTATTGCATGCCGTCCCTTCTGGACTAAAAGACACCGTCGCAACCTCGTATCAACACTGCCTGTTTAGCAGTAAAGGCTCGCGCCCAAGCTACATTCCGTCGCTGCTCCGTAGCTGGAATGAACCTGCACTGACGCGGGGATACCACTTTAAAGTTCCAGTCCTGACTCGCCATCCCATTGGACAAAGCCCTCGATCGCTTCGTATTCAGCTAGGCCAAGTTTGTCGTACAGTTGAGCCGTCTGTGCATTGCGCGCTTCGGCGCGTTGCCAAAACTCTCGCATGTCCGTTCCCGGAAATAACGCTCGGTCTTTTTGCGACTCGTGCTTGAAGATTGCTGTTCGCTTGCGTTCCACTTCCAATGGGCTTAACGGCACTGCCATTTCAATCTGTTCGGGTGCCCATTCCTGCCAGGCACCTCGGTAAAGCCAAACGATGGAGTTCTTGTACCAATCATCTTCTTTGCATCGGACACATGCCTGCAGAATGGCGCTCAAGCAGGTGCGGTGCGTGCCGTGTGGATCGGACAAGTCACCGGCCGCGTAAATCTGATGTGGCTGAATGCGGCGAAGCAAATCCACCGTGATTTGAATGTCTTCCTCGCCCAAAGGTGACTTCGTGACTCGTCCGGTTTGGTAAAACGGCAAATTCAAAAAGTGCAGGTTTTCCTCGGACACGCCGCAGCATCTTGCACCTTCCCGAGCCTCGCCCCGACGAATCAGCCCTTTGATCCGCTGCACTTGCTCGCTGTCGACTTGCCCGCTGCGTTTCTTGCGCAAAAATTCATCGACGTGCTGTTCAATTGCCCCCATGCCGTCAGCTTGCAAGTCAAACTCGCGACAAAAATCCGCTGCAAACTCGGCAAATCGGAGAGCATCGTCGTCAAACACAGCGATATTGCCTGACGTTTGATAGGCAATGTTTACATCGTGGCCTTGATCGACCAAGCGAATGAGTGTGCCGCCCATCGAAATCACATCGTCGTCAGGATGCGGCGAAAAGCACACCACTCGTTTTGGGAAAATATCATCGCGGTGCCCTGGTCGGTCCCCCGGCTTCTTACGTTCTTCGGGTTTCCCGCCCGGCCATCCCGTGATCGTCGATTGCAAATGACGAAACACACGCAGATTGATGTCGTAGGCGCTCCCGTGACTGGCCAGCAAGTCCTGCAAGCCTTCTTCGTTGTAGTCAGTCTCGGTTAGCTTCAGCAACGGCTTGCCGACGTGGCCCGCCAACGTTATCACGGCCCGGCGTGTTGTTTCGTCGTCCCAGGTTGTTTCGCCTGCAAGCCATGGTGAATGAACGCGAGTAAGCCCGGTCGCGGCCGCTTCATCCAAGAACACTTCCACATTGGCATGATCCTGTAGAAAGGAAGCCGGAACCGATGGCATCGCAGGGCGTTCGACCGTTTGCGCGATGACCGACGCTTTTCCTTCACCAAACGCCAACAACAAAATCCGTCGAGCTTCTAATATCGTGCCGACGCCCATCGTGATCGCGTGCCGAGGGACATTCTCAGCGCCGAAAAATTCACTCGCCGCTTCGATGCGAGTCACGCGATCCAGCGTGATCATTCGCGTGCGGCTATTGCGTTCCGAACCCGGCTCATTGCAACCAATGTGACCGGTCTTGCTGAGTCCCAGAATTTGAATGTCGATTCCGCCCGCGTCCACGATCAGCTGTTCATATTGCTGACAGAATCGTTGCACCTCGGCTTTGGGAAGCGACCCATCGGGAATATGCACATTTCCCCGATCAATATCGACATGGTCGATCAAATGTTCGTGAACAAAACGCACGTAGCTCTGCAGTTCGTCGCGCTGCATCGGGAAGTACTCATCCAGACTAAACGTAATCACGTTGTGAAACGAAAGTCCTTCTTCGCGATGCATGCGCACGAGTTCGTCGTAGAGTCCCACTGGCGACGATCCGGTGGCAAGCCCCAGGACGCAGTTCTTGCCCTCGCCCTGTTTCCATCGGATCAAGTCGGCGATCTCGCTTGCAGCAGCCATACTGGCCAGCGATGCTCGCGCAAAGATCTTTGTATCGAGTCGTTCGTTGATGTAGGTAGATTGCATGATGGTTACTGTTTTGCCAGAGAAAACTTGGCCGCCATCGCGGCACCCAGCATCCCGGCTGTATTGCCAAGGGTCGCGAACTCGATTTTCAGATTGCCGCCAACTTGTACTAACGTCGTCGCCGATACGCTCTCACGAACGCAACGCAAGAATCGTTGCCCGGTTTGTGTTTCGTTGCCACCAAACGTCATGGCACCGCCTAGCAGTACGACAGCTGGATCAGCGACTTGCCCAATCATTCCAATTGCCCTGCCGATGTACTGCGCGGTTTCATCGATCACTTGGATGCTAATCGCGTGGCCCTGTTCGGCGGCCGATGCGATCTGCCGAGGCGTGAGGGAATCAGATTGCAAGCACTCCGGCAGCGCGCTGTCGGGGTGTTGTTGGATCGCTCGACGCAGCCGAGCCACGACGCCCGCGGCGCCTGCGTAGGACTCCAAATGACCTCGACTGCCGCAGGTGCAAACAAGAGCTTGAGGGCCGAAATCAACCGCGATATGTCCGAGCTCTCCTGCGCATCCATGGTCGCCCCCATGGGGTCGGCCACCAAAAACAACACCCGCTCCAATGCCCGTGCCCAGCGTCACTAACGCTAACGACTGTGTACCCAGATCGCGCAAAGAGTGTTCGGCGTAAGCCGCGGCATTGGCATCGTTGATAACATTTGACGGCAACCGAGTTGTGTTCTGCAAGTGATCCAGAAGCGGCACGCCCAGCCAGCCAGGTAAATTGACCACTTCGCGAAGCTCCGACACATTCGTATCCAAAACTCCCGGTACGGCCATTCCTGCTGCAATCAAACAATCGGCGGGCATCCCCAGCGACAGCATCCTTTGTCGCGCGTGATCAGCCGCGTACTGCAACACTCGTTCCGGCGAACGCAGCGGAGCCGTCGGAGTTGAATGGGTATCGATCAACTTGCCGTCGAATGACACGAGGCCGATTTTGACATCGGTGCCGCCGACGTCGATGCCAAGTAGGATTTGATGGGAAGAGTCGGCGTTCATCAAAGCAACTGAATCGCAGGTGAGAGAAATCGAATTGAATGACGACGTGGATTGGCGAATGTGTCTTCGAGCTGAAAACGCATGTTGCTACTTTTTTCCCAAGGCACGTTTCGATGCAAAAAAGTCTGTCAGTACTTGACCACATCGATCCGCCAGCACGCCAGACGCAACTTCGCAACGGTGGTTCAGTCGGCTATCGCCCAGCAATTCGTACAAGCTAGTGACTGCGCCGCCCTTCGGATCAGACGCACCAAAGACGACCCGCGGGACTCGCGCCTGCAGGATTGCGCCTGCGCACATGATGCAGGGTTCCAGCGTGACGTACAGCGTTGTTTCTTCCAGTCGCCAGTCTTCAATCGACGCGGCAGCTTGCGTAATCGCAATCATCTCGGCATGCGCGGTAGGATCGTGAAGTGACTCGCGTTGATTCGCGGCCGCAGCAATGACACTGTGATTCTTGACGACGATCGCACCCACGGGAACCTCGTCCGCCGTCGCGGCACCGTAGGCCAACTCCAGGGCGCGCGTCATCCAGTGCTCGTCAGCGTCCAATGGCTGTTTAATCACTTCGCGACTGCTTCTTTCTTGACAGTTTCTTCGTCAACAGCCGGAGCTTTCTCGGCAACCTTTTTTGATTTCAGCTTCTGGCCAAGTTCATTTTTTGCGAGCGGACGAAAGCGAAGATTTTTGATTTCTGATTCGCACTGGAAATTCGCTAAACCCAGCGGCAGGCATGGATCCATTTCTCCGCGAATATCAAAACGGTGACCTTTGCGCGGCTGTTGGATCTCCAGCACATCATCAATCCAAACCGCTATCCGCGATTCTTCGACGCGAATGCGAGCCTTGTACCATTGGTCGTTTTTGAAATCGCGATACTGAGTCGTCTCGTTGTCCGACGCATCGTGATCGTCGATGCTGCTGATGCCCATCGTTCCACCACCCCAGCCGCCCAGCACCAAGCTAGCCTGGCCCTTTTCACCGACAGGAAACGTGACCGCACAGAAGAAATCAAAGCCATCTACTCGCCGACCCTCCAGCTCTAGCTCGTAGTTGTCTCGCAGAACATCACCCGCCCAGCGAACGCCCGTGATGGGGTCACCGTATTGCATCTTGATCGAATTTGGTTTGATTTCGATCTCACCATCGCCCCCAAACTCGCAAGCTTCCCACTTGCCATTCAAATTGGTCCAATCACCGCCAGAAATTTTGGCCTTGTTCTTCGCAGTCGTTTGCTTCTCTTGGGACGGTGGATCTGCACAAACGGAGGTACTCGGGACACAAGCGGTCGCTAAGAACAGAAGAATGAAACAATGTAATTTCACGGGAAAACTACCGATAACCTGAGAGGGACGATTCGAGAGTGCGAACGTGGCGAGATCGCTGAAATTTCGCGACTCAGTTTCACAAGAGCTTGTCCCGATTATACGCAAAACCGACTTCCGCGCTTGGCCGCTCGCGGAAAAACACGACGATCCTCCGGAACAAAAGGAACGATGACCATGCATTTTCTGCAAACGCGTCTCTTTGGCGTTCGATTGATCGTAATCACGTTGTCAACTTACTGGACGGCCATGTTCCTGGGCACTCATATCTCGATTCCGCCGTCGATCGCTCAAGGTGTGGGTGACAAGTACTTGCACTTTGGTGGCTACTTTGGCCTGGCTGTCCTTTTGTATTTTGCGCTATTGGATTGGCCCCTTACGCGAAGGCTTTTACTCACCTGTGTCGTTGTCGCGATTTATGGTGCGTTGGACGAAAGCACTCAGGCCCTGGTGCCTGGGCGATTTGCCGACGTAAGAGATTACGTCGCTGATCTTTGCGGAATGATGACTGGGCTGACGCTGTGCTGGATCTACAGCTGTTGGATAGGGACGCGGGAAAACCAAGGGCAAGCCGGCTCTTCTGTCTAGTGTCAAACGGCATGGCGATTGGAAACAAGCCAACCGCAAAGTTTATTGGCCGTTTGGAGCCAAAATCCAACGGGAAGCGCGAGTTTTAATGTTGCGCAAGTCTTTACCCTCCCGCTCGCGGGAGGGTCGGACGCAGTAGCGGCCGGGGAGGGAAACGCGCAGAGTAAACGGGTTTGAGCTGCGATACTGAATTGGCCCTCTCCTCGCTAAGGCTCGACTCTCCCGGAGGGAGAGTGAATTGTGAATACGCAACATTGAATGGCTATTTGTCTTGCAAGAGCCGATTTCTTCCGTTTTGGCGCTTCCCGTTATTAGAAGTGGCTTAACTTCGCGGCGTTGCTCTAGAGCCGGCACGTCAAAGTCGAAAGGTCTCCGATCGTGTCGTTCGGCTCATCTAGCGAACAAGCTGAATCGAGTGGATGTCGACCGCCGTTGGTCCTTGAAGATCGCTTGCGGTCAGTCGTAGTGTTTGACGACCCGCTTTCAACGCGAGCGTGCCCAATTTGAGTGGCGTGAAGTCTTTTACAAAGTAATGGGACTTGGCAACTCGCTCTTTCGACTTGTTGTACAGCGGTGGATCGAACACCTCTGTTACCTTGGCCGAAGTGTTAGCACCATCATCGGTAGTCAACGAAATACGCACTCCCTCACAACCCTTGGGGCATGTGTAGAACGCTGTTACGTCAAAAACACCGTCTGATTCCACTTCAACTTCCCATGTGATCGAGTCTTCTGAGCTGGTCCAATTTGTGAAGAACGAATTGTTAGGTGGTTTTGCGCTACGGCGAATCGTGCCGTGTTCCTGGGCGTCACGCGCGGGCAAAGTCGTCGATGGTCCGTACCCAACATGAAAGGGACGATCTGCAAACCGTTCCACATCCGATATAGCTTCGGAGCGAAACTGATCCGCCGCCTGCTTTAACGCTAAAGCCTGGTCGGGGAACTGTGCAGACACGTCCGTTTCCTGCCCACGGTCAATGGAAATGTCAAAGAGCTTGCCGTCAGCATCGAGACGAAACTGCTGATTGCGCACGGTTACCTTTTTTCGCCACAGGCTAAACAGCGACCGGCTTTCCCAGTGTGAAGCAGGCTGCAACCAAAGCGGAGCAAGGCTGCGACCGTCAACGGGCTTGTTGGTCACAGGGTCGATGCCAGCCAATTGAACGAGGGTTGGCATGAGATCGATTGCGGCAGCGATCGCACTGATCTTCGTGCCCGCATTGATCCGCCCCGGCCAGCGAATGAAAAGCGGTGACCTAAGCCCACCTTCATCAAGTGTCCCTTTCTTTCCCTTCATACCACCGTTGAAGCGGAACGAATTGGGGCCGTTATCGCAAAAGAAAACGACGATTGTCTCCTCGTTGATTTGTAGTTCATTAAGCGTCTTCAACACGCGGCCGACGTTCCAATCAATGTTCTCGCACATCGCCATCGCGGCGCGTGTCATTGCGATGTCCTCTCGATCTTCATCGCGATGTTTGGAAACAGGATCCAAGTTGGAAAATTTATCGTAGAAACGATCGTCCACCATCATCGGGGAATGCGGTGTGTTCAGCGGCAGATAACAAAAGAACGGCTTTGCTGCATTTTCGCGAATGAAATCAATGGCGTGATTCGTGAAGTCGTCCACGATAAACCCATCGCCGCGAACGACTTGTCCGTTGTGATCCAGTGGCGGACTGAAATAATGACCCCAATGCCCGGACGTGAACCCGTAGTATTCGTCGAAGCCACGGTCATTGGGGTGCAGCGGTGACTGAGTCCCGTTGTGCCATTTCCCGAAACACCCCGTCGCGTATCCCGCTTCTTTGAATATTTCGGCCACGATCGTCTCGTCGGGATTGATGCGTCCTTCGCCACGACTGACCCCGCTTACTCCGGTGCGATGATGGTATCGGCCCGTCAGAAACTCTGCGCGAGTCGGAGCACAGACGGCGCAAACGTAGAAGTTCTCAAACGACACGCCTTCTTTGGCAATCGAATCCAATTGCGGCGTTTGCAGATTCTTATTCCCGTGGATACTTAAATCGCCCCAACCTTGGTCGTCCGTTAACACCACCAAAACGTTTGGGCGTCGAGCCGTTTGAGCACCTAGTGGGGAACCACACAAGAACGTCGACAACAACACAGGCAAAATCGGAAGCAGCCAAGCCGAAAATCTGCAGCAAGCAACAACGGTGGCTTTTTGACTAGGTCCGCGTAGTCGATGTAGACGTCGCTTCAACATGACTGGATGCTCAATGAAATCGGGTGTCGGCCAAATACTGTTCTTCGATGAATATAATAGCGACAAACGATCGTTCCGCGTCTGTACTGAGTGCGAACCAAGGGAACTTTCCGATACGGGTATCCCCCGAAGAAGAAGCCAAAATGAACAGTTGATCTGCCTGGGCCGAGATGGACTGATGGTCGCAATTTCTGCCAAGGTGTCGTATCATTCACATCAAGAAATCAGTGTCGATAAAATCAGTGGTTGAATGCTGGGGCGAAGCGAAAGCACCCGCGGTCGAACCACGAGAGCAACCGAGAAAAAAGAGGGCGATTGTTGCGCAAGGAACTTCGAGAACAGACGCGCGAGTCCCATCAAAGACTGGATGAGTTTGTCGGGGCGATCGATCCGTTTAGCAACGAACAGAGTTACAAGCTCTATTTGGTTTGCATGTATCGACTCTATGAAAGATATGCGGATCCTCTTGATCGCTCGTCAAAGTTAGCGGGGTTGTCCCGGGCGAGCGAAGAATTGAGAGCTCGCATCGCTGAAGACGTGGGATTCCTACCAGAGGCAATGATCATTCCAGAACGCGAGTGGACGCTCGCGCAGGTATGGGCATCTGGTTACGTACTGGAGGGTTCCGCAATGGGAGCCAGGTACATTGTTCAACAAATCGATCAATCGTTTTCGTCTAATTACTTGACCCGATTGGCCAGCGACTCTCAACAGCGATGGCCAGCGTTTGTCGAGTCACTTGAGGATGCTCCGTGCGATGTGGGTGAGACGGTAGCGGCGGCTCGGGAAGTCTTTAAGGCTGCCGCTGAGATATTCAGCGATGCCAAACTTGCCAGCCAACCTAAGTCAGGTGGTTCTGTATGAAACCTGATGAAAAATTAGCGCTATCAAATTGCGACAAAGAGCCTATTCATATCCCCGGTCGCATTCAGTCTTTTGGTGCGATGCTGGCTTTTGACCGTGACACGGAAGAGGTTTCCCATCTGAGCGAGAATTTCGGCTCGATGGTACTAGGGACAGATGGAACGTTCTTAGGCCGCAAGGTTGCAGAAGTTCTGTCAAACGATGTGCTTACTCACGCGGTGCGCGGAGCTTTAGCGTTACCCACGATTGATCGCCAACGTGATCGCATTGGGCTTTTTGACTTGGAGACGTGCCTGACCGACGTTGCCGTGTATTCGACAAAGGCACACAACGTCATCGAGTTTGAGCCGTCTCCGCCGACATCAGCACGGCTTCAGTCCCCCGTGTCAATGGTTCGATCCATGATGACAGCCGTCACGGAGGGAGCAGGGATGCAGGCGTTGCTGGAGTCGGCGGTGAAAGCGGTCCGGCATGTCTCTGGGCATGATCGAGTGATGGCGTACCGGTTTTTGGAAAACGGAGACGGTGAAGTTGCCGCGGAATGCAAAGGCCCCGGAATCGAACCGTACCTGGGGCTACGTTATCCGGCTTGGGATATCCCGACTCAAGTGAGACAGATCATGTTGCGGGCGCCGTTCCGCGTGATTGGTGACACGCGCGCAGATCATACGGGGTTGATTCAAGCAAGCGATGCGCCGCCATTGGACATGACACTGAGTCAACTGCGGGGAGTGTCGCCCATTCATGTTGAGTATTTGGAGAACATGGGCGTGCGGGCGACAATGAATGTCTCGCTGATCGTGCGCGGAAAACTCTGGGGGCTCATCGCGTTTCACCACTACCGTCCTCGAAGTCTTACTCCGGACCAACGTTCGATTTGTGAACTGTTTGGTCAGCTAGCCTCGATGATGATTCAGCAGGAAGAGGAAAGGACTCGCCTTGGGATGATTCAGCGTACTCAGTCATTGATCGCAGCGATGGACACCAGAGGAAGTGATTTGAGTGCGGTGTTTGACCGATTTTCGCGTGATTTCATGGATGCAGTGGGAGCCGACGGGATCGGTATCGTGTGTCAGGGCTCCATGAAATTCGATGGCGACGTGCCGTCAGACGATGTCGTTCAAGCACTTTGCGAACAGACTACGGATGGATTAGTCTTGATCGATAGCCTCGCGTCGCTGCCGAACCTAGCGAGTGCTCAAGAGCTTGGAACTTCCGCGGGAGCCTTGATGCTCCGGTTGCCGGGCGACGATTGGCTCCTGTTTTTTCGCAACGAGGTCATCCACGAAATCCGCTGGGCAGGGGAAAAGAAAAAGAATGTTACGGTCGGACCTCATGGAACGCGTCTTACGCCGCGTGAGTCGTTTGCCGAGTACACCGAGTCGGTCGCTGGACGCTGTCATCCATGGTCTTCACGCGACGTTGATACGGCCAGCGAGATCTGCCGAGAGCTATGGAAGATAATGCAGATATCTGGCGGAAAGGAGTCGCAGCAGTTAGCGAAACAAAAGCGGTATCAGGATTTGCTGATCGCGGAACTGAATCACCGCGTTCGAAACACGCTGGCTTTAGTAAGATCGATCGCCCGCCAAGCAACAGCGTCATCGGGATCAGTCGAACAATACGTGGAGATGCTTGAAAAGCGAATTGCTGCCTTATCAAAGGCTCATGACCTAATTGGCGGTAGTGGCCTGCAGTGGGCAAGCATTGTTGATCTTGTAGCCGCCGAATTACATCCATTTAAGTCTGGCGATAAGAATGTTCTGATTGAAGGCCCCTCCACTTCGGTTCGCGCGGACGTAGCGCCGCTGATTGCGTTGTTGTTTCATGAGATGACGGCAAATTCGGTCAAACATGGGGCACTATCAGATCGTGGCGGCACGCTTGCGATCCGTTGGCACGAAGAGTCGGGTGGAGTCGCGATCAATTGGCAGGAGGATCTTCCGGTTGAAATCGAAAAACCAGAGAGCCATGGTTTCGGATTCGCACTGATCGAGCGGGCGATACCTTACGAATGCAACGGCAAGGCGTCGATCGAAATCAATGGAAAACAACTGAAAATTTCGTTTTGGCTACCTACTGAAGCGATTGACCATCTTGCCGACCGTAACGAGTCGATCGAAGAAGCGGCCAAAGAATCATCGGGTTCCTGTCCAATGGATCTGTCGAGCTTGGGTTCGGCTTTGGTTCTGGAGGACAACCTTGTTCTAGCGATGGAACTGGAACGCATGCTGTTGGAATTGGGGATCAAGCGAGTCGATACGTCGCCCAGTGTCGATCATGCGACGCGGGCGATCCGAGAGGTGAATTACGACTGCGCAGTGATGGACATCAATCTTGGCGAACAAACTAGTTTTGATGTTGCCATCGAATTGGTTGCAGCCGGAACGCCAGTCGTGCTGGCCAGTGGATACGACAGCAAATACGAATTACCCAAGTCACTCACTCGCATTCCTCGGCTGGTCAAGCCGATTTGCCGTCCGGATCTTGTCAATGCCATCAGTGACGCATGCCGAGATCAGACGAAATGACGACCATTCTCATTGTCGAAGACGATCGCGATCTTGCTTGGCATTGGCAGGAAGCACTCGAAAAGGAGAACTTTCGAGTCGTACATGAAACGTCATTGCAGCATGCTATCGACGCGCTCGACGAGATTGCTTTTGATTTGGTCATCACGGACATTGCGATTGAAGGAGGTTTCTCCGGGCTTTCGGTGGCAGGTGGGCTGGCTGTTATCTCGTATATCTCGCTCAACCTGGATCCTCAGCCCAAGGTGATCGCGACCAGTGGGTTGGAGGACAACGCAGTTCTGGTGGAACAGGGATTCACGAATGTCGATTCGTTAAGAGCCCTTCGAAAACCGTTTGCAGTCGAAGCTCTGATCTCCGTGGTCAAAGAGATTTTGCAAGAAGACGAATCTACAGCTGATCGGTTGCCAAGCGAGTTTGTGCCAACCAAGACCACCCAAGCTCCCATTGAAGAGCAAATGGTAAGTCGGACGGTGCTCGTGCGTGAGCTACGCAATATGCTTCAGTCAAACAGTGCCATGATGGAACTGCTGGGGGCAACCGACGGAGTTTGGGACTGGCAGATCGGGACGGATGTAGTGACGTTTACAGCAGCTTGGCGAACAATGCTCGGATTTGATGGAGACGACACGAGCGGCCTTCCCGACACACTTGATGCGTTTTCATCTCGCATTCACCCTGATGACCGGCAAGCTTATTGGGACAAGGTTGAAGAGAGCTTGGCGGCTAAAGGTCCTTTTACACATGAATTCCGCATAAAGAAAAAGAATGGCGAGTTCATTTGGGTTCGCAGCCGCGCGGCAACTAGTTTTGCTGATGATGGAGAAGCGGTAAGGATGGTCGGCTCTACCTTCGACATCACCGAACAAGTTGACGCGACCAATCGGCTGAAGAAGACTCAAGAGACGATCGACACGGCGGCTGATGCCATTCTTTGGGTCAATGCAGATGGCGAAATCACTTACGCAAATCGGACAGCCTGTGATCGGCTGCAGTATTCCGCAGCTGAATTGACCCGTTTGAAAATTACTGCGATCAACCCCGACATAAAGTCACAGAATGAATACCGGACGCGTTTCTGGCCTATGATTCAACGCGAAAAATCCGTCACTTTCGAGTTGCGACACAAACGTCGTGACGGAACGACTTTTCCCGTTGAAATAGCAACGCATTTGATCGAATTCGATGACGATGTCTTTGCTTGTTCTGTTGTCCGAGATCTCACCGACGAACATGCAGCGAAAGAAAAATCGAGAACATTGGCTTTCTCCAATCAAGCCATGATCGAGCTGTTGTCTTATTCCGATGGGGTGTGGGATTGGACGGTCGGTACGGACGAAGTCACTTATGCACCTGGTTGGCGCAAGATGCTGGGCTTTGACGGAGATGACCAATTCGGTTTTCCCGATTCACTCGAAGCGTTTACCCAGCGCATTCACGATGATGATAGGGCGGGAGTGTGGTCGGCCATCCAAGAGTGCCTTGAAACAAGTCATCCTGATAAACCGAATGCGTTTGTGCGTGAATTCCGACTTCAGAAACGGTCGGGCGAATACATCTGGACTCGTAGCCGGGCCGCGCCCGCATTTGATTCAGATGGAAAACCAGTACGGCTTGTCGGCTCTACTTACGACATCACCGATCAGATGGAGGCTAGAAATGCATTGATAGAAAAGTCCAAAGAGCTGGAACACTTGATCGACTGGATGCCGCAGGCTTTGATTTACGCGGATAGCACAAGGCGAATCACGCGAGTAAATCGCGAGTTCCACGAACGATTTGGGTACCAGGATGATGAAGTCATTGGACAGACGACTCAGATGCTGTATGCCGACACGGATAGTTTCTCGCGAACCGGGGGTGAGCGTTTCAATGTAGATGCAGGCGAACGCAAGGACTCGTATGAAGTGCTGTATCGCTGCAAGGACGGGACAGAGTTTCCAGGTGAAACGCTGGGCTCAGTTCTTCAAGATGCTGACGGAAAGACACTTGCCTTCGTCGGACTCGTTCAAGACATCACCCGGCGCAAACAGTCAGAACAAAAGCTCAAAACGGCTTTTGCGGATCTAGCGACCGCTGAAAAGCGTTTTCGCGAAGTGGCTGACATCAACACTCCTTGCTGGATTTTGGCAGCCGACTCGACCTGTTCTTGGTTGAACCGTCAATGGCTTGAATACGCCGGCGCTTCGCTGGAAACACAATTGGGCTTTGGATGGACTGAAAGCGTTCACCCCGATGACATGCAGAAGACAAAGGTCGCGTATCAAAACGCGGTACGCGATCAAGACGATTTCCAGCTGGAACACCGATTACGCCGGCATGATGGACAGTATCGTCAGCACCTTACCATTGGACGAGCCAGACGCGATGGTGATGGCGAATTTGAAGGTTTCGTCGGCTACAGCATCGACATTCATGATGAACGAGAATCTCAACGTGAGCTCACGCGACTCAACGCCGAACTGACACAGTCCAATGCTGACATGGAACAGTTTACGTATGTTGCATCGCACGACCTGAAGCAACCACTCCGAGGTATCAATCTGCTTGCCGGCTGGATCTACGAAGATTCTTATGAGCAGCTCTCCGAGACGTCCAGAACGCACCTGAAGCAAATGCAGGAACGCGTTGGGCGACTCGATCGACTTCTGAGTGATTTGTTGGAGTATTCTCGTGCCGGACAAAACAGCGATGACGAAAAAAGCGTGAACATTGCTGAAACGGTGTCCGGAATGGTTGAGTTGCTTGCGCCGCCCAAAGACTTGACCGTCAAATATGTCGGACCAAACATCACCATTCAAACGAACCGTACCGAACTGGAACTGGTGCTCCGCAATCTGATCGGTAATGCAATCAAGCACGGCTCCAGCCACAACGGCACGATTGAGATTGATACAAACGTCAATGCAGACGTCGTCGAATTCAGTGTCCGTGACGACGGCCCTGGGATCGCTCCGGAGCATCACGAACGCATTTTTCAGATGTTTCAGACTTTGGTCGCCAAAGACGGTGTCCAAGGAACGGGCGTCGGACTCGCGATCGTCAAAAAGACTGTCGAATCGAAGGGCGGATCCGTGACGCTGGAGTCATTAGAAACCCGCGGCACGACATTCAAATTTACCTGGCCGTTCACCGCGGTACACTCTGGTGAGACAGTCAAGTAGCGAAACAGTGCTTACCAATCATACGCGCGGCCTTGCGTCACTTCTTTTGCTTGACATCTGTCATTTTCGCCCAAGCGAACCACTTTTCTTTCAGTTCGCTAACAAGACTCGGATGGTCTTTCGCGATGTCGTGTGCTTCGGTTCGGTCAGTCGACAAGTCATACAATTCCCACGCCTTGGCATGCTTGTCCCAAGCTAGTTTCCAGTCACCCTTGCGCACGGCGCGATTGGATGACCAGTGCCAGTACAGATAGTCGTGGGGACGTCGCTGCTGGCCTTTCAAAACCGGCAACATCGTTTTCCCATCAAGATCAATCGTCTGCTTGGCGAATTCGGGATGTTGGTTGGGATAACTCGCCCCGGCCATGTCCAAAAACGTGGGCAGGAAATCAATGATGTGACAAACTTGATTGGTACGTGATCCAGGCTGTATCGCCTTGGGCCAACGTGCCAGTAGAGGCGTCGTAATTCCGCCTTCGTGACAGTACTGCTTGTAACGGCGAAAGGGTGTGTTCGACGCCGTTGCCCAACCGGGGCCAACGTGGGAATAAAATTCTCTGGGACCAGGGATTTGTTTTGGGTCGTTGCCACCAGGAGTCTCGGCACAGCCACCGTTGTCAGCGAGAAACAGAATGAGTGTATCCTCAGCGACACCCGCTTCATCGATCGCACGCAGAAGCCGACCAATGTTTTGGTCCACTGAGTCAATCATCGCCGCGTAGACTTCCATGCGAAGCTGCTGCCAATCTTCATCGATACCCCTGGCATCTTCCCATGACTCGGCTCGATCATCTCGATCGATGACTTCCCAATTCTCGTCAACCAAACCCAACTCTATTTGTCGCTCCAATCGTTTCTGACGTAGAACATCCCATCCTTCGCTGTACTTGCCCTTGTATTTGGCGATGTCTTTGGGCTTCGCATGCAACGGGTAATGCGGCGCCGTATAAGGCACATAGTGAAAAAACGGCTTGCCAGCGGCAGCGTTTTCTTTGACCGTTTTAATCGCATGATCAGTGAAGGCATCCGTGGCGTAATAGTCCTTCGGGAAGTCTTCCAACTGAAGGTACCGATCGTTGTGACCAAACGGTCTTGACCGCCCGCCCTTAAATTTTGGATCCGGAATTTTGGGATTAAAGAAATTGCAGCAACCATCCCAAACGCCGTACGCCTCGTCGAAGCCGCGATCGAAAGGACGAGTCCCAACGGCACTTCCGTTGTGCCACTTCCCAGACATGCCAGTCGCGTAACCAGCGTGCCGCATCGCTTCGCCCAGCGTCAACATGTTGTGAGTGATCAAATCAGCTTGCCCACGTCCCCCATTGCGCGGATACAAACCCGTCAACAAGGACGCTCGCGTCGTCGTGCACTTCGCGTTGTTGTAAAACTGCGTAAACAACATGCCGTCCGCCGCCAGGCTGTCGATGTTGGGAGTTTGGATCTCTGAACCGTAGCAACCCACATCGGACCACCCCATATCATCGACCATGATTAGCACTACGTTGGGTAACGTATCAGCGCCAGGGCTAGGTGCCGCAAAAAACGCAGCGGAGACCAACACGACCAAGAAACAGGATTTTCGCAGCGGTCTCATGGCTTTCCTTTCGGGAGTCGGATCCGTAATTCGTTTGTTTCGCGTCGAACCAATTGCTGATGGAACGGAACATCAAATGTGTTAGGTGGCGTGCGGCGAAAACAGCTTAGTTCCGCCACTGCGGACCGGTGACTTTTGCCAGATCACGAATCTTGACTTGGGTGCTTGGATCGTCACAGCCTGCGATTGATAATTCTCGCGGTGCTCCGTCGATGTCCGTTTTGACACCAGAGGACTTTTGTGTTTTCAAAGTACTCGTCTGCGACGGCCGAAGCAATCCATCGGCTGCTCGAGACAACTTAATATCCACACGCTGAATTTCCACCAGTTCCGCGCCGCGTGTCTTACCGGATTGATACTTGTTTGCCATCCACGTGAAGTCGCGAGGCTTGTTCTGCACTCGGAACAGCTCCCACTTTCCGGGCAGGAATGCGTTGTGCGTTATCCGACAGGACTGTGGGGCGATCGTGGCTTTCTTGCTGCCGCGGACCCCCAATTCCATCGACACCTTGCAATCGATGAAGGTATTGTGTGCGATTTGGGCATTTACCACGGGCGCGTATCCATTCAGTGGACCATCGCTAATTCCATTCATCAGGCACAAGGCTGCGCGTTCCGCATCACCACGCAAGCCCTCGAAGTAGTTATTCGTTACGCGATGGTCGCGGCCGATGATTCGCACGCCCCCAGTTCCGCTCGTTTCGTGCCCCAGAAAGACATTGCCATCGACTAAACAACGATGACCGTGCCGCAACGTAAGAGCACCGCCACACCTTTCAAACAAGTTGTATCGATAGGTGTTCTCGCAAGATTTGTTCGATACGATTTCGGCTTCGCCATCGCAGCGATCAAAATAATTCTCTTCCACGATTGTCCCACTTACCAACTCGGAGACATCGCTTGTTCCGATTCGGATCGTCTCCCCACCGTTCTTACCGAGTTTGGGACGCGGTCCAAAGTGGTTGTGATCGATGCGATGCGTTCCTTCCGTGCCAGCTACCCACACCACAAGCGTCGTCCCGCGATTGCGTTTCCCCGCAAAGTAACAATGATCGATCCGATTTTTGGTGCCGTAAACGTTTAACCATCGTGATTCCTTGCTGCTGTCTGACTCTTTCGTCTGTTCAAACGAGCAGTCCGTAATCCTGCAATGATGTGCATGACGCTCGCTGTGAGAACGCAGGTCAAAAACGTCACTGGAGCCGACGGGATTCTTGATGGCTAATCCAGATACAACGACGTGCGTCCCTGACAAGCGAAATTCGACTTTGCCTGTCATGACGACCTGACCGGGCGACTCGGCTCGAATTTCGATTGGCTGCTTACGCGTGCCTTTGAGCGAATCGAAGCGTAATTGCGGATCCTTCCAAATGCCATTGCGAAGCACGATTATGTCCCCTGCAACGACGTCCTTGAGCGCGCGTTTCAGATCCGAGTCCTGCGAAACCAGAACCTCTTTTGCGAAAGCAGCATGCACCGGCAGAGCCAGGAGGCCACATAGGAAAAGACGATTCAGCACGATGTTCAAACTCAGGGGGAACGAAGGGTTGACCCGATAGCGTACACCAAAGCGGTATAGCGCCGGGTGAACTGGTGGTAGTGAGCCGGGCGAAGCTGTTCTACGAAACTGGGCCACTTCATCACGAAATTGTTTCCGCTCTAGTTGACTGGCGCGCGACGCCGATCAAAATTGTGGTCTATTCACCACTCAGCTGAGTGGGGCAGTGTTACTTCTTTGGGGAAAACAGATGGCGTTTGGTAAGTGGCTGGCCGGTGGATTGATCGGTGGCATGGTTGGGGCATCTGTTTGGGTTGCCATTGGATATTTTCTGAATGCCGAAGTGGGCTATGTCGCATGGGGAATCGGCCTGCTTGTCGGACTCGGTGTTCGATTCGCCGCTGCGACTGATGGTCTGGAACCGTCTCCGATGCAAGGAGTCTTGGCGGCGGCGCTCGCCCTCGCGTCGATCTTGGGCGCCAAATACATCGTTGTTGACATGATGGTCAATGATGCACTGGGCGGCGCCGCGGTCGAATTCGATGTTGAGATCGACTCGAAGGATGTAATCGTGGGTTTCGCCGATGAAATAGTGTCGGAACGAATTGATGCCGGCAAAACAGTCAAGTGGCCCCCGGGCATGACTTTTGATGACGCCGTCAACCAAGAAGATTACCCAGCCGAAATCTGGAAGAAGGCCGAGAAGCAATGGTCGTCGCTGACCGAAGAACAGAAGCAAGCGAAAATCGATGAACAGAATGAGTCAATCGCAGAACTGCAAGAAATGTTTGCAGGGGACTTTGCAGGCGAAGCCAAGAAGCAAGCGTTCATGGCGTCGTTTACTCCATTCGATTTTTTGTGGTTCGGCCTCGCTTTGTATACCGCGTTCAATGTCGGGTACGGCAGCGAAGATGAGTAGAAGAACGACACTTCTCGCTAATCGCCATCTCCAACTGCGCGGGCATTGAAAGTTGCAGTATCAAAATGCACCTGAAACCGACCAGTTAAAGGCCGGTTTCAATCTCCGCAGCCGCGAGTGTTTTACAGTCCAGACATCTGCTGCGTGAAATCGTATTGCAGGTCTGGATGGACCTTGTCGATCGCTTTGTCGATCTTCTTCAACTGCGTCGCGTACATATTCGCACTAACGCGGCAGTTTCCGAAACGAATCTTCTTATCCTTGATTCTGCGGCAAAAGTAGATGCGCACCTGCAACTCAGTTTCTTTGTCGCCGGAAAACCGAAGTGACTTGTCCATCCAACGAACCACCTTACGAAGTGTCTTTTTGTGGATCCGCCCAGGGCTGTCTAAAAGTTGATCGATTTCGTTACACAGTTCGTTTGCATAACCAAGTTCGTTGTCGGCCTTCATTAACAAGTACGTCAGCAACTCCTTGCTTTCGACCTTAAACTTGGCCAGTCGAACGCAAACGTCCATCAAATCGTCGTAGTCCAATTTGACCAGTTCTTTCTTCAACTGACTGATCGTGGCGGCTTTCATGGACGTCTCAGGATCGGACTTACAAAGGCTAAGGAGCTGTCCCAAAACAACTTCCCGATTTGCACGACGGACTTCCTAGTCCGTCGCTTACTTTTGACGGACATGATTGTCCATCGTACGAACATTATCTCGGGACAGTTACTAAGAGACTGTTTGATCAATGGCGAGACGCCAACTTATCATCCGCTGCCTATCGCCGACACCGACGAACCAAACTGAAAAGAAGTATAATCCCAGCCGAACCGTCGTATCACTCATGGATCGGGATCGGCGATTCGCCATCTGTCTGTTTGCGCGACATCAATCTGAAATTTACCTATGAAAAGACATTTTTTGATCCCATTGGTCCTGCTATTTAGTTGGCTGGCTACACCTGTCTTCGCGGAACCGAACAAACCTAACGTACTCTTTTTGATTGCAGACGATTTGAACACGGCGCTGAGCGGTTTTGGCCATCGGCAATGCAAAACACCGAATCTGGACCGCTTGGCAGCCCGCGGCGTGAAATTCGAGAACATGCACTGTCAGTACCCAGTCTGCGGGTCATCGCGAGCATCGATCATGTCCGGGCTGTATCCGTATACCAACTTGACGCTTGGCAACGCTGGTACTCTGCGAGGCAGTATGCCTGACGTGGTAACTCTGTCCCAGACTTTTCGCAACAACGGGTACTACGCAGCGCGGGTCAGCAAGATCTATCACATGCGAATTCCGTTTGAGATTATTGATGGGACAGCGGAAAGCGACGACCCAATGTCGTGGGACGAAGCGTTCAACATTAAGGCAGCAGAACAAAATGCACCGGGCGATTTGACGAATTGGTCTCCCAAGGACAAGGGTTCGCAGAGTTTTACTGGTGTAGTTGCAAGCGGCGGAGATAGCGAACACGCCGATGGGATGGCAGCCGATCGTGCCATCGAAATTCTTGGTCGCGTCAAAGATAAGCCGTTCTTTCTAGCGGTTGGTTTCGTCCGTCCTCACGTGCCCTTGGTCGCCCCGCAAAAGTACTTTGACATTTACGAACGGCAGGCCATGAACGCGCCGCTTGTTCCCGAGAAGGATCTTGATGATGTGCCAGCGATTATTCGCGGCTACAAAAACAACAACACCACGTATGGCGTCACACCTGAACTGCACAAAGGTTTGCTTCAAGCCTACTACGCCAGTGTTTCCTACATGGATGCACAAGTCGGCCGTGTCTTGGACGCGCTTCAAGAACAGGGACTGGCCGACAATACGATTGTTGTTTTCAGTAGTGACCATGGCTATCTGTTGGGGCATCACAACAAGTTTCAGAAACAGCATCTGTTTGAGGAAGCGACGCGTGTTCCGTTCATCATCAGCGTCCCTTGGCAAAAAGAAATGCATGGGCGCGGCACATCGAAAATCACCGAGTTGGTTGACCTCTATCCAACCCTTGCCGCGTTGGCTGGCCTTGCTGCACCTAAATCACTGCAAGGAACAAGCCTGAAGCCACTACTTGCCGACACGGATTCCCCCGCGTGGAAGAAGAGCGAGGCCTTTACCATCAGTCGCAGTGGTGGCGAATCCCTTCGTACCGACGACTGGCGATTTACGCAGTGGGGTTTTGGAGACAAGGGCAGTGAGCTCTATGATTTGAAGAATGATCCCGGCGAGTTTCAAAACCTGGCTCGCAATCCCCAATACGCGTCGGTCGTTGACACGATGCGGAGTCAGTTGATCGCCAAACGCACCGAAGCGGGGTTCGAGAAAAACCGGGCAGTGCTGCTGGGAAAACAGAAATCGAAACGAAAGAAGTAGAACAGGATATGAGTCGAGAATCGTTCGCGCCGAAGATTTCCTGCAATCACTTCTTTCTACAGTGCATCGCAGTCGTAGCGCTAGTCGCTGGCCCCACTTTTGCCCAGGACAATTCGTCCAGCAATGAGATTGTGCCAAAGAGTCGGGACATGCGTGGCATTCTGGCAGAGCAATCCATGCTTCGCCGCGATCTAAAGGAACTGGAGAGTGAAGCCAAGGCAATCCAGCGAAGGCTTGGAAGCTTGAGCAAAATCGCCGAGGTTCAAAAGGAGCTGGACGCGGCGATCGAGCAGCGTGAACAGGCCGAAGAGTCAGAGGACGGCCAACGCGTTGCGCGTTTGGATGCGACGATCGATTCACTAGAGCGACGTCGCGACAGATTGACCATGGAAATGGACGCGGACGAACTGCAAGCCGACGCAGGTTTCGTTTCAACAGGAACGTATTTTGTTCAGCAGACCTGGTCGCAGGAAAAGTCGTACAAGCGGCCTTATCACGTCAACGTTCCTACCGCGAGCGGCGGCACAAAGGCTGAAAGACGTCGATTTCCGGTCTTGATATTTCTGCATGGTAATGGTGGAAACGCAAAGAGAGCGTTGCAGGGATGGCTACGGAATCGGAAGAAGATCGCATCACAGTACGTTTTGGTATTTGCTCAGGGATACCGCGAAAGTTGGAATATCGTCTCAGAACGATCCAAAGCAGATGACGGTGGTTTCATCGAAGCAGTCGTCGAGTCGCTTTCGATGTACGACAATGTTGACCCGGACGATTTTACGATCATGGGATCGTCCAACGGGGCAGCGCTAGTGAACCAATTGATGATTGAACGCGAGTTACCCGGTGTGCGCAACTACGTTAGCAGTGTCAGCCAGCTGAATGTATGGCAGCACGACGGCAAGCATTTCAAAAAGAAAGGTGTCGACAACAACTACGAATCCGTGGCAACACCGGTGACAGGCAGACGGCTATTGAACATTTCGGGGGTTGATGACCGATTGGTTCCGTATCACGGGGGTTCATCAAAATCAATTCCCGCCAAGACGGGCAAGCTTGCTTTTGTCGATGCGGAGCGTTCCACTTTCCTGTGGGCCAAGCAAATGGGATTCGGCGGAAAGCAATTGGAAACGCCAACCGTTGCCGCAGAAAACGTGGAGTCATTCATCTATCTGGACGGTGACGTTGTTCACTTGAAGGTCTTAAATGAGGGGCACGGTGCGACGCACGCAATCTCTGAAGAAGCGTTGCTGGAGTTTATCGCGGGTGGCAAAGGCTCTGGACGATAAAACAACGCTAAGTGAAGGAACGTCTGGATTTGAAAATTTAGCGCGAAACGCCAGTTCTGATGTTGCGCAAGTCTTCACCCTCTCGCTTGCGGGAGGGTCGGAC
>CAYUGI010000067.1:0-26225 GCA_964444105.1 uncultured Pirellulaceae bacterium
CCAGTCGATCACGCGGGTGACGTCGTGCGGCTGATTGTTCCCATTCCGGGCCCCTGGGTCAACGATCAATGACCACTGCAATACGATCAGGAACGATATCGCCGCTGGTCATTCCGGCTTGGCAAACCTTGCGCATTGCCCTGCGATCGGCGGTGTCCATTATGTTTTGGGTAACCGTGCTAGCCGGAAGAGTCGAAGCGCAGCTCTACGATGGACTGGATGCACATCCACCGCGTTGGTCGCTGGACACGTCTGATTGTGATGCGAGAGTTCTGGATCAGAAGCACCTGGCCGATGGCGGTTTGGATAGGCGAGCTTGTGAGACGATTACGTTTTCGGCGGGCCATGGCAGCGAAGCAATTTTGGTCTACCCGATCGAACCCGTGCAAGCCATTGACGGGCTGACAGCAAGAGTTTCCGTGATGAGTGCCGCTGCCGGCGCCCGGATTGGTTTTCGCGTTCGGTATCCCTACACGCAAGATCCTGATTCACGGCGTCCTCTTTCGACGATCGTCTACGGCGCATCCTATGATGCCCCGGGCGAATTCCGCACCATTGGCGTTGGCAAAATCGAAAAGCCTTTGCGTCAGCGGACGATCGCTGTTCGACAGGCACGTGGAAGTCAAATCGACTTGGGCGATCCCTACGTCGACGCGGTCATCATTAACGCCTTCACGGGCGCGGGAAAAACATCGCTGCGAATTGACGAACTGTTTGTCGATTCGATGATACCCGTCGGCGCGTCGGGGCATGTCCCAAGGACACGTGGCGAAGCAGAATTTGCTGAGAAGAAAAACGGAAACGCGATTGCGAACCGGGTGACGCCCGGAGACGAGTTCCTAGGTCTACTTCCGTTAATTCAATCGCCGTTCCCACCCGGGAAAGTCACCAAAGTTCTGCAGCACAACGGCGAACCACTCAGCTGGATACGTTCGCTGGGGTTTGATGGCGTGCTTTTAGCCAACCCGCCGACGGCTGCCATTCTGCGTGAAGCGGTGCAGTCGCGAATGTTGATTTACGCGCCACCGCCGACTGCCCCCGATCCCAGCTTGCAGGCTTTGTTGGATCCCATTGCAGCTTGGTACGTAGGTTCTGGCCTTGCATTGGACCGGCAGCGAGTCAATCAAACCGCGATCACGTCTCGCAGACTGCGAGGTTTTCCGCCTCGCTGGCAGCGACCGATCATTGCCGCCCCCGCAGAGACTTGGCAAAAGTACTCGCCGCTGGTCGATGGCATGATTGATGATTTGCCACCGCGTGTACGAGGCATTACCGCAGGCGAAGAAGTTGCTGAAATGGTGCAGACGCGAGCAAGCGTGAGTGGGCGGATTCACGCAGCCGTGGGGATTGCGTCGATGCCGCCAGAAACGGCGTTGGAACAAGCAAGTGCGATTGCAAGACTGATCGGAGCTCCACCACCCGAGAGTTTTCGCTGGCATTCAATGTATCTTCAAGCCATGCGTAGCTTGGAGACGACACCCGAAGCGATCCTCTATCGGTCATCGCGTTCTTTGGCTTCGGGAAGTGAATTCGATTCCCAGCGAGCGATGTCATTGAGTTTCGTCAATCGGATGATTTCGATGTTGGCACCTTGGGTTGCCGGGGCTCGTCCTGCAGCACCAATGCCGGTGGTTGGCGCTTCGTATCGTTGTGGTCACCTGGTCGCGGACGGTACCGAGATTCTGATCGCGACTTCGATTGCACTGCGCGGAAATGAGGTGTTATCCGGTGATGGCGATTCTTTGGAAATACTGCTCGCGCCCGAGGACGCAACAAAAAATGCTTGGCGGCTGACACATTTTGCCGCGGAGCGAATCACACCCGAAACGACAGCTACCGGTGCGCGGCTGGAGATTGTTTCTCCCGACGTCGCCGAAATCATCGTTCTTAGTAGCGACCCGAGCGTCGGCGGCAAACTAGCCGAATCAGCAGCCATGTTTGCCAAGCAGGCAGGATTGGATCGTTGGCAGTTGACCAGCGACATGGTGCGGCGCACTCGCGAAGACTGGACCGCTGCGACTGCGGCTCGCGCGACCAATGCACAGCCGCCTACGGATCTGATTTCAGCGGCGATGCGAACACTTGCTGATGCCGAACCGGCCTATCGAGCAGGTGACGTCGCCGCTTCTTTGCGAATGGCTCGCCGCGCCGATGCGTGGGCGCTGCGGTGTCAGTGGCAATTATCCGAAGCACTGATGCCGGATTGGCCGCGTCCGACCAGTTCGCCACCGCTGCACTGTAGTGCCGGTCCGGTGCAAATCACTTGGCAACCGCTTTTTCAAGAAGCTGAAGGATGGGGTATCAACCGACTGACAACCGGATCACTTGATCGACCGGATGTTTTTGGCGAAGACCGTTGGACGTTCGGGCTTCGGCAAAGTGCCTCGGCGCAGTCCGACGTTGCCATGATCAAGCGAGGCGCTTTTTCGGGAGGCGGTGCGTTGCGCGCCACCGTGATGCCCAAGGATGACGATCCGCTGCCCGGCGGGTACCAAGGGACGTCTGTTCAGATCGCCAGTCCTTCGGTTCGGATCCCCGCTGGCAAGGCGTTTCGTATCGATGCGATGGTCCGCACGCTCGGTTTCGGCGACCCCCACCAAGGGCTCTTGGTTTACGACAGCACGGGCGGTCAAGAGCTTGGGATTTTGGTTCGCGGCAAGCCTGACTGGACCCCCGTACGACTCTACCGCCAGACGGTCAGCGACCAAGAAGTGAAAGTCATGTTTGAGCTGATCGGTGGTGGCGAGGCGACCATTGACGAGATCCGTCTGCAGTTGTGGGAGCCAAAACCAAAGCCATTCATACCGCTTCGGCCGATCGCAGAAGGGCCTAATCGTGAGCCCGAATCGATCAAACGGTAGACGCGACCCCTCTTTCTCGCGTTATAATCCTGGCTGGTCAGTAATTCCGCTGATCTTCTCATTCGTTCGGCCGCGAAATCGCAATGCAACAAGTCAAGATTTTCAAAAGCGTTGACACTGAAATTCCGCAGATGGAACACCAGATCAATCGTTGGATGCGAAAGAGCGGCGCGCGTGTGTTGTCGATCACCGGAAATCTCGCCAGCCAGCCAGGCAGTGCCCAAGGGCCGATGAGTAGTTTTGCTGCGGGTGACATCCTTGTCATCGTGCTTTACGAAATCGACGCTCCGACAAAATAGCGTTTTAGTCACGTTTAAACTCTCTTTCCTCGCAACCGAGCTACGCAAGTGAAAACCCTCCTCTACACAAGCATCGTCGTGATGTTGCTTGGCACGTTCGCTGGCGCCGACGAAAAGGTCGCCACTGTTACCGTTGGGAAAACGGCTCCCGACATCACCATGACGGGAATTGATGGAAAGGAACTGAAACTCTCCGACGTTACCGGCCGCGGCAAAAATGTGGCGTTGATGTTCAGCCGTGCCCATTGGTGACCCTTCTGCATGAAGCAACTGGTCCAGTTGCAACAGCAAGCAGAAGACTTCAAGAAGCTGAACACCGAATTGGTATTCGTCTTTCGCGAAGAAAGTGATGGCGTCGATGGCCTGAAGAAGATCGAAGAAAAAGTCCAGCCAGCCAATCGCAAGACGTTTGTGCTCGGGCTCGATCCCAACAAAAAGTCATCGGCCGCTTACAGCTCAAAGAAAAGAACTTTTGACAACTACGTAATCGATTCCAAGGGGATCGTCCGCGGCAAGGTCGATGGATCACTCAAGGATCGCGCGACCGCAAACGAACTTCTGAAGATTCTTGGGGAGATCGAAAAGTAAGCTCCTTAGATGCCCCCTAAGTGCCTCTTAGATTCTCGCCAGACAATCGCCACCCCAGTCACAGTCTTTGCATCTGTGGCTGGGGTTTTCGTTTGCTTACTCGACTCGCACAACCACATCATCGAATTCATTGAGGTCGTCGAAAGAACCGATTCCAATACGACCTTTTGTGAATGTCCCGTCCTTCACTTCCATGTGCGGCTTTTCCATGTCGTCAAAAAACACCTTGATCGTGCCGTCACTGATGTTGCGAGTTACGCGGACGGTATGCCAGTTGTCATCCCAAGGTGTCAGTGTTTCGTTTTCGGTGAGTGCCTTTCGCGGCGCCTCGTTGACAATCATGATTTGGCCGCTGTGAGGATCCGGCTTTGCACCCAAATGAACGTAGTAGAAGTGCTGGTCATCCTGGTAATTGAAAAAGACGCAGCAGTCGCGGTGGTTGCCCGTATCTTTCGTGCTTCGAACCTTGAATGTGATTTCACAACTGCCTAGCGAGAGGCCTTTTGCCAGCGCGACATGCCCTGGGCTGCGAACGGGCGGCTTGTATTCGCTTTTCCTCTCGGTGATCTCTAGGGTGCTGTTACCCTCACGCTCGGATAGCTTCCAGGTTTTCGGATCCAAGATTTCCCACTTATCTGAACCGCTTTGGAAATCGTCTTGGAAAACCACTTTGGCGGGATTTTCCGCCTGCACCCCGGATGGAAGCGAGAGAACGACCACGAGAATAGGAAGAACAAGCGTCGATGGTTTCATAGTGAGTTGCGCTGCGTGATTGAATCGAAAATCGGGTAAGACGTTATTGTAAATCATCAGATGCCAACTGGTTACGCCCGAGAACAAAAGTTCGTTCAATCCAGCGGTCATCCCAGGCAAAGAGCAGCATTGACAGAGGATCGACATTGAATCCTAACCACGGGATCGTCGGCTGGATAACGAGGACATCTGCGGGATGATCGACCTTCAACCGCCCTGCATCCGTCCAACCCAGAGCGTCAGCATTTCCCGCTGTGATCTGATGCCAGGCTTGCGAGGCAGATGGAAAGTGTCTTCCAATGGCCGAAGCCGTTTCGATCATCGCTCGAGCGACGCGCACCATGCTTTTCTCATAACCTGCACCGATGTCGCTTCCCAAGACCGTTGGCACGCGGCTTTCAACCAAAGAACGACGATTCATCAAGCCGGATCGCAAAAACGAATTGGCTGTAGGGCAATGAGCAATCGCAGCTTCCGAAGCACTCAGGATTTTTCGGTCCGCTGAGTCCAAGTGAATTCCATGCCCCAGGATCGTACGCTTTGTCAAAAGACTCGCCTCGTTATAAACGTTGACATAGCCAATGCCGCCGAAGAGCTCTTTGACAAGACCGCACTCTCGCTCCGTTTCGGCAAGGTGAGTTTGCACCGCCGATTCATGCTGCTGAGCAATCTCGCCAGACTTGGTCAGAAGTTCTTGTGTACATGAAATCGCAAAACGTGGCGTCACTGCAGCGGACATTCGCGAATTCGGTGGATGAAGGCGCAGAGTCCGATCCACTTCGTCTACTTGCCGGTCAATTTCGGGGCACAGTTCCTGCGGTGCATTGCGGTCCATTAAGACCTGGCCAATGACGCCGCGCATGCCCGCTAAACGAGCTTCCTCCAAAGCCGCCAATGCTGCCGCGTGGTGCGAAGTTGCGTACGCGCAAATACCGGTTGTTCCAAACCGAAAACACTCCTTCATCACGCGCCGCGACATCGATCGTGCATAACTCTCGTCCGCCCATTTCTGTTCGGCAGGGAACGTGACCTCTTCCAACCATCGCAGAAGCGGCATGCCGTGGGCACCGATCATGTCAAACTGCGGCAAGTGCAGGTGTGCATCGATGAATCCCGGGCAGATGAGAGCTTCAGGCCCACCAAAGTCCGGCGAACGCGCCGACTCTCCCAGCGTCACTTCGGCAATGCGCTCGCCTTGGATGCGCACGACGCCGGGTTCAAGGTGACAGTCGCCGGTCTCGTCAGCGATCAATATCTGGCCAGATAAAATCAACATGTTGTCCTCTTGGTCCGCATGGAAACAACCATCGGTATACTTGCGTTTTCACCAGCGGAACAGAGCTTGACGCAAAATTGGATGCAGGAACTTGAACTTAGAACTGATCGCGAATCGCATCGACATCTTAAACAGACGCATTGCTGCTGCCCGGATCACGATTCGAGCCGGGCGTATTGCTGCGATCGATGAATTGGGTGATTCAATTGATGATTCTCTGCCGTTTGTCCTACCAGGATTTATCGACGCGCACATTCACATTGAAAGTTCGATGCTGGTCCCCAGCGAATTCGCGCGTTTGGCGACGCTCCATGGCACGGTAGCCGTGGTTTCGGATCCCCACGAGATCGCCAACGTGATGGGGGTTCCTGGCATCGACTTCATGATCGAAAACGCCGACCGCGTGCCGCTTAAATGCTATTTCGGTGCGCCAAGCTGCGTGCCGGCCACCCAATTCGAATCGTCAGGGGCAAGAATTGATGCGACCGCAGTTCGTCAACTACTCAAGCGGCAGGACATTCACTACTTAGCCGAAATGATGAATTTCCCAGGCGTGCTTTCCGGGGACGAGGAAGTGTTAAGCAAGATCGCAGCGGCGAAGGAACTTGGCAAACCAATTGACGGTCATGCTCCAGGGTTAACGGGTGAACAAGCAAGGGGTTACTGCGCCGCTGGCATTTCCACCGACCACGAATGCACTTGCATCGAAGAAGCCGCCCACAAACTTTCGTTGGGCATGAAGATATTGATCCGTGAAGGGAGCGCGGCGAAGAACTTCGATGCACTTCATCCATTGATTAGGCAAGCACCCGGCCAATTGATGTTTTGTTCCGATGACAAACACCCCAACGACTTGGCCATCGGGCATATCAACCAAGTCGTCGCAGAAGCGATCAAGCGAGGACACGATCTATATGATGTTCTACAAATCGCGTGCCTCAATCCGATTGCACACTATGATCTTGATGTCGGCCAGCTTCGAGTCGCGGACCCGGCAGACATGATTGTTGTTAACGATCTGAAAAGCTGGACGGTGCAATCAACGATGATTCAAGGGCAATGGGTAGCCAAAGACAGCGAGCCACTTATTCCCTCCGTTCCGGTTGCCCCCGTCAACCAGTTCGCTTGCCGCAAACATGCTTCGGCCGACTTCTGCTACGACGAGAGCGACAAACGCCAAGTCGATGTGATCATTGCCAATGACGGTTCGCTAGTGACCGACCGGGCTGAAGTCACTTTGGAGAGTATTGACGGTGCCCTTCAGCCGAACGTCACGAAGGACATTTTAAAGATTGCTGTCGTCAATCGATATCAACACAACGAACCATCGGTTCAACCCGCGTTGGCGTGGATCCAGGGATTTGGATTTCGCACAGGTGCAATCGCATCGTGCGTGGCACACGATTCACACAACATTGTTGCGGTTGGTGTGAGTGATCAAGCGATTTCTGCCGCTGTAAACCTCGTCATTGATCAGAAAGGTGGCATCGCGGCCGTGTCAGGCCACGAGTCCAAGTCACTGCCGCTGGGCGTTGGTGGCATCATGAGCGATGAAGATGCGTTTCAAGTTGCCCAGCAATACGAAGACATTGAAGCGTTTGCGAAATCGGTTCTCGGCAGCCAATTGACCTCGCCATTCATGACGCTCTCGTTCATGGCCTTACTAGTGATCCCAAAACTGAAGCTAAGCGACCGCGGGCTATTCGACGCTGAGTCGTTTCAGTTTGTCCGGAGTTAAGGGGATTTCTCGCTGGTCTCAAAGCTGAAGCTTGAAGTCAATTGAACCGCGGCGTCGTCATCTAAGCAACGGCGTCGGCACAGATGAACCAACGCGACGGCGACACTAATTGCGATGGATATGTTTCGGGTTCGTGGTGATTAGAGAATACCCGCGCGAGTGCTTGTTGCTTGTTCTCGCCCGCGATCAGAAACCAGGATTGCTTGGCCGAATTGATGGCGGGTGCCGTCAACGTGTAACGATAGGCATCGAATTTTTCGACCCAGTTTTCGACAAACCAACGTGTCGTTTCTTGAAGAGCTTTGGTCTGCGGGAACAGCGACGCGGTGTGTGCATCGTCACCCATGCCAAGCAGTGCCAGATCCCAACGGGGAAACGACTCGCCTGCGAAATGTTCACGCAGCGTGGCTTCGTATTGCTTGGCAGCGGATTTTGGGTCATCCACGTCCACAGGTACGGCGTGGACGTTTGCTTGCGGAATAGGCACATGATCCAACAGTGCACTGCGTACCATCAAAAAGTTGCTGTCGGCATGTTCATGGGGGACATTTCGCTCGTCACCCCAAAACCAATGGATACTCTGCCAGGGAAGATCGCGTTGTGCCAACATTTCATAGATGCGTTTTGGCGTTGACCCACCCGAGAGCGAAACACGAAAGGCACCGTTTGCATCGACGGTCGATTTCGCCAAATCACAAAACGCATCGACTGCGGCCTGGTGTAGTTCGGGAAGTGTTGGAAATGGCTTGATGTTGTCGTTCATGAGTCGTGCAGTTTTTGGGATCAGCTTAAAAAGATTCTTCGGCGTCGGGAAATGAACCATCGTCAACGGCGCTCTTGTAGTCCGCCGCTGCCTTGCCAATGGAATCGCCCACATTGGACATTTTCCGAACGAACTTTGGAACGTGGCCAGAGGTCAGGCCGATCAGGTCATTGGTCACTAGGACTTGGCCATTTGTATGAGGCCCGGCACCGATGCCGATGGTAGGGACCGACACGGCATCGGTAATGGCTTGGCCGATTTCGCTGGATACGCACTCGACCAGAACACAGAAGGCACCGGCGCGTTCGGCGGCCAGTGAATCATCGACCAGCCGCTGAGTGTCTTTTTGAACTCGGTAACCACCATCGACCAACACATTTTGTGGCCGCAGTCCCACATGCGCCATCACGGGGATACCTGCTGTGACCAACGCTTCGATTCGCTCGGCCTGCTCGGCACCTCCCTCCAGTTTGACTGCATGGCACTGCGTTTCTTTTAAGACGCGGGCGCCGCAACGAAGTGACCTTTGGATACTCAACTGTCCTTCGGGAAACGGCAAATCAACCACCACCATGGCGCGTTTCGCTGCCCTGCCAACCATCTCTGCGTGGTAGATCATTTGATCCATCGTCACGGGCAGAGTCGTTTCGTGTCCTTGAACGACCATGGCCAACGAGTCACCGACAAGCAATATTTCAATACCGGCGTCGTCTAAGATTCTTGCCGTGGGAAAGTCGTACGCCGTCAGCATGGAGATCCGCAGGCCATCTCGCGCCATTCGCTGGAGCGATCGTGTGGTGATGGATTTCGATTTGGACTGAGCAGACATAGACTAGAGGCGGATCGAGAGAATACGGTCGGCGCTACCGTTTTCCAGTGTGGTCAACGAGGTTTCGGCGCAGCGTATTCTACGCCTTGAGGCGTGTTTCGACGCGGGGTGGAGCGGTGAAAAGCAAGCCAATGTGGTTAGAAGACGATTTGCCATGATTTCCCTGCTGCGCATGGCACGCAACCTGCCTTTATAATCGTGAGTTGCGTTCCTGATGCGAAACCCCTTCCCTACTAACCAAATCCGTTTCATGAATCATTTCGTCGGATCTAGCTCCATCGCGTTTCAACGCTCCGTCGTTCAAAGTTCCGTCCAATTGGCTTCATCGATCACTTTGGTGCTGGCATGCTTTTGCGGCCTTGCCAGCGCGGACGATCCGCCTGGGGCCGGTTTCAGCAATGCGCCAGGGGCTGGTTTCAGCAATGCGCCAGGGGCTGGTTTCAGCAATGCGCCAGCCAACGAGGTCTCGGAGTTCAAAGGCACTTTGAAAGGCATGCAGCGTGGGGTGCTGCACGTCACACGCGAAGACGGCACCGACGTTCAGGTTCAGGTTCCTGCCCAAGCACCCTCGTTAACCTTCGTCGCTCAAGCCAAGCCTCCGTTTCTTCAGCGAGGCATGCTGGTGCGTTTCAGCGGCACCTTCTCGCCCGCTGGCGTGGCTGCGGTACCAATCGATAAGGTCGAGATTTTTCAACCCGTCAATTTGCAGGGCGTACCGGGACACTCGCGCGAACGATTCATGCCAGGAGTGCATCCCGCCGACCGGCACGCCGGGAAAAAGAAACCCGTCGGCATCGCAAAGTACACGGTTGTCGGTAGTTTGATGGGGATCAATGGCAATGGAGCGATCATGGTGCAAGCGGGCAAAATCCCCGTGGTCGCACCGCTCGCGCAGACCGCTTTCTTCGAGATCCGCTTTCACAATTTGAGCTTGGCTCAAGAAGGCGATGCCATTTCGGTCGCGGGCTTCTACGAACCGCCAGACGACACGAAAATTCGTGGGAATAAGATCACGGTGACGACGGAACGGATTTATGGTGAACCGCAGCAGGTTCCTCCCCGGCGTTCTCGCCGAGTGTCCAAGCGACAGCAAACCAAGTTAGACGCCGAGAATGCCGCCAAAGAAAAGTCCGGGACGGCGGAAGAGGAAAATGCCAAGCCGGGTGCGGAGGATGCCGAAAAAATGCCGCCAGAAGCACCGTAGAACGCCGGAAAAGCCGAGTAATTCTGGCGGGAAATGCGAGCAAATCGCCATTTGTTAACCAGTCGATAGCTCGGAGGCTTCCCTGCGGGTCCAGCTGACCTCTCCAATTGCCTTTGACGGGTAAGGTCGGCTAGCGATGGAAACAGGATCTGAGATAAAGTGCCTTTCAATGCGTAGGATGGTTTGACCGCAAATGTCTGTTGAAAATCCACCTGCAATTCCCAGGATTACGCAGCCGGAACCGGTGTCACCGCAGCCTGTGGTCGCCGAAACAGGCTCGATCGATAACCCCCAATCAAAGATTATGATGCGCGCGTTTTTCTTTGTCGTCTGTTCATTAGCTCTTTTGATCGTCCATCGTGCCCCCGCGGCTGCGGACCAGGCACTGAGCATTGGGTCGGTCGCGCCATCGTTGGATATTGAACATTGGATCCAAGATGGCAACGGATTTTTTAAACCTGTCACGAAGTTACGAAAAGGCAAAGTCTACGTCGTTGAATTTTGGGCAACGTGGTGCGGACCTTGCATCATGAGCATGCCACACCTTGCCGAGACGCAGAACAAGTACCGCGGCCGGGATGTTCAAATCATCAGCATCTCCGATGAGTCATTGGACGAGGTGGAGAGTGTGCTTTCGCAGCCCCATCCACGAGCCGGCAAGACTTTTGGTGAAGTTACTTCGGCGTATTGCTTGACAACTGACCCGGATCGAAGTGTTCATGAGTCTTATATGGAAGCCGCGAACCAAAACGGTATCCCGACTTCGTTCATTGTCGGCAAAACCGGGCAAATCGAATGGATCGGTCATCCGATGGAAATGGACGAGCCTTTGGAAGCGGTCGTCGAAGGCAAATGGGATCGCGAAAAATTCAAAAAAGTATTTGATGCGAAAGCGGAGTTTGAAGCCGGTTTGGAAAAGCTGTCGATGCTTGCCGGAGCTGGCAAGTTTGAAGACGCAATTAAATTTGCCGAGGCGGAATTGAAGAAGGCGAAGGCCAGCGAAATCGAAGAGCTAATTGTCGAGTGGACAGACATCCGATTCAGCCTGATGGTATCAAGTGGCAAAATCACCGACCCGTTGGTCGCTTACTATCGCAAGCAAATCGAAGCGATGAAGGACAATCCAATTCACCTCGCACAATTCGGTTATTCGCTGTACGAAGCCTATCAACAGGGTGGTGACCTGGGCCCTCTCGATACCGACATCATCGAAGCAATTCAGGCCAGTAAGGAGAAAGCTCCCGTTGATGCTGGAGTTTTTCTGAACAATACAATCGCTCAGCTTTACGCTGCCGATGGTCAATGGGACAACGCGATCAAATCTCAGAAGCAAGCCATTGAAGCTGCTGGCGCGGATGATCGTCAGAAACGCCGACTTGAGCCGTTCTTGGAGTCGCTGCAAGTCAAAGCTGCCAAAGCCAAAAAAGCAGCGAAGTAGCAGCGACTTGATGTCGGATGTAGAACAGATGTCAGTCCGTTTCCGATCACGGTCAAAGTCGATCGAGAAACGGAATAAGTTGCGATCTACTTTTTGACAGTCGTTTTCAAGTACAGCTCGGTAAGCTGAGCTGCATCGACTTCGCCAGGCGCATCGGTCATCAAGTCGCTAGCTTTTTGCGTTTTAGGGAACGCGATGACTTCGCGGATGTTTTCAAGTCCGGCGAACAACATCACCCAGCGATCGACTCCCAACGCGATTCCACCGTGCGGTGGTGCACCGAATCGCAGGGCGTTGAGCAGAAATCCGAAACGATCTTCGGCCGTCTTTTCGTCAATTCCCAGCAGGCCAAACACTTTGGATTGTGTCTCGCTGTCGTGGATTCGGATCGTACCACCGCCTGCTTCGCTACCGTTGATGACAAGGTCATAGGCCTGAGCGCGACAGCCAGCGGGGTCGGATTCTAGTTTGGGTAAATCTTCTGCAAGGGGCGCAGTAAATGGGTGGTGCATGGCGTGCCAGTTGCCGGTTTCTTCGTCCTTGTCGAACATCGGAAACTCGGTGATCCAGCTGCAATTCAGTGCGTCGGCATCATAGAGTTTCATCTCCGCACCAAAACGCTTGCGAAGTGCGTACAGACCTTTGCAGGTCGTCTCCCACGTGTCCGCCAAGAACACGAGCAAGTCGCCAGGTGTACCAGCGAGCAGTTCTTTGATTTCAGCGAGGTGTTCTGTTTCGAAGTTTTTGGCGATGGGGCTGAACAGCGAACCGTCGTCTTCGACGCGGAACCAAGCCAGTCCCTTGGCACCGAACTCTTTGACGAATTCGGTCAGTGCGTCGATCTGGCGGCGCGAGTACTGCTTTGCGCCACCAGGCACCCGCATGCCGCGAACAAAATTGCCGGCGTCGGCCGTACCACGGAACACACGGAATTCGGTTTTCTTGGCGACGGGGGTGACGTCGACGATCTCCATGTCGAATCGCAAATCCGGTGCGTCATGGCCATAGCGCCGCATCGCTTCGTCGTAAGTCATTCTTGGTAGCGGAAGCTTGACGTCTTTGCCCAAAACTTCTTTGGCTGTTTCTGCAACCAAACCGTCGATCATGCTGATGATGTCGTCGCTATCGACGAAGGACATTTCCAAATCCAACTGCGTGAATTCCGGCTGCCGGTCAGCACGGAGGTCTTCGTCACGAAAACACTTGGCGACCTGGACGTAGCGGTCAAAACCAGCAACCATCAAAATCTGCTTGTACAACTGCGGCGACTGGGGCAACGCGTAAAAGTGGCCCGCGTGCACTCGGCTGGGAACCAAGTAATCACGTGCACCTTCAGGTGTGCTACGCCCCAGGATCGGGGTCTCCACATCGATAAAATCACGCTCGGCAAAGTAGTCACGCATCTTCTTGATGATCTGACTTCGGCGAACGAGTGCCTTTTGCATTTCGCTGCGACGCAGATCCAAGAAGCGGTACTTCAGTCGCAAATCTTCGCCTGGCAGATCGCTTTGTCCGGGCGTGAAGGGCGGCGTCGTGCAGGCGTTCAAGATCTCGTAGTGATGGCAACGAACTTCGATATCACCGGTGTCCAGCTTGTCGTTGGTTTTACCTTCCAGGCGATCGGCGACTTTGCCTTTGATCAGAATCACGCTTTCAGCGGGCACCTTGCCAGCTTCGGCGATCAAATCCGCATTGGCTTCGGGTGGTCCCAGCACGACTTGTGTTAGCCCGTAGCGATCACGTAAATCGATAAACACAGCTCCACCGTGATCACGCTTACTTTCGACCCAGCCGCAAAGGGTAACTTCGGTGCCAATGTCAGTTTTGCGGAGTTGCCCGCAGGTGTGGGAGCGTAACACGATCGATCAGGGGTTGAGGGTGTGAATTTGCGTTGGCCAGATTCTATGAAAAGTCAGTCGTTTCGTAGAGACGGCGTCTGGAAACGAAAAAACCGGTGCCTGTCGACCATTGGGGTCAGCAGACACCGGCGATGCATCAAATTCCGCGAAGTACCGCGAAACTACATTTCGATACCGCTACATCTCAGTTCCCGGAGCTTCATCGGCAAGCTCAGGATGGCCTTCTTGTTTGGGTGCCTTGAAGAGAACGATCAAGATCAAGTAAAGAATTGCCATGGCGGCGGGCACAAGTGCCGTCATTCGCAGTGCCATGCGACTACCGTGAAGCGTGGCCGCTTTGACCGGCTCGGCGTCGGTGGCAGCAAATTCCTTGTTGGATTCCCACCAGTCGGCCTGATCTTTCAGCCCTTTGAAGTCCTCGCTGTCGATCGCTTTACCAGCGATGGCAACGTCCGAGAGCATTTTGGCTCCATTGTCTTCAAGCATTCCGGCCTTTGATCCGTCGATTCCCGTGATGCTTGGAAAGACCAAGAACTTATTCTCGTTGGGTGCCTTCACCCGCTCGAAGGTCTCAGGATTGTTTTCCTGAATGTACTGCGAAGCGTAATAGTCTTGCTTGTAACCGATGCCAGGGCCGCCAAGTAAACCTGCCGACGTCATTCCAGCAAAGCCCATTAATGCCATTGCAACCGTTGCACTTTCGGGAAATCGCTCGCCGACAACGCCCAGCATTGTTGGCCAAAGGAACGTCTTTCCACACGCGTAAACGGTAGCTGCGAAGAACATGAATGGCACCGTTTCGCCGATGCTAATTAGGTACAGGCCGAGTGCTCCGATCACTGCTCTACAAAGCAGCAGACCGAGCGACGAAATTTTGTGAACAATAGGGCCAGCGAAAAATCGCAGACCAGTCATCAGCAAAGACGTGTAGATGAAGAGAGCGGTTCCCATCGAAGCGCTCTTGAGGATGTTACCGGTGATCTTGTTGATCCAACTATCCGTTCCCAGTTCCACATAACCAACGCACGCATGCGTGATCAAGAGAATGATAAAGAAAGGGCCGATCAATCGGGCAAACATACCGCCGTACGAAATGTTTCCTTGCTCGGCTGCCGTTTTGGGGAACGCTTCCTTCACCGCAATGAACCCGTACATCAATACAGGAATCAGGAAGGTCGCCATCAGGATTTCCCAGCTGACGTAATCCTTCGCGAACACGATCAATCCACCGATAACCAGACCAGCTGGCCAGCCCGCATGAAGAATGTTCAGGTAGTGCGTTTTTGCTTCGGGATAAATCGTGGCTGTTAACGGATTGATGACGCCCTCGCAAATTCCGTTGCCCACCGCAAAGATGAACATCGATATATACAAGAGCATGTACACCGAATCCTTCCCCGACGCGTTGAAAACCGGCGTTGCCGCGAACAACATAACCGCGGACACGACGTGACAAAGCAACGCGATCATCATCAGGTTTTTGTAGCCGACCAAGTCGATTAGGAAACCTGCGATCAGGATGACCAAACCGAATCCAAGCAAACCACCACCGGTGATTTGCCCCAATTCGGTCATCGTAAATCCGTATTTGTTAGACCAGATGTCAAGCAATCCACCGCGAACGGCGAAGCCGATGCCGGCGGCGATCAGGGTTAGGAACCCTGCGGTCAAAAGTCTTTTTCGGTTTTCCATGGTCCGCCGGATGGTTGGGAGGGAAATGTGTTGGGTGGGAACTGATGATGCTGCCAGCGTCAAAATGTCTCGTCAAGTTGCTAGCAGCGCAATTGGGCAAAAGGAGAACGTAATTCGTCGGGCCTCTCGTTGCCACTGTCACGCTCCGTATACTCACGGCAGAAGTCAAAATTTGCCGCCCTTGCGGCGTTCACCCCTGTTCTGGAGCTACTTTTCATGCGTTTGTTTCTTTCAGCCGTTGTTGCCTTGGGAGTTTTTGTCACCGTGAGTACCGCCGATCATCATGAAAAGGACGGGGAAAAGCACGAACATGAGTGTGCTTTGGACTACAAAATGAAGACCATCGATGGCAAAACCGTCGACTTGGAGGATTACGAAGGCAACGTGGTCCTGATCGTCAACACGGCAAGTCAGTGCGGCCTGACCGGTCAATACAAAGGCCTGCAGAGCCTTTACGAGAAGTACAAGGACAAAGGATTGGTCGTGATCGGATTCCCGTGCAACCAGTTCGGCAGCCAAGAGCCAGGTAGCGACGCGGAAATTGCCACGTTCTGCAGTAGTAACTACAAGGTTTCGTTCCCGATGTTCAGCAAGATCGATGTGAACGAGGACAGTGCCGCCCCAATCTACAAATTCCTGACGGCTCAAGACGTCAAACCGGCCGGAAAGGGCCCCATCAGCTGGAATTTTGAGAAGTTCTTGATTGACCGCGATGGACACGTCGCAGGTCGATTCTCCCCGCGAACCAAGCCATCCGACGCCGAATTGGTCAAGGCGATCGAGTCACAGCTTCAGGCGAAGAAGTAGCGACAAGGTCGTCGCGACGCTCCGCGGCGTGATAAGACCGGTTTCCGAATAGTAGCAGGCAGACTCCGTTCTGCCGCCCGCCTACCCCTGGCAGAATGCAGCTGTTCGTCGGTGGGCGGCAGAACGGAGTCTGCCTGCTACAGTTGATTCATGCACACTCAGCCCCCTTCGTCTAGCGGCCCAGGACATCGGACTTATTCGGTCCGGAAACGCTCGTTCGAATCGGGCAGGGGGTACTGACTGCAAGCGGTTTTCTTAGCGCGCTCGCAGCAACCAAGTGGGGCCTGCGTTTGCGATCACATTCGCCAGCTTTGGGTCGTCTGCGACCGAATCCCAAATCGCTTCACCAATCATCTTTTGCAGCAGCGGATTTACATTGGCAAACGTCTGTGAGTTGACCACGTAGCTCAGCCGATTGCGAAAGAGACGGGTTCGCAAGTCAAACTGTCTAAGTGGCTGATGCCTTTCTTCATCGGCCGCGTCGGGGAATTCTCGCTCAAAGCTTCCCACTCCTTCAATCGGGAACTTCAGCGGCACCTCGTCTTCAAATCGCAAGTACGTCACCAGCGGCCGGACTGCGGCGGCGATTCGTTCTCGCTGCACTGCGTCTAATTCCGACTGACTTGCCGACTCTGACTGCCAAATCACGTGCTGCGTTACAAAATTCGCGTGCGTCAGCAAGTTGTACGCCTCAACTTGGTGTTCCATCACCATCAACGCCGTCACATCGCTGGTCTTATCCAAATAGGCACCGACATCCACGCAAGCGGGTAGTGTCATTTGGTTTTCATGATCACGGTTGTCCACCAGCTTCGGACGCTTCTTACCGTTCAGTGTGTAGCCACCCAGATGATGCTGGTCCCCATGCTGTCCTGTGACATACCACCCGCCCCAGCGATCTTGCAAAGGACTGCGATGCGTCGACAGCGAACTCCCCGCCCGAATGACTGGCTTCCCGTTTGAATCCGGAAAGACAGATCGCACTTGAAAGCCAGGCTTACCGCCCGTGCGTGCCGCGCCGTGACAGCCCAGGCAACGATTGGCTTGTCGCTCCAGTCGAGGTGAATCCTGACTGCTAATGTCCAGTGTGTAAAACACGGCGCCCAGGTCTGGATCCGCCGTGGCAATTTCTACTTCGCCATCCTGCACATACGCCACGAAGACTTCGTCGTTGAAATAAACTGCCCGAGGCGTCTGCGGTGACACGTGGGTTTTCTGCAAGCTGGTTTTGGAAAAGACCATCACTTGCGATGAAGTGTTGATGTTTAGCTGATTCAACAATGAATCAAGACGCTCAAGCGGATTGTCGCCAATGATTTCGGATTCGCCCGCATCGATTGCTGATGTCAAACGAGCAATCGGGTTGCGTTTGGCCACAGTGTTACTGTAGCGAATCGGATCGCCTTCCCAATTGATGACCTGAGCCTGAGTGGAACATGCCGTAACCAGCCAGAGCGCACAGCCTGCGATCAACGGATTCATTTTGCACCGCCTTCGCTGATGCAGTGAAGCTCACTACCCGTGCGAATCAAAATCGCATCGTGCGTCAAGGCAACACCATACTGAACGGGATCGGCAAAACGATTCTCGCCCTTGTCTCGAGCTGCCGCGATCTCCTTACCGCTCATCGGTTTACGTTTAGCTTCCACATCAGCTTCACTCTCGCGTTCACCAGCAGCGGTGGATGACCGCTTTGGTTTGTCAGGCTTGCCACCCCGGCCCGAAAATTGGCCAGGATCTGTCGCCGGAATAGAATCCAAGTCCCACAGTTCATTCTCTGCCAAAACAAGAAAATCCGGTCCAGCGGCAATCACCGTCGTCTCGCCACCTTTGCCAAACAAGTAGACGCGATCGCCCACGCCAACCGGTGTCACCCAACACTGCTCGCCCGCGCGTTTTCGGTACATCAATTCGCCCGATTCAATTTCGTAGCAAAACACGACACCTGCATTGGTGACCCAGTAGGCATATCCATTGTGCGACATTGGAGATGCAAACGTCGTCACAGCTTTACCGCTTTTCCATTGCACTTCAGGCGTGAATCCGTCGTCGGTTGGTACGATCCGTAAGCACAGATTCGACTCGCGAGCCTCCGCCATGTTCACATCGCGCATTCCTGGCGATGCGCCAATCAGCACGGTATTCTTCGCAGCCAACAGAGGCGTGTTAGACGAATTGGCACCCAACTCCTCAAATGTCCACAGTTGCTTGCCCGTCTTAGGATCGTATCCGTCGACGGAGCCATCGCTGCTGCAGACAATTTGGTCGGAGCCGTTGATTTGGACGATCGCCGGTGAAGCATAGCTTTTGCGGCTAAAGCGTTCCGTTCGCCAAAGCGTTTCGCCGGATGCCTTGGCGATCGCAAGCAGATACGATTCACCTTCGTGGTCGATCATAAGAAAAACGTTGTCCTCGTTTTGAATCGGAGACGTCGCCAAACCAATCGTGGACTCAAAGGCTCCGTAGTCCTCGGTAATCAAACGCTCCCAGGCCGTTTCTCCGTTGACTCGGTCCATGGCCACCAAGTTGCCAGTCTCAAAAAACGCGATCACATGCTTGTCATCAACCATTGGCGTCGGTGCTGATCGGCTTTGAAAATAGTTCGATCGTGTCGGCATGGCGGACTCAAAATCGCGGCTCCATTTCTCTTCGCCCGTTGCAAGAGAGATCGCCGTGACAATGCACGTTTCCTTCATGTCACCGTCGATGCTAGTGATATACGCCGTATCGCCCCACACAACAGGACTTGATTGCCCTTTTCCACGGATCGGAGCTTTCCAACGAACGTTTTTGGTCGGACTCCATTCCAGCGGCAACACGTTAGCATTTGGTTGTTGCGTCCTTCCCTGGCCAAGGAACGCCGGCCAAACAGCTTGTCCCAGTGCGCGATGCGTCGCAGATGTCGCACCCACGAAGATAGAAAGCGAAAGTACCAATTGATTCAGTGATTTCATGGCTACAGGTCCCCCAAAGATTCGACTTCGCTACCACTACGAGTTCCAAACGCTCGCCAGACTTTCAGGTCGACGCTTTGATTGACGAAGTCGACGCTGCCATCGCAACGTGCAACGTGGACGCCTCCGAAATGGTTGCTGCGTGCCCCAAAAACGCCCCATCCACAGCTTGCCATGTCGGGAACTCCGCTTTGTGGCGGGTGATAGTGGTTGTATCCGGTCCAGTATTCGCGGCCATTGATCCAGCCAGCTCCTCGTTGTCCCGACCAGCCGCGATGTAAGCCACTGGCTTTTGTATAGGCCTCCAGTTCATTGGGGTCTTCGGGCAGCGAATAGCCGGTGAACCCCGGCAGCAACGGCGGGCGTCGTCGATCAATGAACGCACAACGAACATTCATCATCGTACGGCGCCGCATCGAATCGATCGTCGGTTCGCTGGGTGATTGTTCCAACACGCCTAGCAAGTGTTCCGAAAATGCAGCGGTATTGCTCAGTCCATCTAACACGGCGTCGAACCCAATCTTAGAGTTGATCCAGAGAATCCCGTCGGTCTTTGCGCGAGTGTCGTATTGGGTGCCGACACCGGTTCCGGTGTTCATACCGTAATTCGTGCCTGCGTACCCCTGTGTTGGCCCGCGACCCGAAAGACTGGTAACAAAGAAATTGCGATCGTAGTCTTCGCTAGGGCAAGACAGCGTCGGGATCGCAGTCGCAGCAGCAGTATCGTGCGGAGCCACCAGCTGTCCCGGGCAGCAACCCACATGCAGTGGACGGTCAAAACGAATCATGTCGACAATGTTGGCTTGTTCGTAGAACGGAGCCATTTGAGCGAACACGGAAAAGTTGCCGGCTGTGCTCGTGCTGGTGGTGTAGTTGGCAGGCAATTTGCGATGAGCACTTTCGTAGTTGTGCATTGCCAGCGTGATTTGTTTCATGTTGTTGCTGCACTGCATCCGGCGAGCCGCCGCACGCGCTGATTGGACAGCTGGTAGCAGAAGCCCAACGAGTATGCCGATGATGGCGATGACGACCAGAAGTTCCACCAGGGTGAAAGCCGGCCGAAAGAGAGATTTGCTATTCATGTTTCGATTGTGAAGTGTTTGATTTGGTTAGTTCAGCGGCCGGGAGTTGATACCGTCGGCGCGTATTTTCAGCCCAGGCTTGATCTCAAGTTTTTCGAGCCAAGGGGGAATGAGTCCTGCTGCAAGTAGGCCGTTAGGTCGCTCCCGCGCCGATGGCGAAGACCACGCTGGTGTGAGGAGCGGAAACCCTCGGACACCCACGCGGCAGCGGTATTGGTTCTGCACGCAGCGAATGCGCGCAGCAACGATCTAGGTTGCAACAAACAATCAAAGGTGCGATTACACCACGACAACACCGGTAACTAAGTCAGCCGCTGGCGTTCGCCCAATGGCACTGAATTTACTCTCCTATGGGAGAGTCGGACGCAGTAGCGGCCGGTGAGGGGAATGTGTTTTCCACCCCGTAGACTCTCCCGCGGCGCGGGTAAATTCAGAGTTCAAATAAGTGCCATTGGACGCTAGCCACGGTCCCATCCACAACTAAACAAGTCACCCTTTAACACTAGCCATGGGCCTAAGTGCTGGAGCGGCTCACCAAGTTTGCGGTTTATCAGGAGCGTGAATCGTCGAGTGAAATCGCTAATCCGTAGATTACGGCACGGACCGACTACGGCACTGGCGGATCAGGGCAGATGGCCCGGGAGAAAAGGCGGTCGTCTTGGATCGCTAGGCAAAACAAAAGGTGTTCGTCAGTTTTCGCAGCGGATAGCTGCGGCTCTTCGACCAACACTTGTGAAAACAGCGTCCACAGCAGCTCGATTCCGTGGCACCTTGCTGCATCTTCAAGTCGAATCAATCGTCGGCGAGTTGTCTTGGACACAAATTCGTCCGCTGACTCTGGCAAGTCGCAGGTCGATGCGGCCTCTTTGGAACAGCAACAGCACGTTGCCTCAGGCGGTTTGTCCTTTGTCGTCCGTAGGCGAGTAAACGTAGGTGACGCGGAAGCGGCGCGAGCGACGAGGAACTCAGGTGGCTGAACGTTGTTTCGTGCCGCCCACTGGAGCTTTTCAGCATCCGAATGACAGCAACATTTATCCCAGCAAAAATCGGCCGACGAACATCCGCACGGACAATCTTCACACGGAAATCGACCCGTTTTTTCGGGACCAGGAGCCGAAAGAGGCAATCCGATCATGCCAACGGCCAACAGAATCAACAGCATAGCGCTGATGAATTTGTGCAGCGGACGAGACCGCAATCGATAGATAGGCTGGTTAGAAAACAACTTGGCCTCAAGGCCTAAAACGTGCCACAGAAGGCTCGCTCCTCACAGCCGAATCTTACAGGTCAATTCAGACCTCGTAAATGACGCAAACCGTTGGTGCGACGGGCCGCCGCACCAACGTCAAATGCGGACTACATCAGTCTCGAATCAGTGCTTGTGGTCAAACGCTGGTTCTTTGCCTTCGTAGGCTTTGTAGAGTGCAAAAATCGACTTTTCCAAAGCCTTCGCCGTTGCGGGGTCCGCTGACTGCTTGCACTTCATCGCAGCGACCATGACCTTGTGGGCCGCAACGAGCTGTTCGGTGTATTTCGGATTGTCGGTCTTGATGCGCTGAGCCATGAAGTACGCAGCGATCGTGTTTTGAATGTTCGTCGCATGGTCTTCTTTGGCTGAAACCCAGCGGCCCATTTGATTGACTGCTTGAGCGTCGACGTCTCCAGCAGAAAGTTCATTGATCTGAAGCTGAGCCTTGGAAATCGTGTGCTCGTCTTCCAGCATTTGCTCAAAGCGAAGTTGATCGCCGTAAATTCCGCATGGAACTTGACAGTGTGCTGACGCGACGGAAGTCGTTAGGCAGACTAATGCAATCGACAAAACGGCAGGTGCAAAGCGCGAGAGTGAAAGGTTCATGTTCAAAAGTCTCCAGAGTGCTCGGTTGAGTTAGTTTTCGCAAATAGCAAGCTTGGCTATATCATAGAGCTAAATCAACATCTCCGTGGCCCTCCAACAACTGCTTCGGCAACGCTGAGCGACGAAAACCTGCGGTCGACGTGATAGGCCTAGCTCCCTTGCTCGATGCAATACAAGTGTTTAGAGCCACGAAGAAACAGCTGCTTTCCGGCGATCGCGGGCGATGCGTCAAAACGTTCATCCAACTGGTTCGTTGCGATCGGTTCAAATGCGCTTGATCGTTTCAAGACCAGAGTCCGACCCGCCCGTCCGGTGATGTAAATTCGCTCGGCCGCACCAACTGGCGAAGCGTAGATGTTGGAGATTTTTTCCAACCTCTTCGGGCCGAAGTTCTTTTCGCCTGATGTGGAATCGAGGCAGGTGAGAATTGCCTGATTGGATTGGTTGTAGTACAGCAAACCGTCGTACAGTAGCGGCGACGGTACGTAAGGGGTGCCGCGATCGGTTGTCCAGCGAATGTCGTCGGAGTCGGTGATGTCTCCGGTTAGCGTCAACGGGATCGCCATCGCGGCGTATCCCTTGTAGCCGCTCATGCAAATCACATAGTCGCCATCAACGATGGGGCAAGGAATCGCATTTCCAGTCAGCCCGCCACACTTCCAGATAACTTCGCCGCTATCCAAATCGTAGCTGCGGACATAGTTCGACGCCGTAGTAATGACTTGCGTCTTGCCACTATGTTTCAGCACCAGCGGTGTTGCCCAGGCGTTGCCTTCGTCACGCACCTTCTTCCACAGCGTACTGCCTGTTTTTGCGTCCAACACCTCAATGGAACTCTGAGCGTTGTGGTCCCGAACGATGACGATTTTGTCTTCGTAAAGCACAGGCGAGCATCCTTCGCCTAGACTCGATCCGACGCGAGCCTCGCCAAGTGTTCGTTCCCACAATGGGTTTCCGCCAAGGTCATAGCAATACAAACCAGCGGACCCAAACCAGCAATACAGCCGTTCGCCGTCGGTCGTCGGAGATGCTGAAGCAAAGTCGTTGTCGTTGTGAGTTCCCTCGTGCGGAAGTTTGGTAGTCGCCGTTTGTCGCCAGACCTCGTCGCCCGTACTGCGGTCCAGGCAAAGCACGACGAACGCCCGGCTTGTGTTGGGGCGTTTGATGTCAAAAAAGTTTGTCTTTGGCTGGTCCTCGGGGTCAGGAATCGACGTGTCCTTTTCACCGGTATCGATCGCCGTCAAGACAAAGACCTTGCTTTCCCAGATGATCGGAGTCGATGTTCCCTTCCCCTCGATCGCGACTTTCCACTTGATGTTCTCGTTTTCATTCCAATTTGTCGGCGGATCGGCAGTCCGAGAGACGCCGGAACCATTGGGGCCACGCCATTGGTGCCAATTTTCCGAGTAAGATTGGGAATGAACTGTATTTCCAGCAGAGAGAATCAGCAGGGAAAGCAAAAGGATCCGAGTGGTCATCGACGAACTCCATTTTTCAGGCGAGATAGAAGGCGAGCGTTCAGTAACAATATCTGCTATTTTTTGACCCGTCGTGGTTCGGCGAACAAATGGAAACTCTCTCATTATGCGTGCCCTCTCGGTTTCTTGGATTCTTGGTGCGATCGCTTCTCTGTCGTTTCACAGCCCATCAGTAATTCATGCTGAAGCGTGGCGTCGTCATTCGATTGACGCGACACTGCGCGGTGCTGATGGAGTACGGCTTGCTGATTTCAACGGCGACGGATTGCTGGACATCGTAACCGGTTGGGAGGAATCGGGGGTCGTTCGTTTGTATTTGAACCCTGGTCATGAACTTGCCAAGCAGTCATGGCCAGCTGTCAGCATCGGTAGCGGCAAGTCGCCGGAAGACGCGGTTTTTTTCGATTTCGATGGTGACGGGCGGCTGGAGGTTGTCAGCTGTCACGAAGGAAAGAAAAAGCAAGTCTTAGTCCATCGGTGCTTGAAGGCGACGTCTGACGCTGAGATTTTGAACGAGTCGAATTGGGAAACGAATCGCATTGTCTGCTTGGATGGGCAAAGCTGGATGTATGCGGTACCAATTAAGTTGCGAAACCATCGCACCGGAATCGTTCTCGGCTCAAAGAACGAAGCAGCATCCGTGACGCTTCTACAGCCGCCCGCCAAGGATCCGGTGCAAATCCAGAACTGGACGCCGATGAAGCTGCGAGCGGCAGGCTGGATCATGTCGATCGAGGCAATCGATATGGACGGCGACGGTGACGAAGACATCGTCGCGAACGACCGGAAAGGATCGCGGCGAGGTGTTTTTTGGCTTGAACAGCCAAGCGGTCATTCACGTCAGCCCTGGCAAGAACACACAATTGGCGGAGCAGATAGCGAGACACTTTTCATTGAAGCTTCGCCCGAGCGTGTCTTGGCATCGACTCGCGAAAGCCAGTGTATTGACTTCCAACCTAGTGCCGACATGTCTTGGAAATCAGAGACGTTCGCCAATCCTCTGGACGTTCCTTTCGGGAAAGCGATTCGTAGCATCGGCAGCAAGTCGTACATCATGACGGCAAACACTAGCGCCGACAAAATCAAACAGCCAAGGCCTGGCATTTGGTTGCGAGATGACGACGGAAACTGGAATCCAATCGGGTCAGAACCAAGCACCAAGTTTGACCGAATCGAGCTCATCGATCTGGACGGCGATGGCGATTTGGATGTGCTGACCTGCGAAGAACGCCAAAATCTAGGCGTCATCTGGTTCGAGAATCCAGGCATCGGAAATTGATCGGCACGTAGCGGCAATAAGAACGTCGCTCAATCAAAATGAAAACGCACTTTGTGATGTCGGGTCATCCCCGTCAATGGCCAACAGCGCCAGCATCAAGCAACCGATTCCGTCCACCGCGTCACATCGATCGACACCAATACGACTGCGAAACATTCCACAATCATCGGAAAACAGATGCTCGATACTCTGATCCGCCAATCGCTTCGCCGCTTCGGCAAATTCCGGACGCTCTAGTACTTTGGCTGCTGAGAGCAGGAAGTAGATCGATCGACCGTACTGCTCCGCACTTTGTTCCGGAATGGATTCGGTGGCGTCGCATTGGCTTAATTGCTCGGCAAATTGATTTGCCAAGCTCTTGCTGTCGGTGGAACGCGTGCGGGCATAGGTATCGACGCAGTGCTGTGCAATCTTCAAGCGACTTGCATCAAGTGAGCAGTCCGTCGTGCTGACGATTCTCGCTAACGCCGGCAGCATCCTCCTGGTGCATTCCAAGCCGATTTCGCGCAAGTCGGCGAGGCCCGCAGCGCGTGCAACTCGAAGACACAGCGTAGAAAACCGGCCCGCACGCCACACAACTTGCACCGGTGAACCATCCGCGAGCATCTGGCATTGTGCTAACCCCGTTTTGGCCATCGCTCGAATGAGCCTTTGATCCTGGGCGTTCTTTTGCTCCGAATTTTGAATCAACCAATGGAGTGAATCGATTGCTGTCGTCAGTTCTGGCAGGAGCGTGAGCTTGTTGTCGTTGGTATGCAGACTGCCCAAGCGAATGATGCGCTGCGTCAAGTCGCGATCGTACCGCCAAAGCGTTTCCCAGGCGGGTGTATGCCAGGCATCCAGTTGCTTATGGAACGGCAGCATTCGCATTTCGTCACTGGATGCATCCCAGTAGATCTGAAGCTGCGCTTGAAATGCTCGCTCTTTGCCGGCAAAGTGAAAGTAGCTTCGCAAATATTCATCCACAGAATCAGCGTAACATTTGCACGCCGATCGAGTCGCGACAGCGTCGGCGGCGACGATCATAGCTTGGTCCGCGTACCAGTAAGCTCCTGGTATGTACCGCCGGTCTTTTCCTGCCGCCGGCTCGGGGAGTCGCAGTAATTCATTCGTATGAATATCAAGTGATGACATCCACATTCCCGAACGCGTGGAACCGAAGCGATCCAACGAATAGTGAATCAAACGATCAAAATGCGTTTCGACACAGTCGAAGTAGTTCTTTCGCTGGCTCTCGGCAATTGGTATCGGAACGGGAGCCGGCGGCTGCTGAGCTGAACACGGCTTCAGCACCGTCGCGAGCAGCGATGCTGAGGCTCCGGTGATCAACGTTCGACGAGACAGATTGTTCATGGCAGCATCTCGATGTGGACATGGCTGCACGCGATACTACTTGCGCATTTTGTTGTTGCGCAAGTCTTCACCCTCCCGCTTTCGGGAGGGTCGGATGCAGTAGCGGCCGGGGAGGGA
>CAYUGI010000068.1:0-25616 GCA_964444105.1 uncultured Pirellulaceae bacterium
AGCGCAGATCTCAACTTTACGTTCGATCGTATCGGCTTGGCCTTCTTCGTCGAATGCCATCACGACTGCAGCGGCACCGTACTGGCGAACCAGCTTGGCTCGTTGGATAAACGTTTCTTCGCCGTCCTTCAAAGAGATCGAATTGACGATCGCTTTGCCTTGCACGTTACGAAGGCCGGCTTCGATAACGTCCCACTTACTGCTATCGATCATGACCGGAACGCCGGCGGCGATGGAATCGCCCGCGATTAGCCGCAGGAATCGCTCCATTGCTTCAGCACCGTCCAACAGAGCGTCGTCAAAGTTGACGTCGATGACCGTCGCACCGTTTTGCACTTGCTCGCTGGCGACCTCGACAGCTTCTTCGTACTTTTCTTCTTGGATCAGCCGCTTGAACTTGCGGCTACCAGTCACGTTGGTGCGTTCGCCGACCATTGTGAATGGAATCTCGGGCCGCATAACCATCGGCAGCGTTCCGGAAAGGCGGGTATAGACCGGACTTTCGATTTCTTGTTTTGGCTTGCAGCCTTTGACTCGCTCGGCCATCGCGCGGATGTGATCCGGTGACGTGCCGCAGCAACCGCCTAGGATGTTGATCCAACCGTTGTCGGCGTACTCGCCTACGATTTCGGCCATCGGTTTGGGGTCCAGGTCGAACTGGCCCATTTCGTTGGGCAGACCCGCATTGGGGTGGCAGCTGATGGGGATGCCCGTTGCCTTGGACATTTCTTCAACATGCGGACGCATGACATCTGGGCCCAGAGCGCAGTTCATTCCGATGGAGAACAGTGGGAAGTGTGACAGCGCGGTGACGAACGCTTCAACACTCTGTCCACTGACAAACGTTCGGCCGCCTTTGTCAAACGTACCGCTGACCATGACAGGGACCTTTCGGCCCCCTTCGTCAAAGTACTTCTTGATCGCGAACAAGCAGGACTTCAGGTTCAGTGTGTCGATGGCTGTTTCGGGAAGCAGAATATCGACACCAGCTTCACACAGCGATTTCACCTGGGCGTAGTAACTATCCGAAAGAGCTTGGAAAGTGGTTGCCCGGTGAGCGGGGTCGTCAACTTTGGTGCTGATGGCCAGTTGCATGGTCGTTGGACCGATCGAGCCAGCAACGAAGCGAGGTTTATCGGGCGTCTTGTCGGTGTACTCGTCGGCGGCTTTGCGAGCGCAAGCGACCGCCGCAATGTTGATTTCATCGACCAGATCATCAGGCAGTCCAAATTCGACCATGCCGATCGGTGATGCCCCGAAGGAGTTGGTTTCGACGATATCGCTGCCTGCGTCGTAGTAGGCCCGGTGTATGTCGGTGATCTTTTCAGGGTGCGTCAGGCACAGGATGTCCGAAAAATTCTTCAGGTCTTTGTCGTGATCAGCGAAACGGTCGCCCCGAACATCGGCCTCTTCCAGCTTCAATCGCTGGATCATGGTGCCCATCGCACCGTCCAGTAGAAGGACGCGTTCGCGGATCAGTTCGGACAGAATCGAGTCGGTAGAGTCAGCTTGAAGCATCTTTTTCGTGTTTCACGCAGGAGTCAAAAAACGTTTGCAGGCCTATCTTCCTTGCCTTTGCCATAAATCACAATACGAACCTCGCAAATATCAGCCATTCAACCTTGCCTGATCGTGTCAGTTTGGCTATTCCGCAAATACCTCAAGATCCCGGCAACCACTCACCGATATAGACGGTGATGTGCGCCACGGGTTCGACAAGGCAGTGGCTTGTTACAACCGCAGCAGGATGCAGCGGATAATGCTATTCGTTACGAAATTCAGGGAAGAACTCGTATGACCGTCGTGCCCAATCGGCCAGTAGACGGCAATCGCCGACCAAAAGTTCGCAGTACCAGCGTCCAGCATCGTACTTCCAGTCGCAATGCGTCTGGGCGGGATGCTCTCCCACCTGTGCTGTTCAGGCTTCCAAACCTTGACGGTCGCAGCCAAAAGCCAGTTCCGGAAGCGGAGCCTGCTTTGTCTGCTGAATCGTCAGCCAATTCATCTCTTCGTGACTCGTCCTCAGTGCACGAAGAAACTGAAAAACTATCGATTCGCATCGACTCAGGTGAATTGGGCCAGGAACAAGAATCAATTTCGGAATCTACCCAGCACCCAATTGCTCCTGTCGCGGTTGAACGCCGCTCGCTGATTTCACGGCTGATGACCAACGCAATGTTGTTGGGCGTAATCGGATTGGGGGCCACCTGGGTCTACATCGTTGCAAAGAACGTTCGGTCTTCCGCTCCGACACAGGTCGCACGAACGAGTGAGTCGGGGAATTTGGCGAAGTCAGACGAATCATTGTCGAAAAGATCCACGGCAACGATGGAAGACATGGTCGCCGATGCCGAGCGACTCGCGCTGAATCAAAACGGTAATCTTCCAAGTGCCTCATCCATCGCGACGGAGCCAATGGCAAGCTCGGAACTACCCAGTTCAAGCGATTTGATGGCCGAAGCGACTGCAGCTGTTCAGGAAGTTAAAGCCAGCGTTGAAACGAGCGGTCTCAGCGCGAATGGTGTTGAAACGAATAAGGCCGCAATCACAGGTGATACCGTCGCTGGGCTAGGTGAAGTTGATGTTGCTGACACAGCGACGGTTCAGTCGGATAACGGATCGATGACTAACGCCAACTCCGCGGCATACTTACCGGGCGAGACGAGTCAATCGGTGTTGAACTCCGTGAACGATGGCGAAGCAGAGACCGGCATTCTGGAGGTCGCTCAGAGCGCTGCGGACTTGCCTAAGGCTGGGGATTTCAAGGTCACCATGCCCGCGGCCATCACTAAGGAACAGACGACCGCCATCGCCGTGTCGAACCGCTCCGCTGTCAATGACAAGTCTGCCGGCGATCTTTCGATGGTTCCGCCTGCTCAAAGTCAACAGGCGGATCCTATGACTTTAAACGATACGCCGCAGTTGCCGGCTGCGAGTACCGACGCCGATGTCAGTACAAACCAGCCGGTTCAAACCGCAACGCCGAGTGGACTGAATCCGCCACTAGCGGACGACATGACTGCCGTGCTTGCTGAGATCAACGCCGAATCGACGGTGGGCATGAAGTCGAGCGACCAACCACGACGTTACTCGAAATCACCTTCGGCTGTCACCGATTGGCTTCAGTATTTGCCACCCGCGGCGAGGTAGTCGCCAGAAGCAGCCTCATGGGTGAGTCTGCCTTCATCGGATTTACGGCAAAGTTCAAAACGATTTTTTTTCAAATCTAGTTCAAACGACTGTTACGCTATGAGCACGATCGACCAAGCATTCGTTCAAGCCTTTGCACGACGCAATCGACGGCCGAGCAATTCGGCAACAACAAGCACTCTCAAGCAGAGGGCGTCAGTAAGTCGCGCCACTGAGTCGGTTGAACATCACTCGGTTGAGAAAAAATCAGCCCATTGGGTTGATCCGGCCAAAGACAGTCTGCTTCGTGCTGAAGCCGCATCGAACCCCATTGTTCCACCGCCACACATTCAAGCAGCGGCGACTGAGGCGCCTACAGAATCCGGTTCGATCGATAAGCCGCTGCTGTCGGACTCCCCAAGTCGTTTTGTCAACGAGGAAACGTTCTTGCAAAACGCTCTTGGCACATCCGAAGCGTCAACTGCGACCGAATCAACGGCACCTACCACAGCCCAGCCGCCGTATATTTCAGCCCGAAGCCGGAAAGAGGTGGCTTTCAAGTCCACGTCGCCTGAGCCGACTTTGGTCCAACCCCAACAGTTGGAACGTGACGTCGCAACGGGTCGCGACGGGGTCGAGTCCTTTGCGGACGAAATCGTCACAACGCAAACTCCTGAGCCCGACACAACATCGGGAACAGCATCAGACGCAGCGTCAAACGTCGGTCAAGTTGTTCAGCAGCGAGTCGATACGGCAGATTTGCTTGCCAATGCTCCCAAGTCCGAACTCAAGACCGATCCGACACCGGCCCCTGTAAAAGCTTCATGGGAAGTCGATGTGTTTGATATTCCTTCCAGCGTGATGGATTTGTTTTTCAAGGACGAGTTATTTCAAACTGTTGCTGAGCGGCTGAACATCGCCGTCAGCGAAGGTCTTTCCAGCATGATGGTGACAAGCTCCAAGCCGGGTGAAGGTCGCTCGACAGTGGCGATTGGCATGGCAGTGGCCGCTGCCGCGACTGGCATTCGCGTTGCCTTGGTCGATGGTGACTTGGACGAGCCAACACTTTTGGACGATCTGCGGCTGGATGTCGACCACGGTTGGCGCGACGCTCTTCGCAGCGGCATGCCACTGAGTCAGGTCGCTGTCTACTCGATTGAAGACAACTTGACGCTCATTCCACTGATGCCGCAGGCTTCGGACCTGGGCTCAGCACAGCAGGATCTAACGGATATGGTGCAGTCGCTTGCTCAGCAGTTCGACTTGATCATCATCGATACTTCCAGCGGAAATGGCGAGACACTCGACCAACTGGCGACGCTGGTTGATTCCGCGGTCATTGCACGGGACGCGTCGCGGACCGACAACGCGACCATCGACGAACTTTCGTCCAGACTGCGTAGCCAGGGCCTTCAAGGCATTGGTATCGTCGAGAACTTTGCCTAAGGCAGTCGGAAGAAAATAGAGTACCAACGGACATTTCTTTGTCCGTTGAACAAGCCACGGACAAGGGTGTCCATCGTACGGTGTGTTGTTTCGGCCAGGCTGCCTAACAACAGTCGTCAGTGTCGCAGCAACCGTCCGCGACCGGCAGAATGCTGGCTTTGTAGCTAGGTCCCTTGGTGACTTTGGGATCACGCCGGTCTTTGCCACCTGAGCAATCGAACGGCTTTGCATCGGCTGCATCGATTTGGTTCATCGGTGCGATCGCTTCGAAGTGATCCGCGTAGGGTTCGCGGCCAAGAATGTCGAAGGCTTTGCGGCAGACCGCGATTCGCTCGCCGCGATCAAACGTATGTCCAAGATCGTCGGTAACGCTGGCGAAAGGCCCGCGGTAAATGACGGCTTCGTTGTGCTCGAAGCATGGTCCTTCTTTGCCCTTGTACGCGATCACGGTCGCCGAGCGAAATTCGATACCTTGAACGGTTTGCCAGGGTTCTTTCTGCAGCACCGGCATGTGAACACCATAGAAACCAGCACGCTCGAATGCGGCTAGGAAATCAGCTTCTTGAAACGCGCCCGAGATGCATCCGCTCCAAAGCTCCGCGTCGTCCTGCATCTCTTGCGGAACCCACTCATCGCTGACGATGTCGCTAATGACAGCACGCCCACCACGTTTGAGTACACGAAATATCTCCGCAAAGAGTTTCTCTTTCTCACTGGCATCGACCAAGTTCAGCACGCAATTGCTCACAACGACATCCACCGAATTGTCCGGAATCATGGGGGACTCACGTCGCATCTGCGAGATCATCGTCTCGTACGCCTGCAGGCTGGCATCGTCGGTGATCGGGTTGTCGCTCAGATAGGAAGCCACAACATCGCGATCGATTGCCATGTCTTGAATGCGGCCTTTGTGAAATTTCACATTGTCGTATCCGATTTTGTCCGCAACGAGTTTTTGGCTCGTTCTCGCAAGTTCCAACATCGTGTCGTTCATGTCGACACCGAGGACTTGGCCATGCGGGCCGACTACTTGAGACGCAATGAAACAGATTTTACCGCCGCCGCTGCCGAGGTCGAGAACGGTTTCTCCTTCGCGAACGTATTTAGATGGGTCGCCACAGCCATAGTCACGCTCAATGACTTCCGCTGGAATCACTTCCAAATACTGGCGGTCGTAGTCAACGGGGCAGCACAGTTGTGGTTCGCATTCTTGCGCAGCCGCGGCATACCGTTCGCGGACTGCGGTTTCTGTGTCGAGAGCGTTAGACATGGAAATATCGCCTTTTTGTTGAATGTGTATCGTTCAGTCGCCGACTACTGTGCAGCTTAGCTGGCAACTACAGCGCCGGCACAACTACTGCCAGCACCCGCTGTGCAGCCGTAGCAGTGATCGGCGATCGCGATTGGGCGATTGACAAACGTTTGTAGAGAATCGATCGTCCAGAGCGTTTGTTTTTCGCTGCCTACTGGCATGTTGATCATTTGATTGAAATCGCAATCGAAAATTTCGCCATCCCAGCCAATCGACAGAAGAGATCGGCACATCACCTGCTCGGCGGCAACTGGATTGAAGTTGTCCGCCAAAAGCGACATGTAATCGCTCAATTGACCACGCTTATTCAAGTAGGTCGCGTAACGCCGAATCGGAATGTTAGTGATTGCCAACAGATGATTGAACTCAATGTCATACCTGCTTTTGAGTTCTCGTTTGTAGTCGGCCTCCAGAGCAGACTGATTCGGTGGCAAGGACGGACCGGTTGGATTGAAAACGAGATCCAATCGTAGGGGCGAGTCTTTGCGGCCGTAGCCGAGCTGATTGAGTTTTGACAAACCGTCAATGCTGCGACCAAATACACCGCTGCCGCGTTGGCCATCGACGTTGTCTTCCAGGTAGCAAGGCAATGACGCAACGACATCGACTTGATGATCAGCCAAGAATTGTGCAACCCAGTCGAATCCAGGTTCACTGAGGATTGTCAAATTGCAACGGTCGATGACACGTAAGTCTCGGCCTCGAAACGTCTCGACCATTCGCCTGAAGTGGGGGTTCATTTCCGGGGCACCACCCGTTAGATCCACGGTGGAAATCGACTCGCAAGTTTCGCTTAATTCAATGATTCGGTCTGCGGTTCGCGCATCCATGTTTTCGCGTTTCTTGGTGGGTCCCGCGTCCACGTGGCAATGAGTACACGTTTGGTTGCACAGTTTGCCCAAATTGATTTGCAGTTCCGTAAGCGTGTGCCGAACTAACGGAGAGGCTGATTGTGATACTCTGCGTCCGAAAGGCTCGACGACTCCGGTGGGTAATCCGGCATCAATGACAGGCAATAGCGATGGTTTAGATGACATAGAATGAGAGTCAAATCGCCTTCCGAAAAGGGCCGTATTAGTACTGAAGCTGACGAACGCTATTATCAGCAAATCGTGTCCTGTCGATAGATGGGCAGCTACAACGGCAGTCCGCCATCTCGCTGTTCACTTCTAAACTCTGAGCTGAATCCCTTTGCGACAATCGTTTTTCATTGCCGTTCTGCTTCTGATTGCGGTCAAGGTTGCCCTGTGGGTCAGTCTTGGCCCTGCTGCGATCGTGGGTGACGCACATGGCTACTGGGATCTCAGTTCACTTGTCATCGATGGCGATGCCATGATGATGAGAGAGCCGATTGCCTTTCGCACCCCTGTCTATCCATGGTTTTTGGCGTTGTTGAGGGTCGTCTCCGAACGACTGGTCTCACCGCTACTGACGATCGTTGTCGTGCAAGCAACGATGTATGTTGCAACCGTTTGGCTGGCCGCGTTGCTGGCTCAGAAAATATCGGGTCAGCCATCGGCGAAGTTGATCACGGTCGTGCTAATGCTACCGGCTTTTTCCTCGGTGACTTACGTTGGCTATCTCGTCTCGGAGACATTGTTCGTATTTTTGTTGATGCTGAATCTACTGAGCGTAGTCAACTACGTTCAGAACGGCAGTCGTAAAAGCGCATTGCTTTTAGGTCTGACTTTTGGCGTCACCTTGTTAACAAGACCGATCGTGCAATTGCTCTGGATTCCGCACTTGTTACTGATGTTGGCTGCCCACTTTTTCGCAAAAAAACAGGATCGCGATGATGCGGTCCCAATTGTAACTGCGTCATTGAGGCAGTTGGTGGGACACGCTGCGATGGCTGGATTGATTGTCGCTTGCATCGCGGCCCCCTGGCTAATGCGAAACAATTGTCTCTTTGGCAAACCCTTCTTGACGGAATTCTTGGGGCGGAATCTTTGGGTGGTCGCATTTCAAGACGGTTCAGGAGCCGCCCTGTCACTGCCAACGACGGCCGCTTCCGGCGAACTTCGCTCACGGATTTTTGATGGTCCCGACGCACTGCGAAACGACGACTGGCGGCGGACTTGGAGTGTGTCGAATAAGCTGACAGAATCCGGATTGTCCGATCCGCAAGCAGACCAGTTAATGAAGACAGTCGCGATTCAAGCGATGAAAAACGCACCTAAAACAGTTTCGTATAAAACGGTGCGGCGGATCGTCAATTTTTGGCGTTGCCCAGCAACGGATCTACCAATGAACAATCCCGACTACTCCGGTTTTATTCCGTATCCAACGACCTGGGGGAGTGCGATGCGAGAGAATAAGCAGGGGTCTGTTGCTGGCTTCGCGGATACTGCTCATCGATTTCGCGTCAGTCAGTCGATTGCCTTAAACACGATCATGCTCGGATTGCTTGTCGTCGCAAATTTGCATTTGATATGCTATTCGCCTACCCGTTGTTTTGGATTGTGGATAGCGATGAACTTGGCGTATTTCTGCGTGATTACGGGCGTCTTCGAGATACCCGATTACCGTTATCGAATGGTCGTTGAACCACTTGTGGCAGTCGTCTTCGGGAGCTCTCTAGCAATTTTGATGTCAAAGTTCTTGTGCTCGCAACCCAAAACCAAACCGGAGCTATCGGCTTGAGTTCCTCTAAGACATCTGAAGACGCGATCGAGCTTTCAGTCGTGATGCCCTGTTTGAATGAGGCGGACACCGTGGGGGTTTGCGTAGAAAAGGCAGTGCGCGCCATGCGTGAATCCGGGATCCAAGGCGAAGTCGTTTTGGCAGACAATGGCAGCACCGATGCTTCTAAACAAATTGCCGTCGACAATGGTGCTCGCACAATCGATGTGCCGCAACGAGGGTACGGCGCGGCGCTAATGCATGGCATTGAAGCGAGTCGAGGGAAGTTTGTCTTGATGGGTGATGCTGACGATAGCTATGACTTTTTGGAAATACCCTCCTTTGTCGATGAGCTTCGTAAGGACTACGACCTCGTTCAAGGCTGTCGTTTGCCTCGTGGCGGTGGCAAGGTTCTTCCCGGAGCAATGCCGTTTCTACATCGTTGGTTTGGCAATCCAGCCTTGTCATGGCTTGTGCGATTGATGTTCAAAATCCCGATCAATGACGTCTACTGCGGCATGCGCGGGTTCAAACGAACGCTTTACGATCGATTGGATTTGCGATCACCGGGCATGGAGTTTGCCACGGAGATGATTATCAAGAGTGGGTTGCATGGGGCGACGATGAGCCAAGTGCCGATCACATTGCATCCCGATGGTAGGCAAGTGCACGGCCCGCACCTACGGACGTTTCGCGACGGTTGGCGAACATTGCGGTTGTTTTTGGTATTCAGTCCGAAATGGACTTTCTTTCGGCCTGGTCTGTTTCTGATATCACTGGCGGTGGTGGGGTATGGACTGGCTATTCCGCAAGTTCGTATTTTTGGTGCAGCTCTCGATGTACACACTCTGCTGGTGGCTAGTCTTGCCGGGCTGCTGGGATGGCAATGTGTCTTGCTTGCGACACTGTCACGTATTTTTGCGGGTCGCGAAGGCATGATGCCGGCGCATGAAAAGTTGGAAAAACTGACCGTCGAAAAAGGCATTGTCTTTGGCCTGCTGGCCGCAGCAGTGGGGACGTTGATGATTGCAGCGATCGTCTTTCGCTGGTGGCAGAACGACTTTGGTGAATTGCAGTATCCGGTAACCATGCGTTTCGTCGTGCCGGGTGTCACGCTGGTTGCGATTGGTTTCCAAACCGCGATGGCTAGTTTAATGGCGGGTGTATTGAAAATGCATAAATCCCGTCAAAACGTCTCGGACTCTTCAGCGGGTTCTGCCCAAGGATGAGCCAGATGCAAGACAAACCAAACATCATCCATCACGTTGAAACGGGGCAGGTGTGCTGCGATCCTGAATGGGAAGCGGCTTACAAACGGTTCGAGACGCCGGAGCAGGAGATCGCCAAGTTCACGGCGCGTTTGCAACGATTCGGATTTGGATCGCTTGAGAAAGACTCGCGAATCAACGAGATCTTCTGCGGTCGCGGTGGTGGCTTGGTCGCTCTGGAACGGATGGGATTTACCAACCTGGAAGGCACTGATCTATCCGACAGCTTGCTTTCAGAGTATCGAGGCAACGCGACACTTCATCTTGCTGATTGTGCTGACATGCCATTTGATGACGCGTCTTACGACGCGGTAGTCGTTCAAGGTGGGCTGCACCATTTGCCGACGATTCCCGACGACTTGGATCGCTGTCTCAGTGAAGTCAGCCGTATTCTCAAGCCGAGTGGCTGTTTCTATGTCGTCGAACCATGGCGGACGCCGTTTTTGACATTCGCGCACTTCGTGACCGATCAACCACTGGTCCGAAAATTCTATGCAAAGGGCGATGCGCTGGCGGTGATGGCGGAGTGCGAACGCGTGACGTACGAGCAATGGCTTTGCCAGCCGGAGGCCATTTTAAGTACGTTTGAACGCTACTTTGTTTCTAAACGCCGGAAGACTTCCTGGGGAAAACTGGAGTACGTGGGAACGGCCAAATAGGTTTGCCGTCGATTCACGTTCGTGAAGCTTAATTGTTGGACTGATCCCTCGGCTGATCACTGGGGTCGCGAAAACGGTAGCCGACGCCGCGAACCGTTTCGATCAAAGCGGCACCGTCGCCCAATTTTTTTCGCAGCGATCGGATGTGAACATCGATCGTGCGTTCCAGTACCAAGGTGTCTTCACCCAACGCCGCGTCGATCAGTTCGGCGCGGCTGAAGACGCGGCCAGGTTGTTTGGCGAGTGATTCCAACAGCTGAAACTCGCTACGGGTCAATGTGACCGGTTGGTCATTGATGGTGACCCGATGTCTTACCGGGTCGATCGTGATTCCTTGACTGGAGACTAGTTGTGGCTCGGTACCTGTGGCGATACGCCGGCAAAGAGCTTTGATTCTTTCCAGCAGAACTTTGACACTAAACGGTTTGGTGACATAGTCATCCGCCCCGACAGAGAATCCTACTAGTTCGTCTGTTTCCTCCGCCTTCGCAGTTAGCATGATGATCTTGGCGCTGCGAGTCGCGGCGTTGGCACGGATGCGCCGGCAAACTTCCAGTCCATCAAGAACCGGAAGCATCAGGTCTAGTACGACCACGTCAGGTAATTTCAGTTGCGCCTGAGTCAGTCCATCTTCACCATCGTGCGAAAGAATCACGTTGTATCCCTCGCGTTGCAAGTTGTAGTTGATGACCTCCGCAAGCGAACGATCATCTTCGATCACGAGAACGGTTTTTTTAGGCATGCCACTTTTTCGGAAAATCGTTCTAGCTGTTCGGCTTGATCCAACACGCTTTTGTGAACGGCTGTTTTGTTTGTTTTTACTGCGTGATGTTCTGAGGTGGATCGAGTGACACACCGCCGTGTCGGACAATCTCACCGTCGACCAAATAAATAGCGTCTTCAGCGATGTTTGTCGCTAAGTCACCGATCCGTTCTAAATGCCGAATCGCTGAGAAACAATGCAGCGATGGCGTGACCAAATCGCTTTTGTGTTGCATGATGTATCGCAGTTTGGAGATCAATTGTGCATTTAGATCATCCACGTCGTCATCCATCGCAATGACATCCCGGGCCGCAGCGGTGTCCAAATGAACAAAGGAGTCCAGGGCATTGCGAATCATCGTGATGACAAGCTTCGCCATCGGTTCGACCCCATCGGGAATACGGAACTCAGTAAACTCGCGCACTCCGACCGCGCGTTCGGTAATGTTGACAGCTAAGTCGGCGATGCGTTCCAGGTCGTTGTTGACTTTCACGATCGTCGCGATGCGGCGAAGGTCAATGGCGACTGGGTGGTGCAGTGCCAGCATCTTCAAACATTCGTCCTCGATGCGGACCTCTTGTTCGTTGACATAGCGATCGCTATTCGCGACTTCTTCGGCCAATTCAAGACGTCCTTCGCACAAAGAAAGAACCGCCTTGTCAATCATTTCTTCGACCATCGTGCACAACGAGAGAATGTCTCGGTGCAGTCGTTCCATGTCGCGATCTAAGTGTTTGGTCATCGTTTATCCGAATTTCCCGGTCACGTAATCTTCCGTGCGCTTTTCCTGCGGACGGGTAAAGATGTCTTCCGTCGGACCGTATTCCACAACATTGCCCTGATAAAAGAAAGCCGTCATATCGGACACCCGCGAAGCCTGCTGCATATTGTGAGTGACAATGACGATTGTGTATTGCTCTCGCAATTCATAGATCAAGTCTTCAATCCCGCCGGTGGAAATCGGGTCCAATGCGGAGCACGGTTCATCCATCAGCAAGATCTCGGGTCCCGTCGCGATTGTCCTGGCGATGCAAACTCGTTGTTGTTGCCCGCCACTTAAACCTAACGCGGGTTTTCTTAGCCGGTCTTTGACTTCATCCCAAACAGCGGCTTTGCGTAGTGACCACTCGACCAATTCGTCCATCTCACTTCGCGAGATTTTTAGGTGAAGTCGCGGGCCATAGGCGACATTGTCGTAGATCGACTTCGGGAACGGATTGGGTTTTTGAAAAACGATTCCGACTTGGCGACGAAGATCGACCACATCGGTGCTTTTCGCAAGCACGTCCAAATCGTGGATTTGCAATCTTCCCTTTGCATGGGCGGTTGGCACGATGTCATTCATGCGATTGATCCAGCGTAGTAGAGTGGTCTTGCCACAGCCACTTGGTCCGATGAATCCGGTCACCCGTTTGTCTGGAATCTTCAGTGTGATGTCATGCAGTGCTTGGAAGTCGCCATAGAACGCATTGAAGTTCTCAAGGTGAATGGCAGTAGCTGGCTTTGCTGCTGTGCTAACGGGATCATCCTGCGTCAAGTTCATTTTGTCACCAGAAGCTTCCTGCTGAGGTGTTGTCGGTGGGTTTGCCACAGGTTGACGATCAGACATGGTTTTCCTTGCCGCAGTGGTTGGCAGCTTCTTCTCAGGTAGTGCATTGGACATAGAGCCAACCGTTTTGATTACGAAAGTGTTTTTTGAGTCTTGTTTCGGATCAACACGGCGACCGTGTTGAATGAAAGTAGTACGGCCAACAGCACCAGAATGCCTTTGGCGGCAACGGTGTGAAATTCTGCTTGTGGCCTGGCCGCCCAGTTGAAGATCTGCAGCGGCATAACGGAAAAATCATCCATCAAATTGCCGGGCCCGGACGAGATGTAGACGATGCCGCAAATGATCAGCACTGGCGCCGCTTCGCCAATCGCGCGACTCATCGCCAGAATCGAACCCGTCATGATGCCGGGAATGGAAGCAGGCAGCGTGACATTTTGAACCGTTTGCCACTGAGTAGCGCCCATTCCAAACGAGCCTTCGCGAAGTGAATCAGGCACGGCCCGCAATGCTTCTTGCGAGGCGATGATCACGATTGGCAAGATAACCAGCATCAACGTCAAGCCGCCAGCCAGCACCCCACGGCCCATCGGCAGGCGGAAAAAGTACCACGACTTATTGTTGATGCGTCCTGATTCTGCGTCACTGCGAAGTGTGATTGCGCGAATCGACTTATCTTTGGGAAGCGGATCTTTCGGGCCAATGACATTGACCTTGATTTCTTCATTGCGGCTAGACAACGCGATCATCCCAACGGTTGGCACGGTGTCTGCTGCGCCCGGTCCAGCCGAAGGGACTTTCAAAATTCGATCGCCTTCGCTCAGGAACTGATCGAAGTACTCCGCGCCGACCTCGAATGACGGATCATTGACGGTCCCAAAAATACCGAACATCCCTGCGAACGCTGTCAAACCAATGATTCCGTAAACGACCGACGGAACACCGGCAAGGTTGCTGATGTTCAATTGGACGAACCCGTGAAAGTAGCGAGCCAGTAAATTGCGCGGTTTGAACTCTTCCAAGAAAATCGCAGTGGCAACTCCGATTGGCAAAGCGAAAAGGGCGCAGACGCCACACAGCCAAAGCGATCCCAAGATGGCGGGACGAATGCCTGCTTGTTCTGGATCCGAAGAACCAGCGCCTTTGACGAAGTCCCAGTCCATCGCTGGCAAGCCTTCGATGATGACGGACGATAACAACACCGCCAAAATGATGACCGAGAGCAACGCGGTTGCTTGACAAAATCGCACAAACCATCGGTCGATGCTGTGTCGTGTTTTGAGTGAGCGTTCTTGAGGCTTACTGCTAGGTGAGGATTCGATCGGTAGGTTTTCGCCCTTGGGATTTTCAACCATTGGAGTTTCGTGGTTCATTGGTATTCCTCACGAAAACGTTTTCGGACAATGTTGCCGATGATGGTCAACGAAAAGGTGATGATGAACAGCACGGCGGCAACGGCGTACATCGAGAAATACTCGACGCTCTCATGGCTGGCGTCGCCAAGTGCCATTTGCACCATCCAGCCGGTCATCGTTTGTGCTTCTTGACGCGGGTCGTACGCCATTCGCGCGGTGGCTCCGCAGGCCAACGCGACAATCATGGTCTCGCCGATCGCTCGTGCGATGGCTAGCAAGAAGGCCGAAACGATTCCCGAAAGTGCCGCTGGTACGACCACCTTGGTGGAAACATCAAATCGCGTTCCCCCAAGTCCGTAGGAGGCGTCTCGGAGGCTGCGTGGAACAGCGCGAAGCGCATCTTCAGTAAGCGAACAAACGGTTGGCAAGCACAGGATGCCAACGGCAAGTCCGGCGCTAAACGCGTTGTAAATGTTGAAGCCCTCGTGGAAAAACTTCAGTCCCGGGGTGATGATCGTCAAGGCAAAGTAGCCGTAAACCACCGTGGGAATGCCAGCGAGAATCTCGAGCGTTGGCTTCAGAATGGAACGCACTCGTGCCGGAGCGTATTCACTTAGATAGATCGCCGTGATCAACCCCAGCGGCAGAGCCACAGCCATTGCGACAAACGTGACCATTAGCGTCCCCGAAACCAGCGGCCAAATGCCGATGTCTCCGGTAAACAAAGGGGACCACTTCAACGAACCGAAGAAGCCACCCAAGGTGACACCTTCCATCGCGAAAAACCTTGCTGATTCGCGGAAAAGTACCGCGATGATCGTAAACGTGATCAATACGGAAAGGGTGGCACAGCAAAACAGAAAGAGCCGTACGAGACGATCCCGCACCACGGCAGCGGTGCGAGAGCGTCTTCGTGAAGGATGGTGAACAATCTGCGCGATACCGCGTGAGACAGTGCTGGGCGGTGGATTGTTCGCAGAGGCAGTTGCCATGGATTACTCGATGCCGACGAGGTTGTCGGCGGTGTAGATTTCCTTGAGCGATCCAATCCGTTTTTCCATTTCAGGGGTCAAGTAGTGAGTCCCTGATAGGCGATCATCAAAGTGTGTTTGAACGGTTTCGTAGATGTCAGCGGGAAGCGGCACGTAATCGACTTTTTCAGCCAACGAGGGAGCGTTTTCGAGATAGAACTTTACGAATTGCTTCACTTCCGCACGCTTCATCGAATCGCTTTTGATGTAGATGAATAGCGGGCGACTGAATGGAGCGTAGGATCCGGTTTCGATTGTTTCACGAGTAGGTGAAACAGCATCCCCCGTCTTTGGGTTCACGATCGGAACCGCTTTGATCTTGTCTTTGTTGGCGAAGTAATACGACGCACCGAAGAACCCGATCGCCCCTTTTTCGCCAGCCACGCCTGTGACCAATACGTTGTCGTCTTCGCTGACGGACATGTCGTCGCGAGGATGTTCGTTGTCTTCATCCTTGGCAACGACATCGCCAAAGAAGTAGTCGAAGGTTCCTGAGTCAGTTCCAGGAGCGTAGATCTTGATGGTTAGATTTGGCCAAGTTGGATCAACGTCTTTCCACGTTTTTGCTCCACCTTCGGTCAGGAAGATCTTCTTGAGTTGTTCCACAGTCAGCCTGTCAACAAAATCATTGTCTTTGTTGATGACGATCGAAAGTCCATCGTAAGCAATCGGTAGTTCCACGAATGAGACGCCGTTTTCTTTACATGCCTTGAATTCGGAGTCTTTGATCGGACGCGAGGCATCCGAGATGTCGGTCTCGCCCTTGGTGAATCGCTTGAATCCGCCACCAGTGCCCGACGTCGCGACCGTGACTTTGACGTTTTGAAACTTCTTTTCAAACTGTTCGGCGGCTGCTTCACTAATCGGTGCGACGGTGCTGGAACCGTCAATGGCGACTTCGCCTTGAATTTGTGTCAGTTCGCTACTGATGTCGTCACTTGAGTCAGACTGCGAATCACTTGTTGTGACGTCATCGCAACCAACAAGTGTGGTGAGCAGAAAGGCACACACGATCACGTTGCGCATTCCCCAAGCCAGGTTTGGCATCTCCCGAATCATCGTCACTCCAAGTGGTCAAACGAACGCGACGAAGCATTGAAACCGGTGATCGTCGTCGCCTTCACACCGCATGTAACAGGCACCTGCTACGCTGCGAATCGTAAACGCGAAAAGTGAAGATTAGGTTAAGGAATGGTGAATCCGGCATTACTGTTGCGTAGGCGGGTGATGGTCCCGCTATTTCATGGGAAGTCGTACCTGGAAACTGCTCCCTCCCCCCGCGCGGCCGGTCAACTCGACTGATCCACCGAAGGCTTGGCAAAGGTGTTTGACGATCGAGAGGCCCAGGCCAGTACCACCAAGTTCTCGCGACCTAGCCTTATCGACTCGATAGAATCGCTCGAAAACACGGGTGCGGTGTTCTTCGGGAATTCCGATGCCAGTGTCCTGCACCTCCAGGTTCACGAACGAGTCCATCTCGGCCCATCGAATCGTCACGTTGCCACCTTCGGGCGTGTACTTGATCGCGTTGCTAACCAGGTTGTCCAGAATGGTCCTCAATCCGTCTTCTTCTGCTTTCACCGAAGTAGGTTGGGCACCGTCCGGGTTGATGATCAATTCGATGTTTTTGCGTTTGGCCGAGGGGCTGAATTGCTGCACACAGTCTTCCACGACTTTGGATAGCGATACATGAGTGATCTCGAAGGCTTTGTCGCCTGATTCGACGCGAGCGATTTGCAGCATATCCATGATGAGTTGGTTCAAGCGTTCGGCTTGTTCTTCGATGCGGCTAACAAAACGCTCGTTGTTGTCGGGATCATTTAGAGCACCCAGACGCAGGGTTTCAGCGTAGGCTTTGATCGAAGCGAGAGGAGTCTTTAGCTCGTGCGAAACATTGGCCACGAATTCCTGTCGAAGGTTTTCCCAACGCCTCAACTCCGTAACATCGTGAAGCACCAAGACGCATCCGGGAACAGGATCGCCAGGCAAACGCGTCGCAGTCACGGCGAGATCGTGTCGCATATCGCCGACTGATTCCAGTTCTGCTTGCACTGTCTCGCTAACTCGTAAGCACTGTTGCACCAGTTCGCGAAGTCTCCGGCTGCGTACAGCTTCCAGCAATGGACGCCCCAGTTCGTCGTCGGTGGTAAAGGAGAGCAAGTGCTTGCTGGCGTCGTTCGCCAAAACAACATTTTCATTGGCATCGACCGCGATGATTCCTTCTTGGATGCTGCCCAGAACAGTTGACATCTGTTCGTTGTTTTCACGAAGTTGCCGAAATCGATTGGAGAGTTCCGATTGCATCTGATTGAACGCTTCGGATAGCGACCCTACTTCATCGGAACCCTGAATTCGCATCGGTGCTTCGTCGACTCCCATCGCCAGACCACGAGCGCGCTGCGTCAATTGAGTCAGCGGATCGATCACGCGACCAACAATTGCGTAAGCCAGCAACGTGGCGATGCCCCCAAACAACAAAGCGAGCAGCCAAAGGAATTTTCGGGTAGCCGAGACGCGTTCGTCGATCGTGTCTAGTCGCACGGCGACACGCACGAACGCGCGATCTTTCGTACGATCATCGTCAGCATGGTTTTCAGCGGTCGGTCCCGCCGAGGCAGCTTCAGATTGATGAATCGCCAAAGCCAAATAAAACATGTCGATGTGCAGTGTTGGACTTTGACGCATCGCTGTGCCACGTCCTGAAATACCCGCTTCAATCAACTCCGGTCGATTGGAGTGATCCAGCATGCCGGACGGGTCTCGCTCGGAATCGGCCAATACTGCACCTTGGTTGTCGATGATCGACAGACGCAATTTCATTTCTTGAGCCAGTCGCACGACGATGGCTTGAAGCTCAGACTGGTAATCGCCAAGTGTTTGCCCGCCTTCGCCGCCGTTGCTCGCGGAGTCGTCGTTGCTCGCGGAGGAGTCGCGTTCCTCCAGGACATTTGCGACCAGATCGGCGATGTGGCTGCGGAAAACAATCGCCGTATCGAGAAGTCGCTCTTCGACCTGTCGGTTGATTTCGCGGCGTTGAGACGAGGTCACTACAAAAAGGAACGCGACCGCCAGGGTCAGGTTCAAGCCGACGTACACGAAGAACAGCTTCCAAAACAGCTTGGACGACCACATGTAGCTTTTTCCGTCTTTCCTTTTGGCGGTCTAATTTACTGGCCGACCTGGATGCCGCGAAATAATGGCACGAAGGCTATCTTCGATCGTAGCAAGCAACGCGTCTGATTCGCCTCGCTTTGGTTTATCTGTCGGCACCAGGATCGCATCACCACATTGAACGACAGCTTTCATGGGAACATCACGCCGGATTTTACCCAATAGATTCTCTTGGATTCGCTGTACGGTTTCGACCAAGCGTTCTTCGGTCAAATCGGCGGCGTCCAAATAAGTGTGGTCATCAAAGAAGTGCAGTTGATGAGCGATCTCGCACGCGAGATCTAGGTCCCGCAATTGATCCTGGCTCAATTTCTGAGCGTCGTCGCCGAAAAACATCGTCGAGATGCTTGTTCGAATCGTCCTGATGCGTGAGCCAATTTCGTCGGAATCAGGTGCTTGGAGGCCGAGTTTTGTTTCCGCCATTTGCAACAGGTAATCCCGAAGCGCATCACGTCGCGACGCGATGCTACCTTGGCGGGGTTCGCCAAAGTACGCCAGTTCATTCAGTGTAATTGTCGCATCGGAAAGTCGCAGCACTCGCGTTCTTAGATCCGCCTTCGTTTTTTGCCGCCAGCCAAAGTGTTTTTCCATTTGGTCGAGTTGCCTGGCGACCCAGGGGCGGACGTCCTGGGTCGCGACATATTTGATTCCAATTGGATGAACGACAACGCTGCCAAGGTTTTGCTTTTTGCGGCGACGCGCGGCGGTTCGGGCAATGAAGCCGACGCCGTCGAGTGAAGGGCGAATTAGATCGTTGGTACGAAACGTCTGGCCTTCAGGAAAGATAATTAAGGGGCGTTCGGCACTGACCAAGGTTTCGATGGCCGTTTCTAACGACTTACGATCCGTCCCTTCGCGATGCAAACTGAATGCACCACACTTACGCATTCCGAATGAATCGAACCAGCTTTTGTTGAATAGATGCCAAGACGCCATCGCAAAGAAATGAATGTTGATCGCCCGTGCAGGCCAGCCCATCACCAGTGGATCGGCATAACGACAATGGTTGGGCGCGACGACGATTCCGTGGCCTTGGTCGACGGATTCTCGTAGTAGATGGAAGTCCTGCAATTCGCGGTCAACGATGGATTCTTTCTTCTTTAGATAGAAATCCACCAACCGCAATCGTTGAATCAACCACGGACCAAGCGTCGATCGATCGCGTGGAACGAATTCATAGCGGCGATCAAAAACGACGGACATGAATCAAACGTGTTCTCTGCTTTGCAAATTCGTCAGAACCTGGGCTTGATGGTGAGCACAGGATAGAGGGTAGCTGGCAGTTCGAAAGAGAAAGCTACGATGCCGTGAGGCGAGCTACGTAGAATCCGATTGCCGACGCCACAATTACCAGAGCAAAAATCAACGCTCCCAACAATATGGGGTCGATTGGTTGGCGCTGTCCTTTCATCGAAGAACCGCCGCGCGATCTTGATCGACTATGCACGTCCGAGTCGTTGCCAATATGAACGCTCGATCGTCCCGACGATGCACGGTGGCCTTCGATCGCTGTGGCGTCAAGATCCGAATGACTCGCCGATCCAGGAGCCAAAAGCTTGTTTCGATCGCTTGCTGATTTGGGTTTGGCTCGGTAGCCCGATTCGGTTTGCAGATCAACTTGGCTCTCGCCGCCCATATCAAACTCGATCGGTCGCCGAATCACATCGACTAGTCGGCCACTGTCACTGGCGCTGATGCCTTTGCCACGGATCACCTTGGAGCGACTGCTGGCAAGCGTCTCATCGTTTTTGTTGGTGATCGTGTCACCTTGGCCAGTTGCGATGTCGCTAACCCCATCCAAAGAGATGGAGGAGGATGCATCGTTGACCAGCAACGGGTTCTCGCCCAGTCCTGCCGTGACTGCCTGGCCTTTGGGGACTTTTGCGCAGAACTTTTCAAGGACCAGCGCTACTTCGGTTGCCGTCTGGTAGCGATACGCCGCTTCCTTCTGAATCATCTTGACGCAGATTCCTTCTAGCTCGCCCGGCACGTCGGGTCGCAGTTGGCGAATCGAAGTCGGCATTTCCGTCTGGTGCTTGGCGATTCGTTGGGCCAATGTTCCATCGCTGAAAGGCGGTTTGCCGGTCAGCAGGAAGTAAAGCGTGCAGCCAAGACCATAAATATCTGCGCGGTGATCGACCGTGTGACTATTCAGGGCTTGCTCAGGAGCCAAGTAGTCGGCTGTTCCCAAAACGTTTTCGTTGTTGGCAACCGTCAACGACTCTTCGTCACCGCCGGAGACCAGGGCCAAGCCCATGTCTAACAATCGAACCACACCGTTGGAATCAATCAGCAAGTTGGCCGGTTTTACATCGCGGTGGATCACGCCACGTTCATGTGCGTGGGCAAGTCCACGAGCGCCCTGAGCAATCAAGTCGGCGGCAGTCGATGGGTCGATCGCGCCGTCGCGTTTGACCAACAACTGCAGGTCCAAGCCATCGACGTATTCCATGACGATGTAATGAACGTCGCCGTCATTATCGATATCGTACGCCAGCACAATGTTGGGGTGATTCAGCGAAGCAATTGCTTTTGCTTCTAACTGAAACCTTGCCAGGTAGGACGCATCTTTGACGCGAGCCTTGGGCAGTACCTTGATGGCACGTCGGTCTTGCAATCGCACGTGCTCGGCCAAGTACACGCTGCTCATACCGCCGGTGCCGATATGCCCCAGCAGTTTGTACTTGCCTAAAAAGAACCCCTTGTATTTTCCAGCTAGCAATTTGTCGCTGTGCCACTTCGTAATCAGGCCTTGCTTCTCGAAGTAACGTGCAACGCGTTTGGGTTCGTCAGGCAGTTCGCCATCGTGCTTCTCCTTGATCTTCTTGACCAAGCGTTCAGCCTTTGCGCTATCGACCAGCTTGCTCTTTTCGATCAAGCGTATTAGTCGTTCGGATGTGAGCTGAACTTTCTGCGACATGGACTGCCGACCATGGCCTCTGAAAAAGGAATGGGACTGTGCTGATGGGGCTGTTCTGAAGGATAACAATTGGGAGCGAGCGAGTGTATCAGTCACCCGATCGACGACTGACATCAACTGGCGAGGGAAACGTTCGTCGCGGTGGATGAAAAGTTCGCTTAAACAAATGCGTGTGAAAACGCCCGCTATTTTTCGGTTTTACTGAGCTTTCGCCTCCTGCCATGGTAACAGGAATGTTGTTTTTGGCTAACAATGAATGCCTTTCCTTCCCACGTTTCCGCCGACTTGTTGGCTGCCGCGTGAGTTGAGTCCTCACGCTCCGAGCCTACTGATCAACAACGTGTCCGGCCGATCCGATTCCACCGTTTCATCGCACAAATCACGTAGCAGCGTTGTTTTGGGTCTGATGGCGAAATTTTGGACTGTCGGTAGCGTCAAAACTCGACTGGGGCGGAGCATCGGCATGCATCAGAGCGCCCGGCTACACAAACTGTTTGTGCGGGTTCTGACGGATAGTCTGGCTACATCCGCAGATCAGAGATTTGCCGTCGTATCACCACAGGAAAAAGCTAATCGATTCGCAAGCCAGATTTCAGGTAAGTGGAATATCGCACATCAGAGCGATGGCGACCTCGGCAGACGAATGTCGCATTGGATTCAGCAGTCGCTCGATACATTTGATGCCGCCATTTTGATCGGTGCGGACTGTCCGTTAATCGACAAAGTGGCGATTGAGGAAGCTTCTGATCGACTGCTGGATCATGATGTCGTGATTGGGCCGGCAATCGATGGCGGGTACTATTTGATCGGTGCGAAAGGACCCTGGAATGATCGACTCGCGAAGTTGTTCGTGGACATGCCGTGGAGCAGCGACCAAGTGCTGACGCAAACGCTCGGCCGCTGCCAGGCGAACGGGCTTGCAGTGGCGTTGCTTGAAGAACGTGAAGACATCGACGCTGTCGAGGCGCTTGAACGACTGCGAAGCGAGTTGGCTGCGAAAAACAACCTTGCCGATCTACTTCAGCAAATCGATGCCATCTTGAATGATCCTTGGGGTGAAGATGTCCCACGCGATGACATCTTGCGCGATGCCGAGTCAACCGATCACCCGGACGCAGCGGTGAGGTCCGCCGAGTGAAACCGACTGCAACCATCGTTGGAGGTGGCGTCATAGGACTCTCGCTTGCTTGGGAGTTAGCGCGTCGCACGTATGACGTCACGATCGTTGATCGAGACAGGGCTGGCCACGCGACCTCTTGGGCGGCCGTCGGGATTCTACCGCCGGCGAATTTTGATACTGCGACAGACCCGTTGGACCGACTTCGTGGTTACAGTCATCAGCTATTTCCTGAGTGGGCTGAGATGCTGCAGCAGTCCACGAATGTCGATACAGGTTTTCGCCGATGCGGGGGGTGGTACCTCGCCGACACGCCCGGCGAACGTGCTGCGATGATAGGAATGACTGCCTACTGGAACGATTTGGAAATCCAGTGCGAACAAGTCGATCTGGCTGACGTCGCCTGGCGAGAAAAAGCGATTTCAAAGTGGACACTCGGAAGAAAGGATCTATCGGCGTGGTGGACTCCAGACGAATGCCAAGTCCGTAGCCCAGATTTTTTGTCGGCGCTAAAGCTGGCGTGTTTGAAACGAGGCGTCAAAGTAGTTGACCAGTTTGAGGTGCGCGAGTTGAACGAGCGTCCAGGGCACGTCTCGATTCTTGGTCAACGCGAGGGCTCGGAGAATTTTGACGAAATAAATGCGGACGTCCTGGTCGTGTGTGCGGGGCCCTGGACGGGAAAGATCGCTGCGGGGTTGAATCTGGAGGAGAGTATCGTGCCCATTCGCGGACAGGTGCTGATGTTCAAGAGTGATTCACCGCCGCTTGGCGCGGTAGTCAATGTTGGCAACCGCTACTTGGTTTCACGCGACGACGGACATACGCTAGTTGGTTCCTGCGAAGAAGAAGTCGGTTGGCAATTGGGAACGACCGATGCGGTTTTGGATCGATTGCGACGCTTCGCCAAAGACGTTTGTCCTGAACTGAACAATGCGACAGAAGTAAAGTCATGGTCGGGGCTGCGACCAATGACGTTTGACGGGTTCCCGATGATTGGACCCGTACCTGATATGCAACGTGTTTTCGTCGCATCGGGTCACTACCGAAGCGGCATCCACCTTGCGCCAGCAACGGCGGTTGCTCTGGCGGACGCGATGACAGGACAAAGCGGTGCGATCGATCTGCAGCCATTCAGCGTGGGCAAACAACAAACCAAACACACTCCTTAAAAAATTGGTGGATTCAGCCTTGCCAACCAGCGAACACTCCAGCGATCAGCTTCTTGAGCCCCCCGGGACGATCGCCGTCATCGGCGGAGGACCGCTGGGAATCGAAGCCGCTTTGTACGGACGCTTTTTGGGCTACAACGTTTCGCTCTTCGAGGCAGATTCGATCGGTCATTCCTTGCAGAGCGATCGCGAAGAGCCGCTGCCGATGTTGCCGGATCGATGCCTTTCACCCTTGGCTCTTTCTGCCATCAATGCTCAGGATCCGGAGGGTCCGCCGTTCGTATTGCCGACCACCGTCGGGCAGTGGATCGAAAATGTGATGGTCTCGCTGACGCAAACGGACCTGCTGCGTGGACGCGTCCATTTCCCGGCTCGCGTTACCCAGATCGATCAGTTGGAAATCCAGCGGGAGGAAAGCGATGACTTGGCCGAAGCACTTCCGCCGTCAGACTTCCGCTTAACAATCGAAGGTCGCGAAGCCGTCGACTGCGAAGCCGTCATCGTGGCGATTGGCGATTCATCAAAATTGTCAATCAGTTTTGCAACGCCGTGCCCTTACTTCTTTTTTGTGGGCCAAGACGGATCAGGCGATGCGGAACGCGATTTGATGTTGGGTCTCAAGCAAATCGCAGATATTTACGCGAAGTTGGCCGATCGCGAGAATCTGGATTTGTATCGTCCCGTTCGCGGGAGTGATGTCGTTATCAGTCGATCAGGTGACACAAGCGAATTGCCGGACGAAGAAGAGTAAACAGTAAGGCGAAGAGCGAACTGGTGAGGGCCTGGCCCACGCATTAGCCGCCTAAAGAGAGCGTCCAGCTTAAGTGGTTGGTTTTCCACTGCAATTTGCGGGATCGGATCTCATTTGGTGCGAACCGACGTATCGATTGTGCTCACCCAAGATCAATTGCGGAGCAATGGCGGAATGTAGCCTGGGGCAATCCTTGCTTGTCTCAGCAAGCAAGGTGCAGCCCCAGGTTGACCCAAGCGAACCGGAAACACCCCTCGGCGGCAAAGCCGCCGATCGCCGAGGGAGCCGCGTTCTTTTCGCGCATTGCCACCTGGGGTTCCTTCAGGTTCGCTGTCGCTCTCCTTCGTCACCCCAGGCTACATTCCGCCGCCACTCCGTGGCTAGCATTCCGAGCTGACCTAAGCTGGACGCTCTCTCAAGGCGGGACACCAACGTGCGCTGACGAACAACCCGAGCTAAATGTACTACCAAGTCTCGCCGCGTAATCGTGCGATTTCCATGGCGTCTTTGTCGCCTCGTCCCGATAGGCAGACGACCAGATGCTGATCGCTTGGCATGTTCGCTGCGATTGTCAACGCTTTGGCGATCGCATGACTTGATTCCAAGGCTGCGATGATGCCTTCGGTTCGTGCCAGTTGATCGAACGCCTTCATCGCCGTGTCGTCGTCGCAGTCGATGTAGTCCACGCGGCCCGTATCTTTCCAGTAACTGTGCTCGGGGCCTACACCGGGGTAGTCCAAGCCTGCGCTCATCGAGTGGACATCACATGTCTGTCCGTCATCGTCTTGCATGACGTAGCTGTAACTGCCGTGAAGCACACCGGGACTTCCAAAGGAAAGCGGCGACGCGTGATCGCCTGGCTTGGCACCACGTCCGCCTGCTTCGACACCGACCAGTCGTACGCCTTCGTCTTCGACAAATGGATAGAACATCCCAGCGGCGTTGCTACCACCGCCTACGCACGCGACGACGCAGTCCGGCAGGCGATCAAATGAATCACGACATTGCTCGCGAGTCTCGCGTCCGATGATGGCTTGAAAATCGCGGACCATCATTGGAAATGGGTGTGGGCCGATGACACTGCCGATGATGTAGTGCGTGTTCTCGACCGACGACATCCAATCTCGCATCGCTTCGTTGACCGCGTCGCGAAGTGTCTTGGATCCACTCTCGACGGGACAAATCTCCGCTCCCATCAGCTTCATGCTGAACACATTGGGCTTTTGTCGACGAATGTCTTCGCTGCCCATGTAAACAGTGCAGGGGAGTCCAAAGTGAGCACAGGCGGTTGCCGAAGCCACGCCGTGTTGTCCGGCACCGGTTTCGGCAATCACACGCGTCTTGCCCATCCGCA
>CAYUGI010000069.1:0-25343 GCA_964444105.1 uncultured Pirellulaceae bacterium
CCTCCCGCAAGCGGGAGGGTGAAAACACGCGAAACATCAAAAAGCGCCGGCGAGCGGCCCCTTAGAACGCGCCGCTCGCGGGCGCTCCGCGTTAGATAATAGATCCAAACGTTCCTTCGCTTAATGGTATTGGGCTTTAGCCGGCCTGGGTCATGAACAGGCCGCTTTCCACCGGCGCTACGCCAACGTGCGCTACACCAACGTGCGCTACACCAACGTGCGCTAAAGAATCGCCTGGGCTCGCACGAATGACTCAGCAGCTACGCACCCTTGCGCCAAACCGACCGGGCGTTGGCTGTGATTTCCGCATCCACTTCGTCCATTCGTGCTTTTAGTTTGGCTGCGACTTCCGGTTTTTGCTCATACAGATTCGTCTGTTCCGACAAGTCATCTGCCAAATTGAACAAGAAATATTGCGTCTTAGGTTGCTTCTTTTGCTTGGGACCTTTGCGGGGTGTTTGGGCAAGGTATTTCCAATCGCCAACACGAATGCCTTCCAGGTTCCCTTGGGCCGAGTAGTAAACGAGTTCGTCGCGAGGCGAATCATCCGAGACAAATGTTGGCGCGAGATCAAAACCGTCAATGCGGTTAGCCCCTGGAAGTGGCTTACCAGACAATGCGGCGATCGTTGGTAATAAGTCCATCGTCGAAGTGAACGCATCGGTGCTGGTTCCAGCAGGAATGCGCCCCGGTCCCCACATCACGCAGGGGACTCGCTGGCCACCTTCAAACGTCGTGCCCTTTCCATCTCGAAGTGGGTCAGCACTGCCACCGTGATTCTTGAAACGCAGCCAAGGTCCATTGTCGCTGGTGTAGATGATCACTGTTTTCTCCGCCAAGCCATTTTTACGCACGGCATCGGCCACTCGGCCTACTTCTGCATCAATGTGCTCGATGACGCACTTGTACGCGTTAGCGACATCACCATCGTAGACATCATCGGGGACATAAAGTGGGATATGCGGCATCGAGTGCGGCAGGTAAATGAAAAACGGCTGTTCTTTGTTCGCTTCGATGAACTCGACTGCTTTATCGGTGTATCGGCGAGTAACCGTGCGCTGATCGACCGGTAGTTCGATGATCTCTTCGTTGGACATCAGTGGCGTTTTCCAGAGCGTGAGGCAAGACTCCTGATCTTTCCACAGTTCGTCCGACGACACTTTCGGCTTGCCCTTGTTGTCGGGATGGTTCATGTCGTTGGAATACGGAATGCCAAAATACGAATCAAAGCCGTTCGCAGTTGGGAGCGTCTCGGGGTGATGTCCCAAATGCCACTTACCAATGCAGGCAGTCGCGTAGCCCTGCGATTTCAAGTGATCGGCGATCGTGTACTCGGTCGAATTCAATCCGTAGTCACTTTTGGGAAACAAAACATGCCGATGCATGCCGACGCGTTTGGGATAGCTGCCGGTCAGCAAAGCTGCCCGTGACGGCGAGCAGACCGAACAAGCCGTGTAAAAACTGGTGTACTTCCGCCCTTCGGTAGCCAGTTGGTCGATATTGGGCGTCTTGATCCTTGGCGAACCAAAGCAACCCAAGTCGTTGTACCCCTGATCGTCGGCAAAAATGATGATGACGTTCGGTTTCTCTGCCGCATCAGCAGTAACAACGACAAACGAAAGAACGCTCCACGCGACGGCAAGCGAAGTGAGCCATTGCGGACGGTGCAAGAACACGAGTTTTCGGGACATAGATAAACGATCAGGTGAAAGGAATTCGGGATCAGTGAACACGTGCGGATCTATCAGTGTAACCGCTATGGCGAACGCCTTCTGGCTCCCGTTACAATCGTGACCAGCAGCAAGCACGTTGCTTTGCGAAAGCCACCAGCGTAAGTCCCCCCCGCGAAAGCCCCATCGAAAGAGAACACGATGAGTTCCGCCAGTCCCCAATTAGGTAAAACGATTGCCGAGACTTACAAAGCGAGCGGGCGCGTTCCCGTTAGCGGTCTCATTTTGTCTTTGGTCGTTTTGATTCCTGCTGCCGTGCTAATGGGGATTTTGTACAGCGGATCCGTTGTTTGGGTGCCGTTTATAAAGTTGCGTTTCCTGCTGACTTGTTTGTATGGAGGCGCACTGGGTGGTTTGACGGGAGTCGTTTGTCGATCGTTGAAATTCCGTAGTCATTTGATGGTTGGATTGATGACGCTAGCTGTCGTCGCGATCAGCTACTACGCATCGTGGGCGATCCACCAAGCAATGGTGATATGGCGTTTTGAGGGGATGTCGGACGACGTGACGGCGTGCGCGATGTTCGGCTGGATGCCGCAAAGCGTTTACGCTTGGGCCGGCTACATTCATGACGAAGGTTTGTGGGCGATGGGCAAGAATGGCAACGCCACATCTGGCATCATGGTTTGCATTCTTTGGGCGGTGGAACTACTCGCTATCGTCGGCGTCGCTTGGGCGTCCAAAACGACCTACGGAACGGCTCCGTTCTGCGAAGAATGCAATCAGTGGACCGAAGAAACAAAGGAGCTTGCTCAGTTGCCGGTGTCACCGAGCGATCCCGCGTGGACGAAGTTCTCAGAAGGGGATCTCGATTCGGTGAAACGGTTGCAGGTGGTTCAGAATGTTCCCGAGTATGTCGAATTACAGCTGGCTGCTTGCCCTAGCTGTCAAACCAGCGACTATGTTTCGGCAGTGGGTGTGACTCTGTCGGCCGGCAAAGACGGCGAAATTCAAAAGAACGAAGACGACATTGTTCGCCACTTGCGAATCAGTCGGGCACAACGAGATGAGCTGCAGCAGTTTGCGGTGATGATGCAAGAAGCGGTCGCAGAAATGGACGCCGCAACGGACGAAGAACTCGCCGGTGATGACGGAGCCGCCCCCGCATAATTGCCTCCCCAGCGTCTCGTCGCCTTGCAAGGCCTCATTGCATCGATGCGCCACATTCGCTGCAAAACTTGTCGGTCTCTTCGTTCAGTTTTCGGCATTCACCACAGCGAATCATGATCGCTGGGCTCGCGGTGGTTTGCTGTTGGCCAAGATCCAGGTCGGCACCATCCAACGCATCACGAATCATGCCACCCGCTGCGTTGGTGTAGGGATGCAGATCCTCTCTAGCTTGTTCGGGATCCAGTACAACGCCGGAGCCGGACAAACCACGAGCGCCCACCGCCCGAATAGCTTGCCCAGCCATCATCAAGATCATGCCCATAACGGCACGAAGCGCGAAGCTCCGTCCTTGCGCTTCAAAATTGCTGAAATTGCCAAAGTTCAATGCGCTGGTAACAAAGACGGAAAGAAACAGCAGCAGCCCAAGAGCCGCGATGCCTGTTCCCACGTAGTACGCCGTCTTCCGTTCGGTTGATATCTTTCGTGTCACGTCAGCATTCCCTGTGTTCGACGGGAGATCTAATTGGACTGGTTGGTTCTTGAGTTTCTGGCAAATCGCTATCCTAACAGGCCTATTCGGCAAGTGCGCCAGGCGCGCAGGATTCGAATAATCGTATCTCGCTTGCCTGTCGCGATTTACTGTGGCAATTTCCGCTACTGAACACAAATCAACCCAAAAGACATTTTATGAGATCGCTTCTTTGCCCCTTCGTTCTTGTTGTTGCGTTGACAGGTCATGCTACAGCGGAAAAGCCAAACGTGCTGTTTCTTGCCGTTGATGACATGAACGATTGGATCGGATGTTTGGAGACGACCCCCAGTGCAATCACGCCCAACATTGACCGGCTTGCCGCTCGCGGTGTCAGTTTTTCGAATGCACACACAGCAGGTGTGTTCTGCGCGCCAAGCCGTGCGGCGATCTTCTCCGGACAGTATGCGACGACGACGGGTTGCTACACGACACCGAACTACTTTGTTGGTCATCCGGAGATCGATGGCCTCCAAATGAGTTTCGCCAAAGCGGGCTACACGACACTTGGAGCTGGAAAACTGTTTCATCATCCTGAGGGTGCGATCGATCAAAGAGGATGGACGAAGTTCTTTCTGCGCAACCAAGTGCAACGAGAATCTGGATGGCCGATGGATTCCTGGAGTAGCGACACGCCGGTGCCTCAGCCTTTTCCCGCAAGTGTGTACAACGCTGGCAAAAAGTTCAAAGCGGGGCTATTTCTTGAATGGGCACCGATTCCCAACGATCACGAAGAAGAAATGGCCGACACGATTCGCGCTAATTGGGCGGTGGAGCAATTGCAACAAAAGCATGACAAACCGTTCTTCCTAGCTTGCGGACTCTATTCACCACACTACCTCAACTATTGCCCGCAGAAGTACTTTGACCTTTACGATCCGGCGAACATTGCTCTACCGCCCATGCTGGAAAGTGACCTGGAAGACTTGCCGCCCAAGATGCGGAAACAGCGTGAGAACCGTAAGCGACAACACTATGAAGAGCTGGTCAAGATGGACATCCACGCCGACGCAATTCATGGCTACCTGGCTTGCGTCAGTTACGCCGATGCGATGCTGGGGCGTGTGCTGGATGCTTTGAACGCCAGTCCTTATGCCGCCAACACCATCGTGGTGCTGTGGAGCGACCACGGGTATCACCTTGGCGAGAAGGGGCAGTGGGGCAAACACACGCTTTGGGAACGGACTTCCAATGTACCGTTCATTTGGGCCGGGCCCGGCGTTGCACAAGGTCGGAAAACCGATGCAACGGCCAGCCTGATTGATATGTACCCGACCTTTGTAGACATGTGCGATTTGCCCACACCGCATCAGTCGCTTGAAGGTGTTTCGCTGGCCTATACGTTGAATGAACCCGAATTAGCAAAAGACCGCAGCGTTTTCTTGCCGTACATGAACCCCGGTGAGTACGCGATTATCAATCAACAATGGCGATACATCCGATACGGCGAGGACGGAGAAGAGCTGTACGATCTGACGAAGGATCCCAACGAGTGGCACAACCTTGCGTCAGAAAATCAATATGAAGACGTGAAGGCAGAATTGCAGAAGCACGCACCCAAGTCGTCCGTTCCGCCTGAGCAAAAACTCAACACGCGGAAGGATCTCGTCATTGAAGGCGAGGCATTTCGATGGGAAAAGGGAAAGGGCAATTACAAGCCTCAGCCAAAGTACCGGCCTTATGCTGCTTCTAAGTAGTCTTCACTCGACGCACATCGCGTCGCGATGAAATCTTGCTTCCAATGACGAACAGAAAAATTGAGACAGCCATGGCTTTGACAACTACCGACACAATCGAACACATGGTGGGTTTTATGCGTCGCGGTCTTTCGATTGCCGCCTTCTTTTTGGTTTTGCTAATTCCCGTCACAGCGATCGGAGGCAAGCCAAATGTTCTGTTGATTGTCTGCGATGACCTAAACACGCACGTGTCGACCTCTGGTTATCCACACATCAGCACACCGGCGTTTGATGAATTGGCCGCGGCCGGGATGACGTTTCGTCGCGCTTACTGCCAGTATCCAGTCTGCGGACCATCGCGCGCATCGTTCTTGCATGGGCTGTATCCACAATCGACAGGGGTGCTTGATAACAAATCGGACATTCGCAACATTCGCCCCGGCACCGTTTCCATGCCGCAGCGATTCAAAGAGTCAGGCTATTGGACGGGCGCGGTCGGCAAGATCTTTCACAACGTAAAAGTTGATCCGGGCGACGTCGCTTGGGATCAAATCTTGCGATTCGAAAACGACGAAATGCCGATGGTCACTCCGGTTCGGGAAAAGTTCGAGGCGGAACAAGGCCCCATCACCGACGGGAAATCGCGAAAGAAATGGCGTGCGTTTTACCCAACCATCGCAACGCAAACCAAAGGGCAGGATCCTGGCTACGGTCCAAGCGGGCTAAAGGACCAGCAACACAAGGACGGCAAAAACGCGCGTCAGGTCAGTCAATGGCTTACACAGCGATCGCATGGCACGAAGCCGTTTTTCATGGCCTGTGGTATTCAAAAACCGCATGTGCCGTTTCTGGCTCCGAACAAGTACTTTGACATGTACCCCAAAGCGGACCTGCAATTCACGCCAGGCTCGCTGGAGTTTTGGAAAACCGCCCCGAAGATCGCACAAACAAAACGCTACGAAGGTTTCGGATTCGAGTTTGGTGTCGAGAATGACTCGCTTCGTCGCGACTACATGCAGGCCTACCACGCTTGCATCTCATTTATCGACGCGCAGATTGGCTTCGTCCTTGACGGACTGAAGCGAAGCGGGCATTGGAACGACACCATCGTGGTGCTGACATCGGATCATGGCTACTTGCTGGGCGAAAAATTCATGTGGGGCAAGGTGATGTTGTTTGAAACTTGCGACCGCGTGCCCCTGATCATTCGCGCCCCTGGCAAGACGCTCGCGGGTTCCAAAAGCGAAGGTCTTGTTGAGCTGGTCGATCTGTTTCCAACGCTCGCAGAATTGTGCAAGGTGAAACCACCATCAGAATTGCAAGGTCGTAGTCTCGCGCCCATGCTGAGCGACCCGACCATGGAGGGAAAAGAAGCCGTCTACACCGTCGTTGCGCGCGGTCAGTCACTCGGCAAAGCGATTCGCACCAAAGGTTTTCGCTACACTCATTGGCCCAGTGGCGAAGAACTCTACAACCTCGCAGCGGACACTGACGAGGAAAACAATCTCGCAGGCTCCGCAGAACATTCTGATTTGCTCTCCTTAATGCGTGCGACCCTTGCCGATGCAGAAGCAAGAGCGGTTGCAAGGAAGCGAGAGCAGTAGCCGCTCGCGATTTGTGTAAGGCAGTTGGCTACAAAACACTACCGACTATCATGCGTTTTTTCTATTCACTCTCCCTCCGGGCAATGCCGTAGCGGATTCTTGTGAGCCGCGACGCGTAAGCGGCCGGGTATTAAGTCGATCACTATTGCGAACAAGGCCCGTGGCCTCACGGCCAGCGGCTCACATATGAGGTGATCGCCGACTAGAAATCCGCTACGGCGTTGCCCTCCGGGAGAGTGAAGGAAATTGCTGCTGATCATCAACTCCAAAACTTTGCCACCACGGCTCTCGTTTGCCAAAGACCCTAGTGACTCAACTCGCTGAGCTTGAAGCTGGTTGCTTTCATGACAGCGGCGTCTTGATTGATCGCGGTGAAAGTGATTGTGGGGTCCGCGGTGGAGAAATCGAATCCAATTTCGCCCCAGAAATTACCTTCGTTCAGCGACCACTCGGCCTGTTTACGTGGCTCGTGAGAGTGCATATTGGTGACTTTAGCTGACAAGAACTCGTAAAGCGGGTATCCCTCGGTACGATCCGTTTTCCACAGTTCGGTGCGGTGACGATCGCCAGAGATTAACACGACACCATCGATTTTCTGCTCGTTGATCAGGTCAAAGATCTCATCTCGTTCGTCGCGGAAACGTTTTCCGGCCCAGGAGTCTCTGCCGCCCTTGTCAGCCAAATCGTGCCACATCGTTCCTGAACAAAGCACCTTAAATTTCGCGGTAGACTCTTGAAGAGATTTTAGCAGCCACTGCTTTTGTTCTTCACCAAGCATCGTGTTGGTCGTGTCGGCTTTGTTCTTGATATCCGAGCGGTAGAACCGCCCGTCCAACATGAAGAATTCAGCGTCCCCCATCGAAAAATTGTGCCAAGTGCCTGGAGCGCTGGGAGTGTTTCCGTAGAAGGGATTGTTCCAATTTTGTTGAAAGACGTTTAGGTTGGGTAGTTTCCACGGCGCGTCTAACCCAGGGCCTCCGGCGCAGTCATCTTTTCCCATGTCGTGATCGTCCCACACGGCATACATCGAAGTCTGAGCAATGAATTGCCGATACTCCTTGCGAAGCATGCGGCGGTAATAATGTAATCGCTGCACGTCACGACGGTCGGTCGCGTCGATGTAAACGTTGTCACCCAGTCCTAAATACGCAAGCGGCTTGGTGTCCGCCATCGTGCTCCAGATACCTTCCTTTTCAGGAACGTATCGAGCTCCGGAGCCAAATGCGACCGCATACTTCTGTGGCATGCCGGCAGACGGATACGTTTTGAAATGAAAAGACGGGTCCGTAATCTCAGCGTCATTCAAAATGACCTTGTAGCTGTAGTCAGTGAATGGTTTCAGCCCTTTGATCTCCGCGATTCCGGTAAAATCACTTTTGGCAGTCGTGTTGACTAATTGCGAACTGAGATCGCCGACAACGATTTTGAAGGATGCAGCTCCCGCGGTGCGAATCCAAATTCGCGCCGAAGTCGGCGTGACGGATCCGAGCATGGGGCCGTTAAACAGATCCAGGTCGTGTTTTTCAATGAGCTTCTGGAACGGGGACTCTTTGATGAGTTCAACGAGTCCGCCTTCGTCACCGAAACGTCCGGGCTTGATTTTGTCAGCGCTGCCGCGAAGAGCTTTGATCATGTAAGGGTCGAGGTCCAGCATGACCGGGTCAGATTCGTTCTCGGTCAGAGGCGGTTTGGCCCCAACGGAAGCTGAAAACAGGCAGAGCGAAACAACGAAACCACACAATTTCAACATCACAATTTTTCCTGTATGCCTTGCCGAAGTCGCTGACCACCAAAGCGGCGTGCGGCCAACATAAATCACTCTGGCCAAAACTTACCATGCCGAGAATGCGTGGTCCTGTAGACACGCGTTTAGATGATTCGCTAGATCAGCGATCGGACTATTAAGACGGCAATGCCACACTGCCGTCATGCGACAGCCAGCAATGGCTAACTGGCACCAATGGCTAAACGGCACTGCCCGGAATAGGGGGTAGTGGCAGCACGTTAACGCACCATCAGTTTCCATCGTGACTTCCGCACTCATGGTCTCGACCGAGGCTGATCAATGGCTGAAACTCGGTGATTTCCTTCATCGCGCTGCACCGCCAAAACTTCATCGCGCTGCACCGCCAAAAAGCTTGCGTGAATTGAAACAGTGCCTCGCCGTTTTGTGTCGGTGTACATCGTTTACAGAGGGGATATCAATCGGTACTCTAATCGCACTCCATGATTCACTCTTCCAGTATGCGGGCAAAACCAATGCCAACGTCAAAACGATCCGGCAAGATAGCTGGTCTCTTGGTCATTCTACTTTTGATCATTTTGATTCCGACGTGGGCACTGGGTCATTGGCTTTCAGCTTCTAACCCAGCTTCATCAGGTGCGACTGCCACCGGTGTAACGCAGGGTGGTGCAACGCAGGGTATCGACGTTACATCGATAGCCAATGAAGATTCATCGTCCAACAGTCAACGCGAAGAAATTACTAACGGCGTTGATGATGCAAACGCGGACTTGGTTGATGCGCAAGAGATCCGCGGAGACGCAGGGATGCCCGAGCATGCCGCGGCACCAGCCGGCGTAGTCCAAGGTGATAGCGAATTATCCGCAACGATCAACGACTTGAAAGAACAGCTTGCCGCCGTTTCTGCTCAGCGCGATCGCTTGAAAACGCAAGCAGCGAAATCCGCACAGTTGCAAGAGCAGTCGACCAAGCAGGAGGCAGTTTGGAAACAACAGCGCCAAGACTTTATCACGCGGATTCAGCAGCAGGAACAGAAGCTCGCTGCTTTGCAAAAGCAGGTCAAAACACGGCCTGCTATGCCAAATCCCGATCAAGCTGCGACCGCATCAGCAGTGGCTTTGCCAGCGAACGCGTCGTCGAACGCCCAGCAAATCAATTCGCCAATCATTTCGCCCAGTCGCAAACGAGGCTGGAAGGCTGTGACTGGCAAAGTCGTTGAAGCGGAATTTATGGGACTCGAGGGCGACATTGTTTTGCTTCAGGCAAAGGGCAAAGTCTTCCGAGTACCACTCAGCAAGCTGGCTGAAGAAGACCGTGTGATAGCGAATCAGCTGAACCAATAGGGGAACTTTGTATTTCAGCTTTTCGGTTGCAATGATGCGGCACTCGCGTGGGCACGTGAGGCTGCGACGCACCAGCATCCCAAACACCCATTACCAACAACTAGACTTTCAACAAAAGTGGTCAAGAGATGAACGAAATCATTCAAGGTGTCTCCACGCAAGTGGGCACTTACTTGCCAAATATCGCGTCGGCGATTGGCGTCCTGATTGTCGGTTGGATCATCGCGCACCTGCTGGGCCGCATCGCCCGGCTGGCGGTTGGCAAAACGGGCATCGACAACAAAATTGCCAGCATGTTGGGCGGCAAGTCGAAAACCGATATGTCACGGGTCATCGGCAAAATTGTCTACTACATTGCGATGCTCTTTGTGTTCGTGACGTTCTTCAACGTGCTGAACCTACCAGTAGTTTCCGAGCCGCTGAGCCATTTCCTTGACAAGATCTTTGCTTTTGCGCCACAAGCCATCAGCGCAATCGTGCTCGGGATTGTTGCCTGGGCTCTGGCGACGGTCGGACGCATGGGGTCGCGAACTGCTTTGGAAACCATCGACATTGATGGTCGCCTGTCCGCGCTCGGTCAAGATGTTTCAGCGGTTGCATCCACCGCGACTACTGCGACGGATCGCGTATTGAACCCAGGTCAAACGCCAGTGGCTTCGTTAGATGATGACGACGATGAAGTCGTACTGGATTTGGACCCAACCGATGATATTGCCGATGACTTGCTGCAAGATGACCTATTGGGCAATGACGATGCTGTGCAGCCGTTGGCATCAAGATCCGTGGCGACTGCCCAAACTGAAACCGTTGCGTCCGCTGCTACAGGTCAAGAGGAAGTGAAGTTATCCAAGACGCTTCCCGAAGCCGTCTACTGGCTGATCCTTTTTTTGTTTCTGCCTGCCATCCTGGGTGCATTGAACATGCCGGGATTGCTGGAGCCAATCCAGGGCATGTTCGAGAAGGCGCTGGGCTACTTGCCAAATATCATTGGAGCCGGCGTTATCTTGGCGGTCGGTTTCCTGGTTGCGAAAATCATTCGCCAAGTTGTCACGAACTTGACAGCATCATTTGGCGTGGACCGCTTGAGCAATAAGGTGGGCTTGGTCAGTGACGGTAGCCAAACGAAGCTCTCGGGAATCTTGGGTGTATTGGCTTACGCCACGGTGCTGTTGCCGATCCTTGTCGCTGCCCTTAACACCTTGGACATCGAAGCGGTAACGCGACCTGCAAGCGTCGTGCTGGAGCAGATCACGGCAGCGATCCCCGGTCTAATCGGTGGTGCGGTCGTGCTGGGTATTTCCTTCTTCATCGCAAAGCTGATCGCTGGCATTGCCGAAGACGTGCTCAGCGGTGTTGGGTTCAACGAGCTGCCAACCAAAATGGGATTGACGTCGGCTGCGAAGATGAAATCGTCACCATCCAACTTAGCCGGAAAAGCCTTGACAGTAATCGTTATGCTGCTGGCCACTATGCAGGCGTTGCCGATGATGGGGCTAAGCAGCCTTGCCGGTCACCTGGAACAATTTGTCGGTTTTGGAACGCAAGTACTTCTTGGATTAGCGATCTTGGGCCTTGGCGTTTACTTGGCAAACATGGCCGCCGGATTCGTGCGCGACTCGGGTGTGGAAGGCGCAGACAAATTGGCAACCATCGCACGCGTTGCCATCATCGTTTTTGCCGGAGCGATGGGCCTGGAACGAATGGGATTGTCGACGTCAATCGTCAACGTCGCTTTTGGTTCGCTGCTAGGTGGACTTGGAATCGCCGCCGCCATCGCGTTTGGATGGGGCGGTCGAGACGCAGCCAAACGAATCTTGGATCGCTACGTTAGCTAGTGCCGCGAGCAATTCAGCAAAACCAAAACGCCCGTGCAACCATTGTCGCACGGGCGTTTTTTTTATTGCGACCCCTCGGCCATAAACGACTCTGTTATTCGTGGGATTCCCGACCGCTCGCGCGTGACGGTTCGCGGCTCACGCGCCATGGACCACGTTCAGTTTGAACAACTGTTTCGCCATGCCGCCAAGCCCCACTCGTTGGCGATCAATCAGTCGCACGGCAAAGCCACCTGCCCAGCAACACGTGCCCATCAAAATGGTAGCGACGAAGCTGGCGGTAGCGGCACGCTATTCGTCTTTCGCCATTGCGCGAGATGCCTCCTCAGTGTTTCAGCGAGTTCGATTTTCTCCGCAGCGAGGTTGTTCTTCTCGGCAGGGTCCGTTTTCAGGTCATACAACTCAAGTCGTCCGTCTCGAAGATACTCAATGAGCTTATATTGATCCTGGCGAATCACCGAACAAGGGCCATGCTTATAACGGCTGGCGACGTGCCAGAACAAAGGACGCGCTTTTAGCTCTGCCGACTCGCCGAATAACAACGGCTTGATTGAATCGCCATCAAGGGTTTTCGTGTAGTCGTCGATGGATGCAAGGTCCAGGAAGGTGGGGAACCAATCAAGACCCGTGATCGCGGTTTCGGTTCGACCGACACGAACGCGTCCCGGTGCGCTGACTAACGTGGGGACGCGGATACCGCCTTCGTAGATTTGTCCCTTCGCACCGCGTAGCTGGTCATTTTTGCTGTACATCGGATGCTGACCGTTATCCGAAGTCACAATCAGGACGGTGTTCTTCCGCAATCCGGATTCGTTCAAAAACTGAATCAGTCGCCCCACGTTTTGGTCCATCGATTCGACCACTGTCGCGTACTTCGCCATCGCCTCGCGACTTTTTCCCAAGCCTTGTCCGGTGCGTGGATCACCGTCCTTCTGCATGTACTTTTGGAACATTGCTTCACTGCGAATCCGAATCGGACGATGGACCGCGTAGTAGTGCAAGTTCACGAAGAACGGACCCTGTCGATTTTCGCGCATGAATTCAATGGCATCATCCGTCAATCGATCCGTAAGCCACGTGTCATCTTGCTTTGGCTGAATGAATGGATTGCTAAACGGCGCCCAGTAGCCGCCGGCTTCGCTTTGGTAGCCGCCTTCTTCAAAAGCCGGGTCGCCACGAAAGGTACCGCCGACGTTTTTCAAAAAACCGCGTCCCTCCGGATAGAACCGTGCGATGCTGGGCCGTTTGTGCTTCGCGACCCAACTGAAGTCACCCGGGGCAGGCTGAGTCAGTTTCTGTTTTAACGGAAACTCGCTCGCCAATTCTTGCTCGGGATAAGGACCGACAATGTGCCATTTGCCAAGATGAATTGATCGGTAACCTGCCACCGCAAGCGGCTCTGCGTACACAGGATGATCGTGTGTCACCGTCCATCGTGAAAAAATGTTCTCCTGGTCATCACCTTTTTCCAAGACGGGGACGGTGTAGACGCCAGTACGAAACGATTGCCGGCCCGTCAGCAAAGCCGTGCGTGAGGGTGAACACGTCGGGTACATGTAGGCATTGTCAAAAACCAAGCTCTCGTCCGCCAAAGCGTCCAACGCTGGAGTCTCGTACCATTGCGAGCCATTGAATCCGACGTCCGCGTATCCCAGATCGTCCACCATGACAAAGACGATATTCGGGGGGGCGGAGTCCGTCGATGTTTCGGTGCCCTTGGCGGAATCGAAGCTAACGGAGGCAGTGCCGCACGCCAACAAAAACGCGACGAAGAAATTTTGATACGATTGGTTTATGGTTGCCGGTTAAAGATGTGATTTGTTTACTAAGAAACGCTTGAGCTCAATTGTAACTTAGCTGCCATATCCTTCCATGATCCGCACGGCATTGTGTACCCGTTAGAAACTTCAAGATACTCAAAACGATGCTTGGCTCGCTGAACTCGCTGGCACGAAATCGCTCGGAAGAGCTGATGGACCAACCGGATTTGCCAACCGATCAGCATGAGCATGCGCTTCAGGGGCTAGCTCGGCTAAATCGTTTTACGCAAATTGCCAAAGGGATGTATCGCATGATCCGTGCTCGCGCCCGCCGGTATCCTGATTGCAAAGTGCGTCTGCTTGACATCGCGTCAGGCAGCGGCGATTTGCCGATTGACTGGGCTCAGCGTGCTGCTCGCGACGGTTTGAAGCTAGACATCCATACGCTTGATGTCAGTCACGTTGCGGTGGAAACCCAGACGCGTCGTGCCCATGAAGCGGGTGTGCGTATTTCGCCAGTTCAAGCTGACTGTCTTGGAGGCCCATTGCCAGGCCAATACGATTTGGTGACGAATTCCTTGTTCATGCACCACTTGGATCCACCAGACGTCAAACGCTTGTTGAAATCAATGAACGAAGCAGCTTTGCGGGATGTGTTGATCTGTGACTTGGAAAGATCCCGTTTGAATTTGGCAATGGTCGCGATCGGGGCTCATGCTTTGACTCGATCGCATGTGGTTCACACCGATTCGTCACTCAGTGTTCATGGCGCCTACACGATTCGCGAATTTCGCGATTTGTGTGATCAAGCTGGCATAAGTGGCGCGCAGGTTTCGCGGGTGATCCCGTGCCGGTTCACGGCATCATGGAGCAAGGATTGTTGATGCCCGACGAATCACCAAAAGTGCTGGTCATCGGCGGCGGTGTCGCCGGTTCCAGTTGTGCGTTGTCGCTTGCTCGCGCGGGCGTCCGTGTCGACTTAGTCGAAAAGGCCACGTTTCCACGATACAAAGTTTGCGGTTGCTGTATCGGTCCAGCAGGATTGGCAATGCTGGATCAATTGGACTTGCGTGGAAACGTCGAATCTAAATCGCGGCAAACCAGTCGCTGGGTGGGTTCATTTGACGGCCGAAAGGTAGAGCTTCAGATTCCGCCGGGTATCGCGGTTGCACGCGAGGTATTGGATCCATTGATTCTGGATGCCGCGGTATCAGCCGGGGCGAAAGTGCAGATGGGAGTGTCCGCAAAGATCGTCTCGTCCGATCATTCTGCGGTGACCGTTCAGTTTTCAAATCAATCCAGTTCGTTAACTCAGTACGCTTGCGTCGTCGTTGCTGCAGGGCTGAACGCGCCGGGGCTGAATGCATTTTTGCAATGGAGAGAAACCCCGCGTGGTCCATTTGGTGCCGCTTGCACGATTGATGGAGCGGTTAGCTGCAATGTTGCACCTGGGACCATCTACATGGCGTGCGATCGCGAAGGGTACGTTGGATTGGTGCGTCTAAGTGAAACGGTGATCGACGTCGCCGCAGCCCTTCAGCCTGGAAACCGTTCTGGCGATACACCGTTACAACGAATGCAGCGTATTCTGACGCGCAGCGGTTTTGATTTTCCGTTGTTGCAACCTACATCGCTCGTTCTAACGACGGCGATGTTACGCCGAACCCGGGCAGCGGGAAACAAACGCTTGTTAGCAATCGGTGACGCGGCCGGCTATGTCGAACCTTTCACTGGGGAGGGAATGACCTGGGCGATGCAGAGTGGAATTGCCGCGGCAGATTTGATTGCTTCGACCGGGCCAGGCGACACGTTGGACGATTCGCTAGGCGAGCAATGGCAATCCAGGGTCGATCAATTGCTGGGGCATAAGAAGCGAGTCTGTCGCTTGGTGACCACAGGCTGTCACAACCCGCTCGTAAGGGCCACCGCGGGGATTGCTCTCTCCCGTTTTCCAAAGCCGGTGGTTTCCTGGTTGGCCTCACCGCTCTTAAAGACGATCAACAGCACGAACCCATTTCCTACTGACCGCACCTCATCAAAGATGCCCACCAGCGAATGACCATTCTTGTCCGAGGTATCGGAACAGCGACTCCCGAGGGATCAATTTCTCAATCGGACGCTGCCAAATTTGGACAGCAGTATTGCGTCACGACTCGTGATCAAGCCAAGTTGATGCCGGTGCTGTATCGACGAACGCGAGTACAGCGGCGACACAGTGTTCTACTGGAGGGAGATGCGATTCACTCCTGTGGCCCTAGCTTCTACCCGCCAGCGAAGGACGCGGATGACAGGGGACCAACGACCGCTGAGCGGATGGACGTTTATCAACGACACGCATCGGAACTGGGGGCGGCAGCGTGCCAAGAAGCAATTGGCGACAGTCGTCTAAGCCCTCAATCGATCACACATTTGGTCACAGTTTCGTGTACTGGTTTTGGTGCGCCCGGTTTCGACGTTGATTTGATTGACCGGCTGGAATTGTGTGCGGACGTCTCGCGGACTCATATCGGTTTCATGGGCTGCCACGGTGCGATGAATGGCATGCGTGTTGCGCAAGCTTATGCTTCGGCGGATCCCAAAAATTGTGTGTTATTATGTGCCGTTGAACTTTGCAGCCTGCATCATCAATACGGCTTCGACCCCGAATCGATTGTCGCCAATGCGTTGTTTGCCGATGGTGCCGGAGCGATCATTCTTGGCGGGCAACCGTCGCAGGAAGTCAACGCCGAAGATGACCTATCGCTTCGCCACATCGCATCAGGCGCAACGATCATTGCCGAAACGCAAAATCAGATGAGCTGGCATATTGGCGATCACGGATTCAAAATGACGCTCGCCGCGACGGTTCCCGAATTGATTCGTCAGCACTTGCGACCGTGGCTATCAAGCTGGCTGCAACAACAATCACTCGCCATCGACGACATTGGCGGGTGGATCGTGCATCCCGGTGGCCCGCGGATTTTGGAAGCAACCACTCAGGCACTGAAGCTTCCCGAAGACGCCTTAGACGATTCATTTGCAACACTGCGTGACTACGGAAACATGTCGTCGCCAACCGTTCTATTTGTACTTCAGCGAGCAATCGCAAAAAAACGCCTTGGCCCCTTTGTCATGCTCGGTTTCGGGCCAGGATTGGCTATCGAAGCGGCGTTGCTGGGTAGGTAACCGTGTCGTCGATCACTTGGCGGGCGATCGGGTTAAGCGGTTACGTCTCGCGGTCGGTCGCGAGTAACGCCATAAAGACCTTAGCAACTGTATTTGTGCGTGCGATGCGATGGCTACGTCGTAGGATTTCGCTGCGAGGAAATGATCGATTGAATTCATGTTCACGCTTTGGGCACCTGTTGGGTGATGCAGTGAATACCACCTCCGCCTTCGCCCAGAACCACACTGTCGACACCGATGACCTCGTAGTCCTCACCGAAGACATCTTCCATCACTCCCATCGGACGGTCGTCTTGTTCGGCGTCGCCAGTGATCGGTACCAGGATCGCATCGTTGGCGATGTAGAAGTTCATGTAGGAAACTTCGCCGTCGAGCGGGACTTCGATGATTTCGAATTTCCTTCCTTTGGCATCGGTTGCCTGCTGCAAGCGTCTCTTGGCGTCTTGGCAAATTTTGTAGTTGGGATCGTCACGATCATCCGTGGTGTGTAACAGGACGCTGCCGGGTTCCGCGAAAGCGCACATGCCGTCGATGTGCCCGTCCGTCACCGGGTCAGGCTCCAGACCTTTTCCCAACCAGATGACTTTTTCCGTACCAAGCGATTCGTTTAGAATTTTCTCAACGGCAGCCCGGCTGTACTTCGTGTTGCGATTCTTGTTCAGTAGGCACTGCTCGGTCGTAATCAGTGTTCCCTCGCCATCGACCGTCACCGCACCGCCTTCGATCACAAAGTCAATCGGATACATAGCCGTATCGAGGTGCTTGCACAGTCTGGCTTTTAGTAAAGCGTCATCATCGTACGGAGGGAATTTGGCTCCCCATCCGTTGAAGGTAAATCCGGCAACACGCCGTTGCCCCTTGCCGTCGATGACAAACATGGGGCCGCTGTCGCGCGACCAACCGTCGTTGACGGGAAGCTCGACCAATTCGATCTCGCTATCAAGGATACGTTTCGCAAACTTACGTTCCTCGGGGCGAACCACCATCAACACATGCTCGAACTCGGCAAGTTCGTTTGCGATGTCCGCCCACTGCTCACGAACGTCGGCCAGAGGAATGCCGTAGTCTTTCCAGTTCTGCGGGGGCGGCATGACCATGATCGAGAAGTCGTGCTCTTCCCATTCCGGCGGATAATGAAATCCGTCAGCGGCGGGCGTCGAACCCTTGATAAGTTTCACGCCAGTATCTGAGTAGTCGGGCATGGCGTCGATGGACATGGCTAGATTCGATTCGCGTTGTTGAGCGACGAGGCACTTGGATGCAGCAAGTGATGAGATCGCTGCGCTGGTTTGCAAAAAGGTTCGCCGTTGCATTCGACTATTCGACTATTCGACTGGGTTTGATGGTTTCGGGTCAGAAATGGTAACCCGACAAACAAGTTTTGAAGTTGCGTTTTTCAAGCAGTCTATCACGCGGCAACTCGGTACTTCTGAAGGATTGAGGCTGCAAGTGAACATTGCAGCTTCCTCAGGCCGCGAGGAGTTTGTGTTTGTTTTTCGATGTACTTTACTTGCTCTCCTACGCCCGCTTGATGCACCGCATGGCAATAGCCGTGAAATCGCTGGCGTTGGCAGCACTCGGGCAAGAAACTGAATCCGTATTAGGAAAAGCGAAAGCACCTTCCCACACCGCAACTTTTGAAAACTTCCCGGTGGTTCAAGACGCTGCCGGTCGCGTTTGAAGCTGCGGGGTTCGCTTCGCTGACGCGTCTTGTCAAAATGCGTGCTGGCGGCAAGTCTTAGGTACGTTGCTGCCGTTTTTGCTTTTTCTTGAGTTCTTCGATCCGTTGCTTGCGTGGCTTTGGTTTGAACGTTTTTACAAGTGGAACAAACATCATTCCGATTACGCACAATACGTAAATGACCAGGAAAGCAATAGCGATCCAATACATCGCGTCTGCTTGCGAATTGGTGTGCCCCTTTGCTGTCTCGTAAACGCTGGGATCGGCGGCGGAATACACGACTTCAAATTCAGTGCCAATTTCCGACTTGGCGGCATCCAACGAGCTGTATTCTCGATTAGTGCTTCCTTCGATCGTCTGGCCGTCCTCGGTAAGAAACCGGTAGTAGATCGTGCATTTTGAACCGTCATGTCGTTGAGCGCCTGTGCGATTCAGCTTGCTGTCGGTTTCCACTTGGAGGAAGGTACCTAACTTGTCGTAGGTTGCATCGTAGACGGTTGCCGTCGCTGTCACTGCATCCTCTGCGATCTTGGATTCTTTGCGGTCGAAGTAGCGACCGCCAAAGTAGGCGCCGCCTACGATCAAGAGCATTGGGCTGAATAGTACACAACCCATCACGCCATAACCGACACTGGCAACGACCAATTTCTTCACGGTATCGATGATTCCCTCTTTCTCTCGCATATCGATCTCCTTTTCGTGCACTACTGGTTGTTTTGAGTTTCGACATCCGCGTCTTGCTGGCAGCTAGCTAGAAAGTACGACTGATGAATCCCCAGCGGCCAAACGCGACCACTTAGTTCATCGTAATCGACGGAATCCAAGTTCGGGTTGTCTTTATCGCGAAGAAAATCCGCCCAGTATGCCAGCGTCGTCGTTGTCTTGATGGGTGGCTTTGAAACTGGAACTTCAATCGCGACCGTCGCGCCTAACACAGTTCTTGTCCTGGTTTCGCCACTTGGAACCAATCGTTTCACAGATTTGCCAGGTACGTAGAGTCGGCTTCCGCCCGTGGAACGAATCCGTCCTGGTTTGTATTCCGAACGCCATTCCATGATTTGCTGTTGATACTGATAAAGCGACTCGCCATTTAGATGCAACGTAATCGCTAGATCCGCATCGCCTGGGACGACTTCAACGCGTGCTGACGCGGCCAGACGAATCAGCGTCACCAGTGATCGGTTCAACACTCTATCGATGTGATCACGCTTCGCCTCGTACGGGAGCCCATAGCCTTCTTTGGCTATGATGCGAACGGTATGAGCCTTTTCGTCCTGGATCAAATCGTTGATGATATCGCCCAATCGAAAGCCTTCCCCTAACAAGTTCTGAAGGTGCGGGACTCTTTCAAGCCACTTCGACTGAACGCGTTGCTGTCCCGTTTCGTCGACGATTCCTCCCAGGTTTGCAACACAGAAAAACAAGGCCTCTAGTTCTTGGTCGGAAATCGAATCAACTTGCTGGATCAGCCGGTTCAATAATTTTGATGATTGCGAACTGGACCAGTTCTTTGTTTCGTCATCAACGAAGATTTCGCCAGCCAATGCGTACAATAGGAAGGTATTGACTGAGCCTTGTGCCAGTAGGTCATCCAGTTTTGAGCCGACTTTGCCAAGCGACGCGAGTGTGGTTCGCGCCTCATCAGGACGCCTCGCAAACAGGTCGCCTCGATTATCAGCCAAGTGTTTAAGCATCTGAGCATCTTGCCGAATCCATTGTCCGATCTTGGATTCGTCTACCGCGTCAACGAGATCGACTTCTGTCGTATCGCGATCGCGCGCGGTGATCTGATAGTGTTTGCCAAACGTCTCCAAGCGGTAGACTTGGTAACGAACCCAGTGGCTATGACCGCAAAGAAGGCCTATGACGATCGCTGCGATGCACGCTGCCAAGGCGAACTGTAGCAATCGCAGAAAGCGTCGCCCGGCACTACGGCGGAATTGAATCAGCAGCAAGACGATTGCAGCGATGGCCCAACCGTAGGGCAACGCAAGTTCGCCCTCGAGAACCGGATATTTCAGCCGGCTAAATACTTCCCGCCGATCAATCCACGCGAACGCAACAAATCCAACACCGACGGCAAATACGATCAAATGCATCGCAAGTCGACGGAGAAATTTCGGCAGGTTTGGCGTGTCTTTATTGTTCATAGCAGCGTTGGGATGACGCCCAAACGCTAGCGACCGAATTTGCAATTGTTTCGATGGTTGTTCAGTAAGTGGCTTTCGGCTTTACATTTGTCGGCAATCACCACCACAATTTTGCACTTTTGGAATGCAACGCCGCAGCGGACTGTCGTGAGCCGTCAAAATGTGTCGGCCGGGCACTCAATCGATCACCGTTGCAAACAAGGGCTGCAAGAACTCCTGCCCGGAGGATCGGTTCCTGCATTGATTCAATGGGCTCCATGCCGACCAGTGCACCGCGCGCGGTGGTTGACTAACCCGGTACACGCAGTTCACCAAAGTATGACTTCCAGTCCTGGTGTGCACGCCCGGCAGCCTTGGTGAAGTGGCTTTTGTTGTTGGCTGAACCGTTGCGAATTCCTTCATAGATTCCGGCAATTACGGTGCCCATGAAATCGCCAAGTTCTGCGATGCGATCGTCCCGGTACTCTTGCACTGCCATCGCACGGTAAGTCAGGCTCGTTCCGAACGCACTGTTTAGGTAATCCGCCAACTGCCGTTGCGTGATTGATTCGCCATGCAAGTTGTAAGTTTCGCCATCGTGTTTCGATTCCGTCAACATGCGAGCATAAGCGAACGCCAATTCGGGACGTGTCGTGTATCCGCACTTTGCGTCTCCGGCACAATTCGCGATCTCGCCACGCTCCTTGTACGTTTCGATGTACTCAACATCAGGTTCGATGTAGATTCCGTTGCGGCCGATCACCCAAGCAAGCCCGCTCTCGCGAACGTCTTGCTCGGTTTGCCGATTGCTTTCGACAACAGGCGAGAAAGCCGTGCCCTCGTCCGCGCCTTGAATGCTGGTGTAGACGATCTTCTTCACGCCCGCGTCCTTGGCAGCTTCGATCACGTTGCGATGTTGGCCGATGCGTTTATCGGGCGCAGCCATGCCTGAAACCAACAACACCGCTTCGATCCCATCCAGCGACCTCGTCAGATCGTCCCGAGAGTCGTAGTCGCCCGGGCGAACTTCCACGCCTAGCGGTTCCGCTTTGCTGACAGTCCGCGCGAGACCAACGACGTTGTCTCTACCAACAACCTCAATGGCCGCTTTCGCGATCGCTGAACCAAGCGAACCACTGGCGGCAGTCACTGCAATTTCTCTCATCACTCTTTCCTTTCGATAAGGAATTAGAATCAATCTTCAAACAGGCGTCAGCGCGGTGCCTGCCGCGCGCGATTGGTTTCGTTGTGAGTAGGCAATTATTGCTGGCAACTACGAGTCGCATGGAGGGAGGATTCCGAGGCCAAAGCAACCCTCTTTTTGAAACATCCCAGTTTGAAGACGCGATTCGCTCTACCTTGGGGGGGGTTGAAAAGGCGGTTTCTGGTAGCACATCACTCTTGCCATAGTGGATCAGAACTTACATGCCCACTTGAAGCACATCGCGATTGGATGGATGCTCCGTAAAACAGAAACATGGTTGTACGGAAGTTTGTAGAGGGAAAGGTAAAACTTGGAAAGCTCAAGCAGGCTTGTTGAAAAGACCTCGGCGATCGTGCGTCAACGCATGGACGAACTAGCTAAGAAACACGGCGCGGCCGGTCACGGGATGGATCATGTGCTCAGGGTCCTGGCGTCGGCTCGAGCGATTCAGGCTGAAACAGGCGGAGATATTGCGATCGTGGAGCTGGCGGCGCTTTTGCATGACGTGGGCGATGCCAAGTTTCAGGATGGCGTCGAACGTAGTGCCGAGTTTTCGCGCGAGATACTTGGCGACTTGGGTGCCGAGCGTGGCTTGATCGAGCATGTCGCTCACATAGTTGACAATATTTCGTTCCGCAAAACGGAGACTGCCGAATCATTGTCACTGGAAGGCCAGGTTGTTCAGGACGCCGATCGGCTGGACGCTTTGGGAGCGATCGGGATCGTACGAACGATCGAGTACGGTGCGGCATTCGGCCAACCGTTTTATTCTGCCGACCACAATGCGAAGACCGGTGTCGGGCACTTTCACGAAAAACTATTCAAGCTCAAATCGCTGATGAACACGGACGCCGGCCGACGAATGGCTGAAGATCGCGAAGTGTTCATGCGGGCGTTTTTGAATCAGTTCATCAGAGAGCACGAGAGATTCGAGTGATCACGTTCAGCTTCTTTTTTTGCTCTTCCAAGCTCCACCGTATTGGTAGTGTGGCTTGCCCGGTCTGACAAGAGTCAGGCACGCGGGACAGACGAAGATCCAGTCGCCATTTGCTTCGACGCGTACGCGGTAGAAAACATCGTTTGTCTTGGTGCAGCGCGAGCAAGGATCTTCACGGATTCGATTTAGGGAACACTCGTTCCAAACATTTTGGAGGCACCCAGCGAGGTGATGTTCAAGAGCGAAAACGCGGGTGACTATTTCGCGGACATTTTCGTGCAGGAAAACGTGTTGGTTGAAATAAAAGTTGCCAAGCAATACATCGCAGCCCGCGTAGCCCAGCTTCTTAACGAACTGAAAGCCACTCGAATCGAAGTCGGTTTGCTGATCAATTTTGGCAAGCAAAAATTGGAGTTAAAGAGTTTGGTCATGCGATGAATTTTTGGCCACGCACTTGCACGGATCAAACACGGATTTCTTAGGCTGGAGTTAGATTCGTGGAAATCCGTGTTCATTTGTGGCTAAGTATCTTTCAACGAATTCGGAACCAAGAAACCAAGGTGATGACTGGCGTGAATCCACATGAACTGCCGCCACTGATCGTGGAGCAAATTATCGACGAAAGGATAGTCATCAAGTGATCCGGTAAACGACTCGGATTGGCGGATCGCGGTGACGCAATTTTGAATGATGGTTTCGTCCTCGACGTCGCTAGCCGATTTGGGTTGCAGGCTTGGAAGTGTTGGGACACCCGGCATCTTTCGTGTTCGCAGGATCCAATTCGTGAACAACTTTCCCGCCGTTGCTCTGAGCACCCAAGGCAGTCGAAAGCCCAGGCCTTCCATCTCGCCCACCATCGTTGCAGTCAGGTGCTCGCAGATTTGCGTCAAATTCCAGTTCTTGGTGCGCGTGTAGCCGCCTGAAAGCAGGCGCTGGATATCGGCAACGACTTCATCGCCCGTTTGAAACTCGAGTCTTCGCTTGTTAGCCTTCGACATCAAGCCAACCTTGGCGCATGAGTTTCGCTGCAAAGGACTGAGCGCATTGGGCAACTCACTTAGCAAGCGATGAAGTTGATCTTAAGGCAACGAACATCAACTCACCAAGCACCCCACTATGCAAACGCGACACAAAGATCGCGAAACGCGAAATCGAAAACATAGAGTTCCCGGCGCAGTCATACCAAAGGACGTATTGTCGCAAGTGAATTTTTCGATGTCGGTTCGTTTGGTATCGAAATGGCATCAATATCGGAATATTTAACGGATTCCGCGCTCAAGCTCTTCTCGAACGGGCACTTCTTTCTTGGACGACTGTGTCTTTGATGCCCACGGATTACCCTAATGCTTCTGGTCGCGCCGCACGATTTGTCACCTGATTGGATCCGCCCCAATGCGAAAAAACGTCCTCGCCCTTATCTTTGGCCTGGCTGTATTGCCTGTTACGCTGGCGACGTTTTCGCAAGCCCAGGACTCTGTCACGCCCGATCCGAAGAAGGCCGTCTTGGTTCTTGAGCTTGACACCCGATTTCTGCCGAAAGGACCATCGCTGAGTCAACTTTCGTTTCAACCGCCCGGGATGGATCGCATCAACCTGCAGGACATCAAACGCATCTACGGAGCGGCCAGCGCCCCGACGGACTTGCAAGGTTTCCAAAACACCTTGACGACACGGATTTTGACATTCGATGTCTTCTTGCAAGTTCAATTCAACTCCGTCGAACTGGCCGACAAAGCCTTCAATCAAGCCAAGACCGCTTACGCCCCCAAGATGATCGACGGCAAGCAGATGTACTCGATTGTTGTGGAAGGCAATGCACAAGCTCCGAAGAACGTGCTCGTTCATCGCTTCTCTCCTGACACGATTGAACTGGGAACCGAAGGATATCTCAGTTCGCCGAATCGGAATCTATTGTCACAGCGGTTGGTCGAAATGTGGAGCAAGACCTCGCCGGGATGGCTTCGGGTCGCGTTTGACATGGATGCCGTCCGCCCGTTGATCGAGGAAGATCGAGAGTCGAAGCCAGTTCCAATCGTCGTTCATCCCTCGATTGTGCTGGTTGATTGTGCATCGGTGATTGGTGTTGGGCTAAACACATCTGGCGACGATGGAACACTCCAGTTGAAGGCGACGTCGCGCGATGCAAAGTCAAAGAAAACGCTGTACCAAATCCTTGACGGCATGGGCAAGCAACACGTCGAACGTGCCGAGGCAAGCGTCAGTCCCATCATGAGGAAAGCTGGCCTGGCAAAGATCCCAACCGTAGAAACGCGGCAGGTTGATGACGATGTTGTCGTTACCATGACGATGCCGCCAAGCCTGCTTAACGCAGCGGCGGGAGTCTTGGAACCGCCACGCTCTACGGAACCGAAAAAGTTTGATCCGCAAGCGTGGCGTGATGGACAAGAAGGAAATTCGCGTCTCCGGATGGTCGATTCGCTTGAAGCGACCTTGAAAGTCGGCATGCCGATGGAAGAAGTGATCAAACTATTGGGCAAACCAAGTTCCAAATCAGATCAGCGATTGATCTATGGCCTTGGGCGAGGGCTGATCGATCACGAAGAGTAATGGATTCTGTTCAACGACAACGCAAAGGTGAAATCCTTTCGACAAGTTCAAGGATAGGCGGCAGGCTCCGGACCGCAGAAGATAGAGCAACAGTCTTTCTGTAAATTCGGCCATTCGGTTTCGGCTTAGTTTTGGAATGTGAGGTATCGCATTCCGGTTCGACGAAGCGCCCGAGTTCTTCCGCTGCGTGCTGTGCATCCGAAGCGTTGAAAATACTGCGGATGTCTTCAGCGACTTGCTTTCGCATTTCTACTTTGGGCGTGTGGTGCCTGGCGTTCTGGGCTAAGTGAAACTGACAGCGTTGCCAAGAAACGCCTGCGAAGGT
>CAYUGI010000070.1:0-25235 GCA_964444105.1 uncultured Pirellulaceae bacterium
GCTTATCCGGGTGGCGATCGAGGGGGAGTGCTTGAGGCGGGTGGCATACAGACTGTGCCTGCTACAATTTGCAGTTGGTCGTTTGTTTCCTGCGATTATGATTTCTGATGGTAAGAATCGAATCTGCTTGCATCGTTGCTTGGCTGCTTCTTTCTATGTTCGTAGTGCGGCCTTGCTGTGCGGACGGCGTTAGACCCAATATTGTGCTGATCATTTCAGACGATCAGACGTATACGGATTTTGGGTTCATGGGGCACCCGACAGTTCAAACGCCGCACCTTGATGCGTTGGCACGTCAGTCGGCGGTATTCACCAGTGGCTACGTCCCGTCGAGTGTCTGTCGGCCTTCGCTGGTGACGTTATTGACCGGGCGTTATCCGCATCAACACGGTGTCTATTTCAATCACCCGCCGCCCGGCTTTGCCAAGTTGACGAAAAGTCCCGAGATCGGCAAAGCGGAATTCGATCGTCTGCGTGCTGTCGCAGCTGATCGGCTAAGTGATCAGCCGACGCTCCCGCGTGTACTGACAGCCAATGGTTATCGTTGCTTGCAGACTGGAAAGTTCTGGGAAGGGCACTTCTCAAATGCTGGATTTACACAGGGCATGACGACCGCGGAGCCTTCAGGTGGTAAGCACGGCGACAAGAAACTTGCAAACGGTGATCTTGTGGCTCATGGAAACGGCGATCATGGTCTGCGCATTGGTCGCGAAACAATGAAGCCGATCACCCAGTTCATCGCAGACGAGTCCGAAGAACCGTTCTTCATTTGGTATGCACCGTTTCTACCGCACACGCCCCATGATTCTCCTGCTCGCTACCGCAAGAGATACGAGGGAATGAACATCGCGGATCACCAGCTACCGTATTTCGCTGCGATTTCGCAATTCGATGATACGGTGGGTCGCTTACTGAAAACCCTCCAAAAATTTGGGAAACGCGAAAACACGCTTGTGGTTTTTGTCGTTGACAATGGTTGGCAACCAGACCCAGAACGCTTTAACCAAGGAATGTCTGAATGGAATCACACGCGTCGAAGCAAACGGGCGCCTTTTGAAACTGGTGTTCGTACACCGATTCTGTTTTCGCTGCCAGGAAAGGTGGCACCATCAAAGACGAACGAACTGGTGAGCAGTGTTGACATCGTTCCGACGATCCTGACCGCTGCGGGCATTGATGCCGGAATCGATTTCTCGGGCAAAGATCTTTGGGAAGTTGTGAAAGGGAAACGGCCAGCCAGTCCTGACCGCGCGGTGTTTGGCGCGATATACCCCGGCGATGCATCGCAGTTGAACAATCCGGCAGGAGACGTCGCCTACCGATGGGTTCGACAAAACGACCTAAAGTTAATCGTGCCGCATCACCATGGCAAAGCAACTGCTTGGAACAACTACCTTTCGGAGCCCGCATTGTTTGATGTCGCGCGCGATCCGGATGAAAGGGTGAACTTGTTTGGCGATCAAAGCTACTTCCGCGACCGCGTTGACTTAATGCAAATGCTCAATCAATGGTGGAAACCTGTTGAGCATTAGCGGGTGTTCCATTTACCTAGCCGTCCACCCACCATCGACTGTCAGCATGCTTCCTGTCACGTAACTTGAAGCGGAGCTGGCAAGAAAGATCGCCGCGCCCTGTATTTCCTGCAGTTGCCCCCAACGTTCCATTGCGGTCGCTCCGACGACAAACTTCTTAGCTTCTTCGGATTCCGCTATCGGCAGGTTCATTTCTGTCAAAAACGGACCAGGACAGATCGCGTTAACGGTGATTTTATCGGGTGCGAGTTCTAAACCCAACGCTCGCGTCATTTGAACCACGGCGCCTTTGCTGGATGCATAGGGTGTGCGATTCGCCAGCCCGACCAAGCCCAACGTGCTGGCGATGTTGATGATGCGACCATATTGGCGACGCTTCATCTCCGCGGCAACCTGTTTACAGCACAGCCAGGTGGCATCCACATTGATGTTTTGAACTTGGCGAAACTCTTCTAATGTCAATTCTTCGATTGGTCCCCGAAGATTGATTCCCGCGCTGTTAACCAGCGTGTCGATTCGACCAAACTCGTCCATTGCCAACTGCGTCATCGCGATGACTTGCGATTCTTCTCGAACGTCCGCCGCCATCCCGAGTGCTCGCACCGGATATTCTTGCGCGATCTTCGATGCGGCATTCTTGGCTTCCTGTTCATTGCGGCTAACAAGCAATAGGTTCGCGCCGGCCGAAGCCAATCCAGCAGCCATCGCCTCCCCAAGGCCCTTCGAACCTCCAGTGACGATCGCTACATGATCCGTTAATTCAAACTGCGAAACGCCTGGCCATCGCGTCATAAAGATTCCTTGAGTGTGCCGGTCAAGCGAGCAATTCTTTGATAACTTCGCCACCGAACTGAGAGAGCTGTTTGTGTCGCCCGGCATGGTAGTAAGTCAGCTTGTTATCGTCCAAGCCTAACAGGTGAAGCAGTGTGACGTGTACGTCGCGGATGTGGTGGACACACTCGACCGCCTCGGCACCGGTTTCGTCCGTGTTACCAATCGTATGTCCGGCCCTTGTTCCACCGCCGGCAAACCACATCGTCATTGCTTTGGCATTGTGATCACGACCGTAGGATTTGCCTCCACCGCGAATCCCGTTATCGGGGGTGCGACCAAACTCTCCGCACCAAACGACCAGCGTATCCTTCAGCATGTCACGTTGTTTCAGGTCTTTTAGTAGTGCGGCAATCGGTTTGTCGACGCTGCGAATGAGCGAGCCGTGAGCCTTTTCGATGTAGTCGTGGCTGTCCCAGTTACCCGCGTATGCTTGAACGAAACGAACGCCTTTTTCGACCAACCGGCGTGCAAGTAGACACTTTCGCCCAAAGGCATCGGTGCTGGCATCCCCGATTCCATATGCCTCTAGCGTCTTGTGAGACTCACCATCGATATCGATCACGCCTGGGACCTCAGCTTGCATTGAATAGGCAAGTTCGTAACTGTCCATTCGAGCAGACAGATCACCACGATTCGGTCGCGCGGCAAGATGCTGTTGGTTGAGTGTTGCCAGCAGGTCTAGGTCCGCGCGTTGACGCTTTCGTGAAATACCTGCGGGCGGGTTGAGATCTAAGATTGGGCTTCCTTGGGGGCGTAACGGTGTCCCCTGAAACTTCGCGGGCAAGAAGCCGTTCGCCCAATTCTGTGAGCCGCCTTGCGGGTAGCTTGATCGTGGAAGGACGACGAATCCGGGCAGGTTTTCATTCGGTGATCCCAGCCCGTACGTCACCCAAGATCCTACAGCGGGATCACCGCCGAATTGATTGCCTGTGTTCATTTGATAACAAGCAGTCGGATGATTCACCGATTCGACTTGTGCGCCGCGAAAAAAGCAAATGTCATCCACGACTCCTTTCAAATGCGACCATGGTGCAGAAATATCCGCGCCGCACTGACCCGCTTTGATGAAATCGAAGGGACTTTTGACGAAGTACCGCGTCCCCGATGACATCGCACTTTCCGCGTCGCCGCTACGATTGAATTTCTTCAAATGCTGACGCGTCAATTCTGGCTTGGGGTCAAACGTGTCGATATGCGATGGGCCACCTTCCATCATCAAAAAGATGCACCGTTTTGCCTTCGCAGCATGATGGGGAAGTCCGTTGTCGCCGTTTGCAATCGACGCGAATGCAACCGATCCTAGCCCAGCACCTAAACCTAAGATGGCATCCCGGCGAGTCGGTTTGACGATTGTGTGTTGATTCATGAATGGGCCAAGATGGTTATCGGTGAGAATCAATCCAAGTAAGAGAATTCATTGGTGTTCAGCAGAACGCGACACACCGTCGCCAAACCGCGTGTCTTTGCATTGACATCTGCCGGATGAAGATCAGGTTGATAGCTACGATAGGCTGGCATGACTTCGACAAAGCTATAGGGCTGGCCGGTTTTTTCAGCCATCACAGTGCGGGTGATTTGATCGGGGTATTCTTGCGGTGCGTACTTCTTGGTCGACTCTTCCCTGGTTGCTTCTTGCCAGTGGTTTAGGCAAGACGCTGCTTCGTCTTCGCTTGGGATGCGTCCGAGTGCGAGTTGAAACGCGCGTTTGACCATCGCGGAATCATCAAGTTGTTTCTCAGTCATCAGACGGTTAGCAAACGCAATTGACCGATCCGCCACTTCTTGTGAATTAATCAACGTCAAGGCTTGAGGAGCGATAATGGAGGTTTCTCTCAATTCGCATGACTTGTCGGGGCCAGGCTGATTGAATGTCTCCATGAACGGATCTCGAACACCCCGAATGCGTTCGGCATAGAGCGTCCGTCTATTTCGTTGTGACGCGAGCGGATCGGGTTCGTACACCGACGCGGTGCCGCCCATGATTTGCCGAGGCTGAAAAGCGACTTCAGGATTGATGTCAGGCCGACATGGAATTCCTCCAACGGCCAAATTGATTTCACCGCTGACGAACAGCATCGCGTCACGGATTTCTTCGGCGGTGAGTCGTCGCGGCTCAAACGTGGCATAGAGATTTCCAAGCGGATCGATCTCAGTGACACGATCCGGCTGAGGGTGATGGCTTGAGCGGAGATAGGCGTCCGAACTGACGATCAACGCGTTGAGCCGTTTGATTGACCAGCCGTCTTTTACAAACCACGCCGCTAGGTGATCCAAAAGCCGTGGATGCGTCGGCAACCCGCCGGTCCCTCCGAAGTTATTTGGATTTGCGGCTAGGCCTTTGCCAAAGTGCCACGACCAAACCCGATTCACGATCACTCGAGCTGTGAGCGGGTTGGAAGGTTCAACGATCCAATCTGCCAAAGCAAGACGCCGCTTTCCTTTACCATCAGGAAACATAATTTCGCGCATCTCACCAAGTGATTCCGCTGCGCTAAGAGCCCCCGGCTTCACCGCGTCTCCGATCGAATGCACATCACCGCCGTCACGGATTGCATCTTTTTCGATCTCGCCATTGGCCCATCGTTTTCCCGGCATTGCGATGGGGCCGATGACGTTGTTTCTCTGGATTGTCGCTCCCGTGTAAACACTCATTGCCAGGGGCTTGGTTCGATCTCGCTCAATACCATGCCGTTTGATGTTCTTTTTCATCCGCGCATCGGACGCTTCATCACCGGGGTCAAGTCCGTTGTTCCCTAGCTTGGCATCGCCAGCTTCTTGCTTTCGATTCTCTTTGATTTTCGACACCAACTGCTTACTTTGCTTTTGGTAGGCAATAATTTTTGCTTGCACCCACGCGTCGCTTTCATCGAAGCGATCACGACTTTCTGATTTCAAGAATGCTGCATCGCGCTGAGCAAATTGTGTCGTAGAAAAGACTGACATCATGCTGTAGTAATCATGCGTCGGTACGGGATCGAACTTGTGATCATGGCATTTGCAGCAAAGCATCGAATGCGCCAGAAAAACCTGCCCGACGCTGTCCGTGACATCGTCCAGCCATTGACCGCGTGTTTCTTTGAAAACACTCATGCTGGTCTGTTCCCAAGGCCCCATGCGAAGGAAGCCCGTTGCGATCAAATTTTCCGCATCGGTTTCGTCTATCTCATCGCCGGCGATTTGCTGACGTACAAATTCGTTGTAGGGTTTGTCAGCGTTGAACGAACGCACAACGTAATCACGGTATCGCCATGCGTTAGGCCTGCTATAGTCGTTTGCAAATCCGGCGGTGTCAGCGTACCTGGCCACATCAAGCCATCGCTGTCCAAATTGCTCGCCGTAATGCGGTGAAGCCATCAACTCCGCGGCGTAGTCTTTCGCGGCTGCTCGCGGATCAACTTGATACTTTGCCACAAAAGCATCCACCTCTTTCGGTGACGGCGGTAGTCCCGTCAGGCCAAAGCTGATCCGTCGCGCCAGTGGAAGTGCGTCCGCAATCGCAGCCGGCTGTAGACCTGCGTCGGCAAGTTGCTGGTTGATGAACCAATCAACAGGATGCTCGCTCGGTGGAACACTCGTTTTTTCAATTGGCCTGTAGGCCCAAAGCTTCTCAGGCTCGTAACGGCGATCTTGCCATTGCTCAGACAAGGCTTTCGACACAAGCACCTGTTCGCCATCGGCATACGCGGCTTGAATTGCCTTGACGCGCTTTTCCTCCGGCCATGGTGCACCCGCATCGATCCAATCACGAATCCACCACTGCTGTTCCTGGGAAAGCCGGTCGGCTTCCTTTGGCGGCATCTCATAGCCAGCTTCTTTGCGAGTCGTGCTGACATAAAGCATGCTGGCTTCGCCATCGCCTACCACCATCACTTCATGCGCGAACGAATCTCCTCCTTGAAGCAAGCGGACGCGAGAACGCAGGTCCAGACCGCCTTGGAGGTCATCCGGATCCGCGCCATGACACGCGAGGCATTTCTCCGCCAACAACGGCTTGACGTGCAACGCGAACAGTTTTTCGCCTTGGTTCGCTTCGACGACTTCTTCGGCCGCAATAGGCAACGCCGACGTCAGTGACAGCATCGCTGTCAACGCCCATCGCGTGTCGATTGAAAATGCGGTCATCGTTTGAGTCTATCTCGTCCGAGTTAGCAGAGCTGAAAAAAACGACACTGGGTTGAAGCACCTCAGTCTTCAAGTGGTTGGACTTCGACTTTACGAATGTGCACCTTGCTACCAGGGTCGTGTTGTTGGAACGCAAAGTGACCTTCGCCGTGCGTCTTGTTAAAATCAAGGAACTCGTACAACTCGTTTCCATCGATCGTAATCTTGATGCGCGTCATCTCGCGTTTTCGCCATACATCGTCACGGACTTCAATCTCGTAGGTGAACCAATCGCCAGGCTTCACGTGCTGCTGGTAAACGTGACACATTCCGTAGATCGAACCCGTCCGAATCGGGTCTTTGTGAGTGCTATCGACCTGCGCTTCGTAGCCATCCTTGAAAGTCGGTTTACGCTTGGCGCGGAAGTACACCCCCGAGTTACCGCCATCATTGATCTTTGCTTCGACGCGATATCGAAAATTCTTGTACTTCTGTTTCGTGTAGACCAGCATCGACTGCGTACCTGAACCGGCCAGAGCACCATCTTCGACTTTCCAGTGGCTATCTTCCTTGCCAACCTTTTCCCATCCATCCATCGTCTTTCCGTCAAACAAGGTCGTCCAAGCCGTCGCGGTCGTTGGCTCGTCTGCGTGCAGAGTCTCGCTGGCAAACTCGGCGCACAAGAATAGAATCAGAATAGAAGGAATCAAAGTCGCTTTCATCGGGCTTTCCTAGGAGGGGAGTAATTGCAAAAGAAGTCTATACAACTTTTACTGCAAAGTGTGCTCGCCTGAGGTCTAATAAGCAGCTTCGCTTGAATAGTTTCCTGCCCGGATTCTTTTCGCACAAACGAGATAGAACTAAATGAATGCACGTCCTTGTTGCCTCACATTTCAACTGATCGCGGCGGTTGCTGTTGCGTTTTTGCCATGCCCGCTAATAGCCGGCGATGTGTCCAAGAGGGTGGACGCAAATACTGGTTGGGACGTCTACACGCTGCAGCAAGGCGATACGAAAGTATGCGTTGTTCCAGCGGCGGGTGCCAACGCTTTCTCGATCGTCGATCGCGGCACCGAGTATCTGCGTGTGCCGGACGACTTAAGCAAATTGCCGGGTGTGGGGTACGGTGTTCCCATTCTCTACCCCATGCCCAATCGCGTACGTGATGCCGAGTTTCGATTTGAAGGCAAGCGATTCACGTTTCCAAAAAACGGGCGAAGCCATTTCATTCACGGTCTGGTACACAGCGAAGCGTTCAAGGTGGAAAAAACCAGTTCCGACAACGACTCCGCATCCATCACATGCACTTTGACCTTCGCCCCAGGTTCCACGCCGCATGAGCTTTTCCCGCTGGAGCATAATTTTCGTATCACGGTGACGGTCCGCGATCAGGCTGTCCGCTGGACTTATGAAGTTGACAACTCAGACGGCGATGACAACGTCCCCTTCGGCGTCGGCCTTCACCCGTACTTCGTCTATCAAAATTCGCGCGAGCAAACATTTTTGAAAGTGCCGGCCAAAACCATCATGGCGGCGCGTGACAAGCTCCCCACCGGTGACCTTGTCAATGCGAGTTTCCATCCGCTGGGAGCTCTTACTTCTCGGTCGCTTGAAAATTACGATGCCGACGATGTCTTTTTCGGCATGAAGTCCGATCAGCCCGCAAGCGTCGAATTTCGGGAGGCCAAGCGACGTGTCACCCTGGTGGCTTCAAGCGACTTCACGCACCTTGTCGTTTGGACACCCGACCGACCCTATTTTGGAATCGAAAACCAAACCTGTTCAACTGATGCGCATAACTTGTCCGCGAACGGCCGCAACGATGTCGCCCACTTACTGGTGTGCCCACCAGGCGAAACGATGACTGGTTGGGTCGAGTACCAGTTCAAAAGCGAGGACGTCGCAGCAGAGTGATGCTAGAACTCCCGTTGGTGTACCGTCTTCACGTCGCCGCTCATCCCGCCCGGCGTGCCATCTCTCGATAGAGCTTTAATCGGTATTCATTGACCGTAAGACCACTGCGTTGAGCAGCCTGCTTTTCGTGCTTGGCGAAGTCAGTTTGGTTGCGGCTGTAAGATCGGTTGGCGGTTGCGCTGGTTTGCACCTTGGTATTTTGAGAGAGCACGCGGTTCATGGTCAATATTGTTGGATGGAATCTAAGTGGCCGTGAATCATAGACGGCCGTGAAAGGTATCAACGCTGTCGCGAGTGACCCGCAAATCGCTGAGACGTATAGAGACGCCCGCGGATAAGTTCAGCTTGTGACACTTCTGGAGGTTAGCAAGTAAGACGTGCCGCGGATACATCATTTTGCGACCGCATCTGGCGTGCTGGCGTGCGGTTGACTCGCAATGCAAACCGTCCCGAGCTCTCTTCAGCGCTCCATGAGCTGCTGTTTCCCTCAGCACCCCCGGCAGGACTCGAACCTGCAACCTGCGCATTAGAAGTGCGCTGCTCTATCCAGTTGAGCTACAAGGGCCAGTCGCTTTCTGCTGCGAAAGCTAATAATTGGGCTGGAACATTAGTTTATCGCAAACGCGCTGCAAAGCGAGACGGGGTGAGTCTACCTGGCCAATCACTCTTTCTTTCTCTGCTGCTGACAGTTTGCTAAGCTAGAGGGGCATAATGCAATGGCGGATCTTCCTGACCTTAGATCCCGTCACACGCATCGTTGGTTTAGAATTCGGCCGCAGGGACTCGTGCTAACGTAAATGCAGGACGCTCCCCATCCAAGCAGAAGCGTTTTCTGTTCCTTCCATTCACTGACCTCGCTCGAACTCACATGGCATCGCTGTACGTTGTTCGTGGTCGTGACCAGGGGAAGCAATTCCAGCTGACTGCGCCTGTTTCGCGAATTGGTCGCGATGCGTCCAGTAGCGTTCAGTTGTTTGACACGGAAGCGTCACGCAGTCACGCGGAAATTCGCTTCGCATCGGATGATCAGTTCGAGCTAGTCGATCTTGGCAGCAGCAACGGGACGAAAGTCAACGGCCAACTGGTTTCGCGTCATCAGCTGACGACTGGGGACCGGATTGAAATTGGCCAAACGCTGCTAATCTTCACCGGCGTCTCTCAGCCTGCCGAAGTTGCTGCGGCGCATCGCGTTGATATCGTTCGGCAAAACTACGACGATGACGGAAGTCGTATCGTTTCGTCGCTTTCACAGTTGTTGCCCAAAGCCGATGACTTGAGTTCTGCGATTGAGTCCGCATCGCGTGACTCGGAGACCGATCGTTCGCTGGAGGTCATGTATTTGACAGCGATCGCGGTCGGCCGAACCGATGATCTGGATCAGTTGCTGAATCGTATCTTGCGATTGGTCTTTGACTGGGTCGAAGCCGATCGCGGTTGCATCATGTTGCGAGATAGCGAGACAAATCAATTACATCCTGCTGCGAGGTGTGACCGGGATGATAGTACCGTTGGGAAAGGCGGACGAATGTCGATTAGCTCCACGATTCTGGACTACGTGTTGAAACGTAAGGAGGGCGTCCGCACCAGCAACGCGAAAGACGATGATCGATTCGATTCGGCTGCTTCCATTGTTCATGGTGGTGTGCGAGAGGCTCTGTGCGTACCGCTTCAAGGAAGGTATGACGTGGTTGGGGCGCTTTACATTGACACGTTCACTTCGCCCGGACGATTGGTGGCCGATGGAAAGCACATGCGATTCACGGATGACCACTTGCGACTGATCACAGCGATCGGTCATCAAGCGGCTTTGGCAATCGAGGATACATTCTATTACTCGGCACTCGTTCAGAGTGAGCGGCTTGCCGCGATGGGACAGACCATTGCTACGCTATCACACCACGTCAAAAATATCTTGCAAGGCATTCGCGGCGGCGGTTATTTGATCGAAACCGGGTTGGACAATGAAGATACTGCCGCGGTGCGTAAGGGATGGAGAATCGTTGATCGCAATCAGGATCGCATCTCGAACCTGGTGATGGACATGCTGACGTTTTCGAAAGAGCGCGAGCCCGAGCGGGTTGACGCTGACTTGAATGTCCAAGTGCGAGATGTGGTCGAGTTGATGAAAACGCGAGCCCAGGAAATGGGCGTGCAGTTGAAAATGCAATTGGATGACGATCTTCCCGAAGCAAGCTTTGATCCCGATGCAATGCACCGAGCCATTCTTAACTTGGTGACAAACGCGATTGATGCGGCGGCCGAAAACTCATCGGACGAAGCAAGTTTGTTTGATTCAGGCGAATCGTTGTTGCAGTCCAGTATGGGTGTTCAGCCATCGCCACCAGCAGCGACGATACCTCCCAAAGTCATGGTGAGAACCAGTTTTAGTCCTGTCGAAGGCTGGATGATCGATGTTCTGGACAATGGGCGGGGTGTGGCGGAAGCGGATCGTGAGAAGATTTTCTCGCTGTTCGAATCACGCAAAGGTGCTCGCGGAACTGGATTGGGGTTGCCCGTCAGCGACAAAATCTTGAGAGAACATGGCGGCGAAATTCAGATCCTCGATGCCAAAGGCGGCGGCGCTTGTTTCCGCTTGAGGTTGCCCTGCAATGGCACCGACCTGGATTTATTGAATCAATCGCGGACCGTGGTTTAGCGTGGGTAAACGAGGATTGCATGGTTCGCATTCAACTCCAGGCTTACGCCTGGACTGCTAAAAGTTTGGTATTTTTGTTGATTTGGGATAACGCAGGTTTTGTTCGGTTCTTCTAATCGCGAAGCGATGGCATGCCGTCCTTTCTGCACTAAAAGACACCGTCGCAACCTCGTGTCAACACTATCTTTTTAGCGGTCAAGCCGTAGCCTGGAGCGAGGTGCTCAATCGCGACTCGGCTTGCCTAGTTTCGAGATCGTTTAGACCAGACACTCCGTTGTCGATAATCTGCTGGCCCGCCTTACGGCCGATCAACCAAAAGAGTGCTGGTCGTATCGTAAATTCCGCGATGGTGCTCGTTATCAACCCACCGATAATCACTGTGGCAATCGGATACAGGATTTCGCGTCCCGGTTCGCTGCCGGCGACTGCCAGCGGCAATAATCCAAGTCCGCTTGTCAGCGCCGTCATCAAAACGGGCGACATTCTTTCTTGGCCAGCCCGTTGCACCATCGATCGGCTCCACGTTTCGCCTTCGTGCCGAACTAAGTGCAAATAGTGGCTCAGTAAGAGAATTCCGTTGCGACTTGCAATCCCACACAGAGAGATAAAGCCGACCATCGCTGACACCGTCAGTTTTTGATCGGTCAAAACCAGTGCAGCGACCGCGCCGACGAACGCAGCGGGCAATGCAACAAGTACCTGCGCTGAGAAATTCGCATTTCCAAAAAGCGTATGCAGAACCAAAAACATACCGATTACGACAACCACCGAAAGCAGCGCCAGCAGGCGTGTTGCTTTTTGTTGGCTCTCGAATTCACCGCCATACTCTAAGAAATACCCAGGAGGAAGTTCGACATTGACAAGCTTTGATTTGATTTCATCCACCACATCCACGACGCCACGCCCAGCAACATTGGCTTGCAGAATGATTCTTCGTCGCACCTGCTCGCGATTGATGCGATTGGGGCCGCTGCTTTCATAGATTCTTGCGAGTGAGTCAAGCGGCATCACTCCGCCATCGGGCAGTGAGATGGCCAAGCGTCTTAGTTTGCTGACATCTTCGCGAAACGATTCATCCAGCCGCACGACCAGATCGAATTTCCGTTGCCCTTGCACAATTTGACTCACGACGCGGCCATTCATCGCGGTTTCGATCAATTCCATTACATCGCCTGCGCGAACGCCATATTGCATTAGCGCATCACGATCCAATTCGATTCGTAGCTGTGGGATATTGGTCTGCTGTTCCACCAGAACGTCCTTGAGTCCTTCGATATCATCAATGGCGGACTTCATTTCGTTTGCTTTGGATCTGAGTAAGTCCAGGTCATCTCCGTAGAGTTTGATTCCAATTTGTGCTTTTACGCCCGAGAGCATGTGACTGATCAAATGGGCCAGCGGTTGCTCGGTGCTAGAAACAATCCCGTAGGTTTGCTTCATTTCTTCCATCGTTTCACGAACCCTCCGGATCGTTTGCTCGCGGTCCGCGTTTGGATCCAGTTCTAACACCATCTCGCTGACATTGACCCCTTCAGCGTGTTCATCAAGTTCAGCTCTGCCGGTTCGGCGAACAAGCGTGCGAACAGAATCAATTTCTAAGAGTCGTTGCTCCACGATCTCGGCCCAATCGTTGCTCGTTGCCAGCGACTTGCCGGGCATAACCATGACGTTGACTTGGATCGACCCTTCGTTGAACGGAGGCAAACGGTCGCGTTGCAAGTTCACTAGAGCGACCAATGCAATCAGTACGGTGGTAACAGCAACCATCAACACCGGCAACGCAAATCGCGTGCTGAAATTGATTGTGATGCCAGCGACTTCCTTTAAGAGACTTACAATTCTCCCGTCACTGTCGTCGTCGCCTCGCCGAAATTGCTCAAACGCCGAAATACCAATCCAAAACACCACCGCGCCGCCCAAAGTCCATAGCAACGGGTTTCCCGGAAGCTGAACTTCCCAATGCATGACTGCGAGAGTGCGAGGAAGTACCCAGAAGAAAACCAGCCCGGAGATGAACACCGATAGAAATGGCGTGACAACTTGCCAGACTCGATTTCCCGAAAGCAACAGGGAACTCAGAACCGGAGTGACCGTGAGTGAGACCGCCAGTGACGAAACAAGTGAAACGATGCACGCAAGTGCGAGTGGCGAGAAGACTCTTCCTTCCATTCCCTCGAGTGCAAAAAGCGGGATGAATGCCAAGACGACGATCGCCGTGCCAAATACGACCGAGCTGCGGATCTCACGACTGGCATCGTAGACGACACGAAGCAGCGAACGCGCGGCACCTGGATGCTGCGCCTTTGATTGTCGATTCTGACGCAGTCGACGATGAATGTTCTCGACATCGACAATCGCGTCGTCCACCAGTTCCCCGATCGCGACCGCAATTCCACCCAGGGTCATCGTATTGATCGAGACATTCAAGGCGGCAAAAACGCAGGCAGTTGCGATGATTGAAAGCGGTATGGCAGTCAGGGTGATAAAAGTCGTTCGGAAGTTGAGTAAAAAGACGAATAGGATCACCAGCACCAATACGCCTCCATCCGCCAGGGCTTCGACAACGTTCTCGATCGCGCGATCGATGAAGGCTCTTTGGGAATAGACCTTGGTGATGCGAATATCTTTGGGCAGCGAGACGCTTAAGTCGACGAGCGCTTGGCGAACGGCATCATCGATCGCGCGTGTATCGCTGCCAGGTTGCTTGTTGATGGTCAGCACCACAGCGGCGCCGCCTTGGATTTCGCCTTTGCCATTGCGCATAAATGACGACGCGTCCCCTCGTTGCACCTGAGGCGCTTCGACGACTCGCCCGATGTCTTCCAGAGAGATTGATCGCCCGCGACGAGTCGCGAGCGGAGTTTTCAGGAGATCGTCTCGCGATGACGCCCGACCGAGTCCGCGAACAAGCAGTTCGTCGTCGCCGCGTTGATCCAAATAGCCGCCCGTTGCGTTCAAATTCGCTTTAGCGACGCCTTGATGCACGTCTTCCATCGTCAGCCCAAACGAACGCAGGGAGTCTGGATCCACCAAGACCTGAAACTGTTTGCGTCCGCCTCCGATCGTGAAGACCTGCGCGACACCCGGAATGGTTAGCAGCCGTTGACGTACGACCCAATCCGCCAATGTGCGAACTTCCATCGGATCGGTTTCATTGCCTTCGCTCCACATCCCATACATCAACACCTGCCCCATGATCGAAGACACCGGCGCTAGCGTCGGCTTGATATCCTCGGGCAGTTGCTGGGAGGCGAGTTGCAATCGTTCATTGACAATTTGTCGATCGACATAGATGTCAGTATTCCAGTCAAACTCCACATAGACCACTGAAATTCCGACGCCACTGCTGCTGCGGACGGCGACCACACCGCTTGCGCCATTGACGGCAGTTTCGATCGGAAACGTGATCAGCGACTCGACTTCCTCTGGCGCCATGCCATGGGCTTCGGTGATAATCACCACACGAGGGCGATTCAAATTGGGGAAGACATCGACGGGCAGCTTGGACGCTTGCCAAGATCCGACTCCCAACAGCACGACCGCCAAGCCAAGAATCAACAGCCGGTGGTTAAGTGAAAACGAGATCAATCGATCCAGCATACGATTCCCTTCGCCAATGCGCGGCAGTACGACCAGGACACGTCGTGAACATACGACAGTTCGACCGCGAAATCAGATTGTAGCCTGGGCGAACCCGAAACAGAGAGGCCCCTGAATCCAGGCCGAATCACTTCTTCAAATCGGGAAGTTGATGAGAATGGTCATTTGATGCGTGAGTTTTGAAGTTGCGATCATCACGTCACCCTCCCGCTTGCGGGAGGGTCGGACGCAGTAGCGGCCGGGAAGGGAACCCTCTCCTCGCTAAGGCTCGATTCTCCCAGAGGGAGAGTGGAAGTTTGAAAACCAAACTCCCGTCGCGTCAAAAAGCGAGTAGCTTTGCCGCTGATTCGCACAAAGTTTACAGATTGCAGCGCAGATCTCGCTTCACTATTCCCAGTCGCCCATGCCTATCGCAGCGGCGGCCTTAAGAAATCGGTTGCGCTTCGGGCAAATGACCTTCACGAACCACGCAGCAATTGCGTCCAGAGTGTTTTGCTTGGTAGAGACGAGCATCGGCAATTCGGAAAAGCTCGCCCAGCGAATCAATCTCGCCATTTTCAGCCCAACAGACGCCGATGCTTGCCGTGATGCGAAGCACATCGTCTTGGTAAGGAACCCTGAGGTCTTCGATCGACTGACGGAATCGGTTTGAGATGGTAACAATCGATTCTTCATCGCAATCCACGATTGTTGCAACAAACTCTTCTCCGCCATAGCGATAAACAGTGTCATATTTTCGGCATTTCTGCTTCAAAATTTCGCCGACCGCATTCAGGACGGCGTCTCCCGCGGCGTGGCCGTAGTTGTCGTTGATCATTTTGAAGTGATCGATGTCAATTACCAAGATGCCGAAAGACTTATTTTGCCTTCGGTGATAGTCCACGACACCAGGCACTTCGGCCTCGTACGCTCTGCGGTTCTTCAGTTTGGTCAGAACATCGATCAGTGCGGTCATTTTCAGCTCCGAGGTTTCGGCGGTTGCAGTCGCGATTTCTCGCTCCATTCCCAAAGCTAATTCCAAGAGCCGCTCCTTTGCTGTTTCTTCAAGAAAACTCAGCGAATCAAATGGAACAGCCTCAAACTGAAACAAGTACTGATAGCTTTCCCAGTGTTCCACCATCTCGTCAAAGAGTTCTGAAAACTCGATTTCCTCCAGTCCAAACCAAGCGCGGGCATAGAGCTTGACTTCGCTGATACGTTGGACTGATGGTTGATCATCAATCAACAACTGACCGACCATTTGAGCAAGATGAAATGGTTTTGACTGATGCGTTAAGTTGTCGGGATCGTGTGCGTCAAGCAGCCCGTACATCGCTGCTGGAAAGTGCCATTTTTCCAGCATTCTTGCGCCAACCTCGTATCGGTTGACGCCCAATGTCTCCGACTCGGCAATTGTATTAATGTCTTCTGTGTTTCCGGCGTAGAGTTCGCCAAACAGTTTTGGGAAGGTGTTAGCGATCCCAATCTCTCCAATGTTCAGCACCAAACCTTGAAGGAATGATTCACTAGCGTTTCCACTTGCTCGTTTTCCGATCAATTGCGACGCGATGGCTGTCGCGAGCGAGCGCTGCCAAAACGAGCGGTAGTCAAATCCTTCGTCGTCTCTCGTCTCGATTAGCGAGAATGACAGTGAAATGAGGCGGACGGTTCGCATTCCTAACGTGACCACTGCCTGGGGCAGACTTCCAATCTCGCGTCGGCTTCCGATGATTGGCGAATTGCAATAAGCAATTAGCCGGCACGAGAGCTTTGGATCCGCGCTGATTGCTTGCGTTACCTGTTCGATCGTCGAATCGCTTTGCGCAGCCAACTTCAGGATCTCAGCCGCTACCGATGGTGGCGACGGCATCCGATCGTTGGCAAGAATTTTTGTAAGACAATCTTTCATGGTAGCTTTTTAAGTGTATTTGCTCTTAGCGGCGAGACAGTGGTTCAAGTTGCAGCGTCTTATCAACCACTAGGTGTCGGCTGGCGAAGGCTGGCAGTCCCCGATCGATGTGCGTCAGCGTTTTCTAGTAAGACTTCGCATCGATCATGTTGGGATTGGGATTCGATGTACGAAGGGTCGATACTTCGTGTGCTTAAATCTCGCAACAGGCACTGAAGCACCATCAAGAGATCAGAAACCGAAAGAAGTCCGACAAGCTCTTTCTCTTTGACGACCGGTAGGCAGGAGATGCGATTTTCCAACAACACAGAAAGTGCGGTTTGTATTTCTGTATCGGGCGACGCGATGCGAGCTTGGCTGGTCATGACATCACAGACTCGCTCGCCCGATTTCGACAAAATGTCCTTGCGGCTGACGACGCCCGCAAACGACCCGTCTTTCCGTTTAACCATAAAACGCCGGAAACCTTGGATTTCCATTTTACGCAACGCTTCCGCTTTCGGCATGAGCGGATCGACCGACACGACTTTGCTAGACATATAGGTTTCGACGATCGCGTGACCGTTCAGGATCGTTTCCCAATTTTCGTCAATCCGATTAAAGATCGAATTGCGTTTACTCAGGACTTGGCGAAGCGCGGTGGATCGTTCTTGAATCTCGCGTTTGGCTTCTTCGTGGTCTTCTAGGTCGACCTTGCGTTTTCGCCACAAACGCAGGTACAGGCCACCCATTAACATCATGCAGCAAGCACAGACGATGATGGGTAAATCAGCTTGAGTGGATTGAGTTGTCCGGTCCTCCAACTGTGCTTTGGCCAAAACAACGGCCTTATTTTCGTCAGAGCCGGGTGTCAAAGTAGCTACGCTTGCGGTGGGCAAGTGCATTGAATCTCCAACGACTTGAAAACTCGCTTGCGTCGATCTGCTAAGCGACTGGATCGCGACCAACGCACCTAACACAACCAAGCCGATAACGACGGCTGATTCGACAGCAGTCACACCCCGGCGTTTGCGCGCCGGGTGATGATGTGACAAGGATGTAATTGGCTTGCGCATATTTGTGACGATCTCGAGACAATTGAAGACGTCTAACGCTACGCCGCCGTGTTCCAGCGATCAGGAATTTTGTTCAGTGCCACAACAGAATGAGGGACAACCCTCAGGTCGCTATTCCGGTTGATTCACGCGTTTGGTGCGCCGCGCAGCAAGAAGAGGCACGCCACCAGGATTAACGCGACGGCGACTAGCTTTTGGAAGTGTTCCGGATTGATCATCCGGCTCAATCGAACTCCCATCCAGATTCCGGCGATCGAAAAAGGTGACGCCCATAGCACGCGAACAACGTCAGGACGGCTAATCAGGTCAGCGACGGCGAGTCCGGCGACTTTGTAAAAGCAGATCACCAACAGGCACTGCGTCACGAATGATTTAAACCGGTCAGCCGACCAAGCCTGTCCAACGGCGTAGGTCGCAATCGGAGGTCCGGCAATGCTGACGGCACCACCGAGAAATCCGCTCAACGCGCCCGCAGCAAACGGTGCTACGGACGCTCCTCGCTTTTGCGCCGTGAATTCATCGTAGGTTGTTTCCGGCTTTTGTCGGAGGCTATTGAGCGTCGTCAACAAAATGGCGAGTCCCGTTCCTCGGACTAGCAAGTCCATCGACATCCACTTAAACGCCAGTAGTCCAATCGGCATAAACAGCGCCGCACCGATCAGCGCCGGCAGCAGCGACTTCCGATCAATGCCTTTGCGGTACGCCCATGCGGCCATCAACAGCACGGGGACACTGCTGAGCGACAAGATAACATGGGCCATTCGGACATCAATGAAATTGGGCAAGATCGCTAAGGCGACGATCCCGTATCCAAATCCGATGATGCTATGAACCACGCCAGCCAACAACAGCGCCATTGCAATGACGGCAAACTCGATGATTAACTCAATTGTCACCTATTCGGGAAGCTCCGTGCCGCGTGTTTCGCGACCAAACAGGACAACAACGGCACCCAGCAGATAAAGCGGCGAGAGCCAAAGCGCCTGCGTCTCTGGTGCAATTTGAATCAAGAAACCAAAGACAAAGAAGGCCAACGCAGTGCCAAGTCGGCCCATGTTGAAACAAAAACCCGCCCCCGTGCCACGTAGTCGAGTGGGAAACAACTCCGGAAAATACACCGCATATCCGGCATGCATCCCTAGCGTAAAGAAGCCGAAAAACGGCAAGACGAATGCGAGTGTCGTCGATGATGCGCCGCCTGGCAACAAGACCTTGAACAGCAAGAGCACCAGGGCAAAGGCAATGACGTGATAGAAAATAAACGCTCGCTTGCGTCCCAGCATGTTGGAAATCCATCCAAAAAGCACCAGTCCCAGCCCGCCGCCGATTGTATTCAGGACCATGCTAAGCATCTCAGCTCGCTTCACTCGCGCCTTGTTTTCGTCGGTGCCCAGTGTCGCGGTTTTCGCGGCCTGGTAAACCGACTGCTGTTGGGCAGATGCATCCGGGCTAGGCGGTACGAGATCAGCTTCGCGCAGCACGTCCGCCTGTGCGTTACGAAGTAACGCGTTTTTTCCGTAAATGTGAATGCCCCAGAAAGTCACCAACCCGATCGTTGCTAGCGTGACGCCCACCAAAGTCGCACGCAATTGGGGAGCAGCAAAGAGTTCGCCAAGGCGACCGGGCTTTTGGCTGGCATCGTTCTTGGCACGCTCTTGTGCGCGGACCCATGAATCTGGCTCGCGAAGTTTCCACCGAATCCAAAGCGTCAGTAAAGCAGGCAGCACGCCGATTGCAAAACCGATTCGCCAAGGATCGTATCCCGCTTCGGCAATCTGCGCGTTCAGTTCCACGTTACCGATCAACATGGCGATGGTGGCGGCGGCAAGCAGCGTTCCAAAGACGCTTGAAGCGTGAAAGATGGAACCCATCACTGCGCGTGATCTAGCCGGCATGACTTCGGCAACCATTGCCGATGCGACCGCCCATTCGCCGCCGACTCCCATTGCCACCAAAAATCGCAAGGCAACCATCTGCCAAGCTTCCTGTGCAAACGCGCTCAAGCACGTGAACATTGAGTAGAACAGGATCGTGTAAATCATCGTTTTGGAACGACCAATGCGATCGCTCACGACACCAAAGAAAACGCCGCCAACCGCACCGCCGAGCAGAAAAAAACCAAACGCAATGTTGTTCCATGCGCTGACGGAGCCATCGTCCGCATTGACGCCCAGCAGGTCCGGCATTGCATCGCGCATCGACGCGACGAAGATCTGGCCTTCAAAGACATCGAACACCCAGCCAAGGGACGCGATCAGCAGTACCAGCCATTGGTACTGCGAGATCCCGGCGTACCAGGGCAGTTGCGATTCGTCCAAATTTGATTCAGAGGTCGTCATAAGAACTGTGTTGTCGAGGGGTGTTTTTGTGCCAGTGAGTGCCTAGGCGGTCTGAAATGACTGCGTCTGCATTTGCGCCAAGGACGCCACGACCTTTCGTTTGCCAACAAACGAGCGCCTGGCGTGCATGACGACTGTGTTGTCGATCAACACAACGTCCCCGACTTGCCAATTCATATCGAAGGTAATCTCGTTAGCGATCGCCGACGCGTGACGAACGGCTTCGGCGTCCAGCGGTGTTCCATCCCCATGGCAGATCGCCTTGGATGGATCATTGCGATCATCTTTCCATCCGCAAAACGCGGCGATCAATTGGTTGAAGAACGTCTTCCGTCCGTCAGCCAAGTCCATCACTGCGGGCAGCGGCGGAGTGGTCGCTCGCAAATCTCCGCCCGAAAGCCATTCCCAGGTGTAGTTCAGCTCAGCCAACCTAGCCTCAGCCTCTTCTTTCGTTTCCACACCCAGCGTGCTAGCCCAACTCCGACCCATCCCCGAATTCGCGTCGTCCAATCCAGGCATCACATTGGAGTACTTCAGCCCGCGCTGGTCGCAGGCGTTGGCAAAATCGGGTCGTTCTTTTAGCAACCGTTGGTACAAAACGTCCGACCGGCAAAGCGGTGTAGCGCCTCCTTCGGTAGGAGCGATCTCGCAACTGAACAGAATCCACTTCGGGAACAGCGGTGTCTGAGCCATTTCGTGATGAAAGAAAATCTGCACTTCCGGTGGAGCTTCGTTCGCTGAAAAAACACGCTCGGTACGATTCACCCGGACAGCATTGGAAAGGGACTTCTTGTACGGAAAATTCTCGAGCGAAAGTGCCGACACAATTGCATCAAAGCCATCCACGCTTTCCACGCCCATGTCCCGCAGCAAAACGGACCCATGTTGGGTTGCTTCACCGAGAAGCTGGTCGCGATGCTGGGACACCCAAGCAGTTGCCTGACCGAGAGTGCAGGGTTCGTCGCTGGTATAGGCAAGCGGGAACACGCTGTCGCCGTGATCCTGTTGTCCATCGATCTGCGTTGTTTCGATTTTCATGATGATCTCGCAACCGATTTCAGTCGTAGATAGGGAAAAATGTGTTGAAGGCAGATTCGCAAAAATCGCCCGGGTCATTGAACCGTCGATGCCGGTCTAAATTGCTGATTTGCGTCATGTCGTCGGAACTTAACTCAAAGTCAAAGATCGCAATGTTCTCTTTCAGTCGCGACTCACTCGTTGTCTTTGGCACAATGGCTGTCCCCCTTTGCACACCCCATCGCAAGACAACCTGAGCAGGCGTTTTGCCATGCGCTGCAGCGATCGATTTGACCACTTCCTGCTGGATCACAGCCTCATCGGCTTGAGCCATGTTGAGCTGAAAATACGATTGCGCTCCCAGGGGCGAAAACCCTGTCACGGCAATGTCGGACTCGCGGCAGTAACGCACTAGTTTTTCCTGAACCAAATACGGATGCAATTCGATTTGCAGCATCGCTGGTTTGATACTAGCCTGATTGGACAAGTCCCTCAGAAGCGCTGTGCTGAAATTGCAGATGCCGATTTCGCGCACCAGACCGGCGTTCACCAACTCCTCCATCGCCTGCCAAGTCTCGATCAACGGCACGGCATCTGGTTTCATTGCCGGAGATGTCGCATCGGGATCATCAAACCAGCCGGGCGGATAATGTTTGTCAAAAGGCACAAACGCCTGCGCGATCGGAAAATGCATCAAATACAGATCAAGATAATCCGTCTGCAAATCCTTTAGCGTCCGCTCCAGCGCGGGGCGAACATGTTCGGCGCGGTGATACGTGTTCCACAGTTTTGACGTGATCCACAGATCATCGCGTTTCACTTTGCCGCCGGCGATCGCTGCGGAGAAGCCATCACCCGCTTCCTTTTCGTTTCCGTAGTCGCATGCAGAGTCAAAATGCCGATAGCCGCAATCGATGGCGGTTTGCACCACGCCGGCGGTCAAGTCATTCTCAATTTTCCAAAGACCTAGACCAACCGAGTCCAATGTGCGACCACTGGCAAGCTGAGTGAGTTCGATTCCGATGACACCATCTCCTAGTTCAAATCGATTATCTTGTTTGAAAGTCCAAAGCGTCGCAACAATGTACTCGATTCATCGCGTCGCCGGGGAAACGTTGGACGCATGACTGACGCGCAAACCAATCGCTACTTGATCGCCCATTGATTTGGGAAAGGAATTCGATGTCTGACAAACCTGTTCGATTCGGCCTCGTTGGTTTTGGTGCCTGGGGCCAGCATCACGCCAACGCCATCACTGTCACCGAGGGAGCAGAACTCGTCGCGATCGCTGCACGAAGCGACGAATCAGTCGCGGCTGCCCAAGCTGCCTATCCGAACGCCAAGGTCTACAACGATTTCAATGAATTGGTAAAACAAGAAGACTTGGACGTCGTGGACGTGGTTGTGCCAAGTCACTTGCATCACGAAATCGCGACGGCAGTTCTAGCAGCTGGAAAGCACTTGCTACTGGAAAAACCAATGGGCGTTACGCTGGAGCAGTGCGATGACATGATCCGCGTCGCCAAAGAAAACGACCGGCTCTTTTGTGTTGGCCACGAACTGCGACTTTCGTCCATGTGGGGCAAGGCATACGAAATGATCCAAGAGGGTTTCATTGGCAAACCGCTTTACACCTTGGTCGAACTTTCACGAAACCCCTATCGATTGGGGGCCGAAGGCTGGCGTTACGATCTTTCGCGTGTCGGCAGTTGGATCTTGGAAGAACCGATTCACTTCTTCGATCTGGCGCGTTGGTATATGGAGCCATCAGGCCAACCGGTGCGGATTTACGCAACCGCGAATTCAAAACAGGAAGACCACCCGGAATTGCACGACAACTTTAGCGCCATCATGCATTTCAGCGAAGGCGGCTACGCGGTGGTGTCTCAGACGTTGGCGGCATTTGAACATCATCAAACCGTCAAGATCACCGGCACGAAGGGTGCTTTGTGGGCATCTTGGAGCGGTGCGAAAGATCGGACGCGACACCCCACATTTTCGCTTCGTGCTTTTGACGGCGAAAATGTCACAACGGTCCCCATCGACAAGCCGACCGGTGAACTGTTTGAGCTGGAAGATCAGATCGAGCGAATGGCATCGGCGGTTCGTAGCGGAGTGGAATTGCATTGCACCGCTAACGACGGACGCTGGTCCGTCGCAATGTGCTTGGCTGCCGAGGCGTCGGTCCGAAGCGGCGAGACGGTGCAGATGAAAGAATTTTTGTAGACTCCAATCTAGAACAAACCTACGGAAGATACCCAATGAGAAAACTCCTCGTACTTGCCGTGGTGATGTGCGGCGGCTGCCTAGTTCATGCCGACGATGCTGCGAAAAAGAGGGTCGTTTTGATTGCCGGCAAGCCATCGCATGGGCCTCGCATGCACGAATTTAATGCTGGTGCTCAGCTTATCGCCGAAGCGATGAAAGACGCTGCCGATTTTGACATTGATGTCGTTCTGAACGGCTGGCCCGACGACGAAGCTGTCTTTGACGGAGCCGATGCGGTGGTGTTCTACATGGACGGCGGTCCAAAACACGAAGTCGTCAAGGAAGATGGGAGACGACTGAAGATGGTGGATGAATGGGCCAAGAAGGGAGTCGGACTTGGGTTCATGCACTACGGCGTCGAAATTGTTCCCGAAGACGCCAGTGAAGAGTTCACGCGCTGGATCGGCGGTCACTACGAAAAGATGCACTCATGCAATCCGATGTGGGAACCTCACTTCGCGGTTTTGCCTGAGCATCCGATCACGCGTGGCGTCAATCCATTCCAAATCAAAGACGAATGGTATTTCAACATGCGATTCATCGGCGGAATCGACGGCAACAAGCCGGCCGAAGTCAAAGGGATGAAGTTCAAACCGATTTTGATTGGCACTCCATCAGATGAAGTTCGCGGTGGACCTTATGTTTATCCCAAAGGACCTTACCAGCACATCCAAGCGTCAAAGGGTCGCGCCGAAGCGATGATGTGGACGGTGGAACGTCCCGATGGTGGCCGGGGATTCGGATTCACGGGCGGACACTACCACGACAACTGGGGCAACGACGACTTTCGCAAAGTGGTTCTCAATGCACTGCTATGGGTAGCCAAGGCAGACGTGCCCACCGGCGGCGTCGAATCAAAGGTCACCAAGGAACAACTTGATGCCAATCTGGATCCAAAGAACAAGCGATGATGCCTACAAAAGAGCTAGTTGGAGCCTGATGAAGCGAATGAAATTCCGTGGTTTTGATTTATTTCATAACAACGAAGACGCTGCCGAGTCGATGGTTCGGCAGATCGATGATTTCCCTTCCTTCTTTACTCCTGAAGGAGATCGGCCGCTGATCGTCGACTGCGGTGCCAATATTGGCGTCTCCGTACTGGAATGGAAAACGCGATGGCCGCAGGCGGAGATCATCTGCTTTGAACCGGATCCGTTTGCCAGTGAAATCCTGCAAGCGAACGTGGACAGAAACGATATCGCCGGCATTGAGTGTATCCAGGCGGCGGTGTCTGACTGTGATGACACGGTCGATTTTTATGGGGATCTGTCGCCCGCGGCAGACGCTCGCGGCAACTCGCTTGAACCCGCTTGGGCAGATCGAGAAGGCTGTTCTCAAACCAGTGTCCGATGCACAAGACTGTCGCCGTACATTGCCAATCGCGACGTGAGTTTTCTGAAGTTAGATATAGAGGGTGCCGAACAGCGCGTTCTGACTGAAATAGCTGATTGTCTAGACCGAGTGCAAGCAATCTATGTTGAGGTGCATGAAACGGACGAAGGACTCGAAGTCAATTCGCTACCAGTCATCGAGCAAATCCTGTCCGACGCCGGATTCACGATCGAGAAAGAGCCTCGCTACAGTGAGCACGCGCTTCCCGAATCATTGGATCAATGGCGACAAGATGCCAACGCGGTGCTGACACAGCTACTCTGTTGGCGGTGAGCGGCATGCTTCCTTGAAACCAGCACCCTGGTTTAAGCGAGTTCGCATAACGCGAAACGCAAACCAGCGGCCCGTAAAACGCCGCGCGGCTAGTCCGGATCATACATCAGCGCGCACGCTGGTGCCCCGTCTTTACGCGGTCTGAAATTGATCGACGCCGACTGAAGCGGGTACACCAACGCGCGGTCTGTTTGATCCATCGTTCTCATACGCCAAACGGGGTCATTGACTTGCGACGCAATTACACAGCGTCATGAATCATCCGGGCTAGAGCGAACAGTAAAACGCCCCGTAGAACGTGCCGCTCGCTGGCGCTTTTTGATGTTGCGCCAAATCGCAAAAAATCGTCTCTTGCACGGTAAATCA
>CAYUGI010000071.1:0-25156 GCA_964444105.1 uncultured Pirellulaceae bacterium
CCCCTGCCTTTGACGGCGGTAGGGCCCCTGCCTTTGACGGCGCTAGGGCCTGCTTCCTCTTCTTCGCTTCCAGCCGGTTTCCATTTAGGCGGTCGGCTACACCGTGTGGTTCGTTTTTGGGGTCCCGAGCGAATCGAGACCGGTTGGTGGAATGGTCCGTCCATTCGTCGTGATTACTACCGCGTCGAAATGGATTCGGGCGGCTGGTGGTGGGTCTACCGATTACTCGGAAAAACACCGCCCAACCCTCAATCGCTTTCTCCTGCTGACAACCACCAAGCCAGTGTTCGCACCGTGGTCAATTGGATGCTACACGGTCGTTTTTCTTAAACGCGGCAATCAATCGATCACCGGCACTGCCTCCCGCTGACACATCTGTCCCGGCAGAGCCTCGTAACGACTTTCCGCTTCCATCACGACCTCTGCAGCGACCGCTCCGCTTTGGATCAAAATTTCGCCCAAGCTAGGAGCGCTGTCCAACTGTTGCAAAATCAAGATCCCCAAATTTTCGTGAGTCAGATAGTCCATCTCAATCGCCAATTGCCCGAACGGCTGATCACAATCCAGTTGGCAAGACAAAACGTCAAAGACCTGATCAATGGTCATCATCTCGTTTTCGACCGCCAATTGCCCGATGGGCTGGCGGATAGCCATCTGATGCCGAATCGCATGCACGGCTTGGTCCGCCGTGATGTGCCCCGCTTCAACAAGGTGTAAGCAGCGTCTCATTTCGATTGCCCCGAGACAAGTTTTCGTCCTGACGATCTCAACATCGCCAACACTAAAAACTAGATCCCAAATAGGCAGCGAGCGCGCTGGCAATAGAATTTCAGGCGAGGGTTTGCCCCTAAAGAATGTCAGCCGTTGGCGCTAGCCTCGGGCCATTTGGAACGCTGCTGTTGGACCCCGTGATCCGGCAAAAAAGACCGCGATCTCCGTTGACATTCGACGTCAAAAGAAACGCGAAATACTGAACAGAGAGGGGCGCTGGAGAAAGGCCCGACGCCAGCGCCATCGGCTGACGTTTAAGTGTCTTCTCACAACGCTTAACTTAATAATGCGGTGGCTTCTCGTCTAACGGATCTACCGACTCAGACTCCCCAACTCGCGTCTGGTTGATTTTCTCTTCCAGCTTCTTTTGAGCAGCGGCGATCTTATCGACACGCCCCGCCTGCTGTGTCACAACATCATTTAGCTGTTCGAATAACCGCTGCAGGTGCGCGAGCTGGATTTCCAGTTCGGTGATTCGCGTTTGAGGATCCTTGGCCATGGGGCTCTACGAAGCCTTGATGTCTGCAAAATCACGCAACGCGTAGGGAATGCCAACGTAGTCCAAAACGCGGCAGAAACCCCGAAGGGCAACACCGAATCCATCGGGGCCGCTAAACCCACCAAACTGCCCTCCGCCTTTGACATGCGGCTCCATGTCAATGAAGACACCGTCGGCACCCCGAGCGGTCATGCGCGAGTGAAGCTCAGGCAGCATGTCTTTCATATCTCGTAAGATTGCCTCGTGCCCACTGTCTCCCATGTCGGCGGGAACGAAGTTCGCCAAGCTTGCTTCGTCAACGTGCTCGATGCGACCCGTTGGCGAAGGATCATGATAGTCCTTGATGTGAATCCAGCCTAAACTTGGCTTCATCGCCAAGTACTGAGCGTAGGTTTCATCGGCCGTGAAGCCCTGGGTAACGATATTGGCACCATCAAAGATGGTCAGCATTGCCGGATGATTGACTTTCTCCGCAATCGCTTTCAGCAAGTCACCGGTCTGACCGACCAAGTTGGCCTCGACTTCCAATCCGAATGTTAGACCACGCTGGTCACAAAGTTCTGCGATTTGTCCCAGTTGATCGGCAACCTGATCAACGTGCTGGGCGGGGTCCGTACCCTTGGGATGGTAAAACGCAAACCCGCGAATCAGCTTGGCACCAAACGCTTCGGCTCGATCGCAGGCTTTTGTGACATCTTCTTTCAAATACTGGTCAAACGGCACAAACGCGTTACTGGTTCCGTCATCGACATCCTGAAGTTTCACTTTGCCGATTGGCGAACCGATACTGCTAACTTTCAACCCATAATCGGACTGCATCTTGACTAGGTGCTGAATCTCGGCGTCACCAAGCGCCATGACATTCTTAATGCCGTCGCCCGCGTCGATGAATCGAATCGAGTAGTACTTCAAACCCAAGGCGGCGAACGCCGAATACTGCTGGACAGCTTGCTTCTCATTGGCGGCTTCGTCGGCAAATCCGCTAAGCAGTACGGGCGTCGTCATGATTGTTTGGCTCAAAGGGTCTGGAGGAAAACATCGGCGGAAACGCCGGAAATGTTTGGGGCTAGGATTTGTCGGGATATCGGACAATGATATTGCTGTGCAGACCGCCGCGTGGCGTCCATTTGCTTTGGACGGTCGCCGACTTGGGTTTGACGACGGCTAAGAAGTCGTCCATGATCCGATTGGTGACCGCTTCATAGAATATGCCTTCATTGCGAAAACGCTGAAGGTACATTTTCAAGCTTTTCAGCTCCACGCAGACCTTGTCCGGCACGTACGTGAATACAATTTCCCCGTAATCCGGCTGGCCTGTTTTGGGACAGACGGACGTGAATTCGGGGCAGTGATGTTCGATGGTAAATTCACGCGAAGTGCTCGGGTTATCAAAAACCTCAAGCATGTCGCGAAAGTCTTCTGGCTGATTCAACGTTGATTTCTCCACTTCGTAATTCTAAATTCTCGCACGCGTCGTCCGCATCGGCTAGGGGGATCTCCAGCGACAGCTCGGATTGTTCCAGCGATGCGCCAAATGCCAACAAGGCCACCAAGACGCTGCTAATCAGTGAGATGTTTGTTAGTCGTCAAGGCGAAGGCATCTTAACGGGAACCGAAAGCTACTTCATTCGGACCAGCGGTTGCAACTTGCGGTGCTGGTTCTGCGACACGCCCTATGCATCTTGGACCCCATCTGGAACGCAATCAACCATCGAATCGATCGTTGCCGCGGTTGCCAAATCGGGACACAAACACGTTGTCTTGACAGGCGGCGAACCGATGCTTCCCAAAGAGTCTGTCACCCTTTGCCAAGCTCTCAAGAAGGCTGGCTGTCATATTACGATCGAGACCGCAGGCACCATTGACCGCGACCTGCCTTGCGACTTGATGTCGATCAGCCCCAAGTTGCGATCCAGCACCCCAGACGCTGCCGACCATCCAAAATGGAGCCAACTGCACGAACAACGCAGACTTCCCATCGAGACGATGCAGAAGTTGATTGAGCGTGCGCAGGACTTTCAGCTGAAATTCGTGGTCGATTCCCCGGCAGACTACGGCGAAGTCATGGAGACCGTGAAGCAGATCGGCACCGACGCCGACAAGGTTTACATCATGCCACAGGGGAGCACGATCGAAGCGATGGACCAAGCAATCGGCTGGTTAAAACCTTGGTCGAAGCAGCAAGGTTATCACTACTGCGACCGCATGCAAATTCGCTGGTTCGGCAATCGCCGCGGAACCTGACGCAGACTTTGCGTTTGATTTTCTACGAGCCGTCATACCCCAGTTTGGCGACGGCAGCTTTGATTTGGACCAACTGCTCGCTGCCAAGTTCGCTTAGCATCGGTTGCATTGGTCCTGTCTCTGCGATGCCAGCCAATTCGACCGCGTGATGCAGTACGCGAATTGGATTGATCCCATTTCGCAGATCTTCCAACGGTAAGAACCATTTGCGAATTTCTTCTGCCTTCTCAAAATCTCCCTGATGGATCGCATGCATCATTTCCATGGAACGATCCGGGGCAACGCAAACGCACCCACTGGTGAAGCCGGTGATCTTGAAATCTCGCAGATGCTCGATGGCCGGCTGTTCCCCGATGCCACTGACGATCCGTGATCTTGGAAACACGTCGATGACACGCTGCAAGTAGTCGTCCACCGCAGGATCTTCGCGGACGACGGCGTACTTGACCCAAGAAATCGCTCCGTCGGCTTCCAGCGATTGAATCAAATCAGGTCGTAGCCACTCGTCAAATTTCAAATACAGGACGATGGGTTTGCCGAGTCGCTCTGCGATCCTTCGTATGGCCGTCGCCATGCCTTCTTGATCGACAATGTCGCGTGAGGGCAAAAGCATCACGGTCGGAAAATCGAAGTCCTTCAACACATCGACTTGATCGACCGCCAATCCGTAAGCGGGGCCAATCGAAGGAACAATCACCGTGTCGTCCGCCGAAATTTCGGCCAACATTGCCAGGGTAGTCGCGAATTCGGAAAGGGCGATGTGATAAAAGAGCGCGTTTCCACCATAGAGAATCGAACGCACGCCACCGTTTTCCAGATGCTCGACAATTCGTTTGTTTTGTGTCGGGCAAACGTTTCCGGCCGCATCTCTGGCCATGGGTGGGACAGCAAAAACGGAGTCGCGCAAGTGCGCGGGATCAAAGGGTGCGGTATTCATTTCGTTTAGTGATAAGTGTGCTTGGATGTGAAAGTTAATGAATGCCCGGCTCTTGGCCAGGTGAACGCCCAGCCAAAAAATCAAAGTCACAACCTTGATCGGCCTGAGTCACATGCTTGGCGTAAAGATGCGAATAGCCTCGCGCTGGAACAGGCGGCAAGTCGGGCGCGGATGCTCGCCGACGTTCAATCTCCTCGTCTGTGACATCCCAATGGATCGTCCGCTCGGTGACATTGATTTCAATGAAATCACCATCCTTGACCAGCGACAACGGTCCACCGGCGGCGCTTTCCGGTGCGATATGCAACACACAGGTGCCGTAACTTGTTCCGCTCATTCTTGCATCGCTCAAACGGACCATGTCACGCACGCCCTCCTGCAGCAATTTCTTTGGAATCGGCAGCATACCCCACTCAGGAAAACCAGGAGCACCAAGTGGTCCGGCACTGCGAAGAATCAAAACACTGTCCGCTGTCACATCCAAATCGGGATCGTGAATTCGCTCCTTCATCGAGGGATAGTCATCGAAAACAACCGCCGGCCCTCGATGGACAAGCAGCTTTGGATCCGCGGCGACGGATTTGATAACACATCCGCTGGGAGCAAGGTTGCCCTTCAGCAGGCAGGTCCCACCCGATTTCGCCACAGGATTATCACGTAAACGGATGACTTCGTCGTCGATCACCTCGGCGCCGGCAATTTGTTCACCAAGCGTGATTGCGTTGATTGTTTGGCTGTCCAGATTCAGTAGGTCCGAAATCTGAACCAATAGCGCGGAAAGACCACCGGCATTGAAAAAATCTTCCATCAAATAACGCCCCGCCGGACGAAGGTCGCCAATCATCGGCGTCACGCGAGAGAGTTCATCGAAACGATCCAGCGTTAGCTCGATCCCTAAGCGGCCAGCGATGGCGATCAAATGAACAATCGCGTTCGTGCTGCCACCAATGGCTAGCGAGGTCGTCAACCCGTTGTCAATCGAATCGGAAGTCAAAAAATCGGACGGCTTCAGGTTCTCCCATGCCATGGCCACAGCACGCCGTCCCGTCTGCACTGCCAAACGGGAATGGTCTGCAACGACGGCAGGAGTCGCTGCGGCGCCGGGCAGACTAAAACCCATCGCTTCGGTCACGCAGGCCATCGTGCTAGCGGTTCCCATTGTCATGCATGTTCCAGCGGACCTGGCAATGCAATTTTCGATGCCTTTCCAATCCTTGTCGCACAGGTTGCCGGCTAGGCGTTCGTCCCAGTACTTCCAAGTATCGCTACCGCTTCCCAGTGTGACATCTTTCCAGCGTGCTTTTAACATTGGCCCGGCTGGCAAAAATACCGACGGAATGTCGGCGCTGATCGCGCCCATCAACATTGCAGGAACCGTTTTGTCACAGCCGCCCATCAACACGGCACTGTCAATCGGATGACAACGCAAAACCTCTTCGACCTCCATCGCCAGCAAGTTGCGATAGAGCATCGTGGTCGGCTTCATCAACATTTCACCCAGCGACATCACCGGGACTTCGACCGGGAAGCCGCCGGACTGCAGAATTCCGCGACGAACTTCGTCGGCGCGATTGCGAAAATGAGAATGACACGTATTCAGTTCACTCCATGTATTCAAAATCGCCACCACAGGGCGATTTTGATAATCGATGTCATCAAACCCCATGCCTTTAAGCCGAGAGCGATGGCCAAAGGACCGCATGTCATCGGGGCCAAACCAGCGATGAGAGCGCAACTTCGTTGGATCGCGATCGGATGACGGGTTCGACATTCAACGTAACTTTTAGAGGAGGTGTCCGGCTTTGATCCAGTTTAGCAATCAACCGAATCAAAGATCTGATTAAAGAGTTTGCGAATCGTATGGCGTGCTTGTTCCGCTTGCGCCGTAATCATGGTTGGATCGGACTCGTTCATCAAGAAGGCCAGTTCCTTTACGGTCCGATCATCGCTGGGCAATTCGTGCCGTTCTTGGGTGTCGAGCAACCTGAGTCGGCTTTCGATTCGCCTGAGCGTGCGATAACAATTCGCCAAACTCAGCGATTTCGATTCTTCCAACACACCCTCAGCGGCCAACGCATCGAGCGACTCAATCGTGTTGCAACGAACAACATCGGGGTGATCAGCGGCATGACGGAGTGTCAACATCTGAGCGATGACTTCGACATCGACCGAACCGCCCTCGGCACGTTTCAGATTCTCTGAGGCAGCGGTTTCCTGCATTCGCATTCGCATGTCTCGAATTTCGCCGCCCATATTGCGATGCCATTGTGTCTGGGCCAACACCGATGCGATCTTCTTATCGGTCGCCTTTCGCGATCGCTTGCTTCCTGACACACACCGAGCTTTGCACAGCGCAAGACGTTGCCAAAGCGGCGCAACGCCATGCTGAAAACGCTTAAGGAACTCTTCGACCGATACCGCCAACGTCCCTTCATCGCCGGTTGGCCTCAGCCGACCATCGAGTTCATAAAGCGCTGGCTGCGACCCAAGGCCGTTGATTCGCGACGCGACACGCTGGGCGAGCTGATTAAAGAAACGATGATTCGTAACCGTTGTACGTGGGCCGCCGACCCGACGCTTTGTCTCTCCTGCGTGTGAATACAAAAAGATCACATCCAAGTCACTGTGATAATTTGGCTCGCGACCACCGAACTTCCCTAGTGCAAGCGCCACTAATTCCGCTGGATCACCGTCGGCGGATATCGGATCGCCCAATTGGCTAGCCAAGGCCGACTGTTCGCTTTCGATCATCCGTCGCAAACAAGCTTCTGCGGTATCTGAAAGGGCTTGGTGGGTGGCTTCAATCGATTCCTTGTTCAACACGTCTCGAACACCAATGGTCAGGTGCGCGCCGTTTTTGAATCCCTTCAAAATCAAATCGATATCGGAGGCACCCCGACATAACTCCAATGACTGTGCATCCAATCGGTCACCCGATGGCAGCCGATTCATCAATAGAGAATCGATTAACTCATCAATCATCCCAGGATTTTGTGTCAAAATGTTCTGTAGATAGGCCGCCGAAGAGCATATGCGAACCATCAGGTCCAAAGTCGCCTCGTTGGCACCCAGAAGTTCCCACAAAGTTGCTTTGGCCCCCAGGGAATCCGTTACCTCGACCAGTGACCGAAGTGTTTCGTTTGGGAAGGGCGTCTTGGCGATTTTCCCTAACAATTTGGGTGCAATTGCCGCAAGGAAATGCCGGCAACGTCGCGGCGAAAGAAATGGCACTGTCTCCATTTGCAAAGACCGCAAATCTTGCATGGCCTTTAACGGATCCGATAAACCACGACGCGTTAACGCAGAGCACACATCTTCGTCAGAAGAATCGGGGTCCAGCAGCAATTCTGTTTCGATATCGGTCTGATTGTTGGTTTCTGATGATTCATCGCAGTGGTTCGCACCTGGAGCATCGATCATCAAATGGTTGATGACAGTGCGGTTTGTCTTAAACGTCTCCGCCAATTGTGAACGGAATTTGTCTCCATCACCCAGCCGGCTTTCCTTGTGCCGCACACCCAGTCGGCTAGCCAGACGATCCACCATGGTCGTGTCCGCGGGCAAAGCAGAGTTTTCGCGGCCAAACATCACCGTCAGTTGATGATGCAGACGGCATAACCTCGCGTAATTGGCTGCCAGCAACTCTGATTCGGCGTGAAGCAAGCACCCGTCTTTTTCAAGCGCCACAATGGCGTCGGAAGTATTGCCTACGCGCACGGAAGTCGAATCAGCTCCGTGTAAAAGCTGCAAAAACTGCACGGCGGTTTCTATGTCATGACGCCCACCGGCAGAACGCAAGACATCCCAGTTGTCTTCGGTTTCGTCTATCGCAGTTGGCTCTGCTTCACTGTCTGTCTCCGCTTTTGGTGCAACGCGTCTTTCCAGTCGATGACGAAGCGCGCGGACTTCGTCGAAATCACGCTGGCTCATGAATCGGTGATAAACCCAAGGCTGCACGCGTTTTAGAAACGACTCTCCTACCTGGACGTCACCCGCGACGACGCGTGCTTTGACAAACGCAATTCGTTGCCAATCACGGTTTTTTGTTTCCAGCACACCGACCGCCTCATTCACACCGCAGATAAGTGTTTCATCGCGATAGGGTCCGTGACTCAGTTCGCAGTAGAAGCCCACCAGCCGATCAAGCTCATCATCTGGCTGCAACAGATCGACGACGGTCTGGACGACTTGCCGATAGAAGTCATTCTGCGTCGGGTTCTTTTCATCGATCGCGTCGTACAAGAAGCAAACATGTAGCGGCGACGCATAGTTCAGTTCCGTTCCGCCGAAGCTCCTTAGTCCGATCACGGTCAAGCGAGGCTTTTCGCCATCGATCCGGAACGGCTGGCCGAATTTGGCAACCATCGTACGGATCGAAAAATCAAGCGCCGATTCCAAGGCTGCTTCGGCCACAAAGGTTAACTGTCGTCCTGCTTGGTCCGGTGACAGGCTACGAACAAACTCGCCATATGCGATGCGGACGATTTCACGTTGTATAAAGTTCCCAATCACTTGTTTTGCTCGGTCGATCTGATCGACGCCGCGCATTTCTGCGACCAACTCGTCCACCAGGAACCGCCGTTGCGCAGGAAGACCGTCGCTTGCGCGCATTAGATCAAACGCTTCGGGATCATTGATCAAGAATTTAGCGAGCGTGGGACTCGTATCAAAAACTTGCAGTAACGAAACCAGCGCAGATTCGTCGCGCTCGAACAGAGCCAAGAGTGCCGTGGGCGATCGGCTGGCAAGAATAAAACGACTCAGCTCAGCCAAGGCAGCGTCTTGGTCATCCAATTCCACCAGATGGCGACATAGCTGGACTTCCAACAATTCGATCAAGTCAGCCGAAGCACCGCAGCGACAAATCGCCAGCCAGTTTTCACAAGCCTGGTCGGGACGCCGGAACCCCAAGGTGGTCAACCAACGACATGATCCCTGTTCCATTTGACTTCGCGTGTCGTTTTCATCGTCACTACTGGATTCCACGGGCGGAAGCTCGCTGCTATTCATCGCACTTCAAACTATGTAATTGGCAAAACAAACGTTTTTGACAAGTCTGTCGCTGAGTCTGCAAAGGGGCCGCCAACCTTAGGAAGCGATGATTTTAGATTGCAGCAAGCGTTTTCAACACCCATGAAGTACACGCGGCAGAGCAAATCACTTTTAGAGCCTGGGGTGATGGACAACTGTCTTGGAATTGTTCTTGTCGCTTGGTTAGAATAGCCGAATGACAAAACCAAATAGCGTAAATCGCCGAGGCTTGTTTGTTCGGTCGATTGCCGGCTCCTTAGCCCTGCCTGGACTTCCCTCGCTGATGTCGAAGTCGCTGGGAAGCGAAGCGGCGGTTGAGGAATCCCGCGGCGAAGGTACAGACTTTGACGTTCGCCGATTCGTTGCGGTGGGTAACTTGCTTGGTTTTCAACAGAAGCAATTTTTCCCAGAGACGACCGGACGCGAATATGAAGAGACGACGCTGCTGAAGCCGCTCGCTGAGCATCGCGACCAAATGACGGTCTATCGTGGACTCGATCACGGGTTGCGCGGCGGTCACTTCGCAGTCCACACATTTTTGTCAGGTGTACTTCACCACGAATCGAAAAACCGGCGCGATGGCAATGTCACGATTGACCAATTGATCGCAGACGAAATTGGAACCGCAACACGATTTTCGTCGCTAACCGTTGGCTCCGAAGGCGGCATTCATGGTGGATGCCAAATGTCTTGGACCAAGTCCGGAGTACGCGTACCGCCTATCACGGGACCTGGTGATCTTTTCGATCGGCTCTTTGTGACTGAATCAAAAGAACGGCGGGCTCAGCAGGTCAAAGAGAACTCTCTGCAAGCGTCCATCTTGGACTCGATCAAAGAAGAGGCCGAATCGCTTTCCAAGCGAGTCAACACGGAAGACAAGAATAAGCTGGACGAGTATTTCAGTTCGATCCGCGACGTGGAGAAAAGACTTCAAAGCCGCAGGCAGTGGTCCGACCTGCCCAAACCGAAAGCGCCTTTCGATAAACCTTCCGACACCAACACGGTCGACGACTTGCCAATGCTATACGAATTGATTGCGTTGGCATTGCAAACTGATTCGACGCGGGTTGCTACCTTGGAAATTGGCGGCAGCTTCCTGCCGCAAAATTTGGGTATCGACAAGTCATATCACAGTCTTTCGCATCACGGAAACGACAAGGATGCCATTGCGAATTTGATCACCCTGGAGACTTACCAACTGGAACAGTTCGGCAACTTCTTGACTCGGCTGGCTGGGATATCCGATGGCGAGCAGACCTTGCTCGACTCCACCGCAGTGCTGTTTGGCAGCGGGATGGGCAATGGTAGCTCCCACAAGAATAGTGATTTGCCAATCGTGATGGCTGGCGGTGGCTATGCCAGCGGCGAGTTCAAAACGGTCAAGTCTGACGGTGCTGGCAAAGTACCACTCTGCAATCTCTTCGTTGACATTGCGAATCGAATGGGTGTCGACAAGCCATCGTTCGGAAACAGCACTGGCACGTTCTCGTGATATTGCAGAAGTGCTTCATCATGGCAGCCTTGAACTCTGCCGAATCAAATCGATTCATCTTGCGAGCAATGGTGTGTGCAATCGCCTCTGTCATGGCGATCAATCTCGCTGCCTTTTCCGCTGAAACGGATGCGAAGCACGTTGCCCAAGACCATTCCGTCTTCGGCGGCTTCATCGCCAACTACTGCATCGACTGTCATAGCCGGGATGCGGCAGAGGGGGAACGAGAATTTGATTCCTTTGCGCTGCCGCTCTTATCGGTACAGCAACTGATCGCGGCGGACGAGATCATCGATCAGGTGACTTTGAAGTCGATGCCGCCCGAAGAGGCAGATCAGCCGACTGACGAGGAACGGCTAGCCGTCGTCAAGGAGCTGCGCGAGAGTATCGCGAGTGCGAGAGACAAGATCCAAAGCACGGGTAGCCGCACCGTGATGCGTCGACTTTCCAATCGTGAATATGAGGTCACTTTGGCGGCTTTGTTCAACCGCCGTGTCGATACTCTGGGGCTGACGGCGGATTTCCCCAAGGACAAGACCAGTCATCACGTCGACACAATCGGCGAGTCACTGGTGACATCCGGCTTTCTGTTGGACCAGTACTTCCAAGCCGCATCGCGACTGGTTGAAAATCGCCTCGGAAAGCCAGAGACGAATCCAAGATCGTGGCACTTCACTGATAACTTTCGGCAATACGAAGAGCTTACCGGTTCTCATGAATCGGTGTTCAAGTTCAAATTCCTGTGCCTTTACGAACAGCCCAATACGGATACGCGGCAGGGTGGCTACGGTCACATCGAAGACTTCTTGGAAGGTGTTCCCGTGTCAGGTCTGTACGATATCGAAGTAAGCGCGCAGGCGATGCATCGTGACACGCACTACGACCCGAAGATATTTCGCATCGATTTTTCTGAGCCCTTTCAAATCGCAGTCGTGCCCGGCGATGTCACGAAGGGGCATATCCATTATCCCCAGGCAATCGAGCCAATTCTCGGTACCGCGATCGTACCGGACGACCAGCCCGAATGGTTGAGTTTTCGCGTTTGGTTGGAGGCTGGGCAAACGCCGCGTTTCATTTTCCCCAACGGCCCGTACGAATCACGAGCGTCGGTGATCGAGGCGAACAAGCGGTACAAAAAGGAATTCAAGAAACCCAAAGCCGGTGTGAGTCGTGCCACCCTGCTTCGCGAAGGCGCGTTACCGCATATCAAGATCGGTGAAATCAAAGTCCGTGGCCCGATCAAAGAAAAGGGCGGTTCAAAAGAGGAGCTAGCCGTCTTTGGTAAGCAAGGATTTCAAAAAGATCATGCGATTGAGCAACTGTATGATTTTGGCAGGCGAGCCTACCGGCGGCCTTTGGACAAATTCGATCGCCAGCGGATTGATTCGATCTATCAAAATCGAGTGGCGGAAAAGGCCCCGCCAAGGCAGGCTGCCCTGGATACGCTGAAAATGATTCTTTGCTCACCGTCGTTTCTGTACCTCAGTGAGATTACGGCGGAAGAGGAATCCAAGCTGCGGCCGTTCGATCTCGCTGCGCGCCTTTCGTATGCGATTTGGGCCGCACCGCCCGACGACGTTCTTTTTTCTGCTGCCAAGTCAGGGCGACTCTCCAAGACCGCCGAATTGAAGAAGCAGATCCGTCGCATGCTCAGTGATGATCGTTCAAACGAATTCGTGAATGGCTTTCTGGATAGCTGGCTCAATCTGAGAGACATTGGCAACCTACCGCCGCCCCGCAAAGCCGCGTGGGAGTACTATTCAGAGAATCTACCCGAAGCGATGAAGCAGGAAGCTCGTTTGTTTTTTGCCGACCTGCTGAAGGGAAATGGATCTGTCATCCATTTCCTGCAAGCCGACTATTCTTTCGTCGACAAGCGACTGGCGAAACTGTACCAACTGCCCGAGAAAGACACGCTTCGGCTAGAGGACGGTTTTCAGCGTGTTAGCCTTTCTGGACAAAAGCAACGCGGCGGGTTGCTGGGGATGGCCAGCGTATTGACTGTTAGCGCCAACGGCGTGGACACGTCACCGGTTACGCGTGGCGTATGGGTTTCGGAAAATGTCCTTGGTGTCATACCACCACCACCGCCGGACGAAGTACCTGCACTGGATTCCAATGTCAGCGGAGCAAAGAATATTCGAGAGAAGCTGGCTAAGCACAGTGAGGACAAAGCCTGCATGGTGTGTCATCAGAACATCGATCCGCTCGGCTTCGCACTTGAGACATTCGACCCCATCGGTCGTTGGCGAACGAAGTACCCCACTTCGAAGGGCAAATCCGCCAAGATAGATGCCTCGGGAGCATTTCCATCCGGCGAAACCTACAAGGACTTCGCAGGCTTCAAGCGTGTGCTAGTAAAGGATCGCCAAGATCAATTCGCTCGCAACCTGATCGAAAAACTACTCACCTACACCACCGGCCGAAACATGGAGCGAATCGATCAGTATGAGATTGACGATATCCTTCAGCGCATCAAAGCAGATGACTACGGCTTGAAAACCATGGTGATCGAGGTCTTAACCAGTCAGATCTTTCGGTCACGGTAGCCGCTTTTCTTTGATCTCCTTCCATTGGTCGCCAGCAAAATAATGTCCGTCGTAACATCTTTGAGCTTTCGTGGACAAACGCAGGCCGCGTTGCAGTATTACGAGAATGTTCTTGACGCCGAAATCCTCTTTCTGATGCGATTCCGTGATTCTCCTGACCAGTCGCACACGCGTCCTGGAATGGAGGATTTGATATTCCATGCAACTTTCCGCATTCTAGGCACAGTTTTCACGGCGAGCGATGTCGGTTACGAAGACGCCAATTCCAAGCAAGTGTTTTCCAAGCCAATGTTCGTTGGTTTTTCTCTGTGCTTACAGATTGATTCTCCCGATGTCGGCAAACGCATGTTCGACGCCTTGTCCGATCAAGGGCAGGTTGTCATTCCCTTTGCCGAGTCAAAATTCACTGCGTGGTACGGCATTGTTGTTGATCGGTTTGGCGTCTCGTGGAAACTGAACGTTGGCGCGAAGAGCGGCTAACAAGGTTTGTACGCGCACGTCGAAAGTCAGGCTTCTGTTACGGTTTACGCGGTTTTCTTGATCCAAATTGGATCGCGACAGTGTCGATCCGGAAATGCAGCAGACGCGATCACCAAGCGGTGATGCGGATGGGCTAGGATGTGTCGCTCTGTTTTTGAAGTCCCCCTGCAACCAATTTGATCCATGCCACGATCTTTTATCCGGGCCGCCATGCTCGTGATGCTCTCTTCCTTGATCCTCACCGCGGTCGCCCAAGCGGACTGGCCGCAGTGGCGCGGGGCCACCGATTCTGGCAGTACGGCTGAAGGGACGTATCCAACCTCGCTTGACGATTCAAAAATTGCATGGAAAGCGCCGCTGCCCGGCAAAGGTTGCTCGACGCCGATCGTGTTCCAAAAGAATATCTACCTAACGGCTCCCGTGGATGGTAAGGACGCGCTATTGGCGATTGACGAATTGGGGAAACAGAGTTGGAGTGCTGTGTTCGCGGGCGAATCGGAAGGCAAGCATCGCAATGGATCGGGCTGCAACGCTTCGCCAGTGACTGACGGAGATGGCTTGTTCGTTTACTTTAAGAGCGGGCGGTTCGCGGCGGTCAATCTTGACGGAACCGTTCGCTGGCAAACGGATCTGGTAAAGCGATTCGGAAAGGACGAGCGGTTCTGGGACCAAGGAACGTCGCCAGTGCTGACGCAGAAGCACGTCATTATGGCGCGAATGCATGCGGGCGATTCATGGTTGGCTGCGTTCGATAAAGTCACCGGCGAGCTGGCTTGGAAGGTCGATCGCAACTACACCGTTCCCAGAGAGTGCGACCAGTGTTACACCTCGCCGCTGGTGATTCAGTATGAAGGTCGCGAGGCGGTTTTGGTTTGGGGTGCCGAACACCTCACAATCCACGATGCGGCGGATGGATCCCAGGTGTGGAGCTGCGGCAATTTTAATCCCGAAGCGAACAAGCTGTGGCCTGCGATTGCAATGCCCGTCATTGTCAATGACATCGCAGTGATTTGTTTTGGCCGTAACGACCGTGGTATTCCGCGTATGTTTGGCGTGCGGCTTGATGGAAGTGGCGACGTGACTGAAACAAACCACGTATGGCTGCGAGATGACATCAGCAGTTTTGTTCCGTCGCCAGTGGCCTACCAAGGCCTCGTTTATCTGGTTCGTGACAAAGGCGAAGTCGAGTGCATTGATCCGGCTACCGGCGAAACGGTATGGTCGCAGCGGTTTCCCAAGCATCGCAGCGCCTACTACGCATCACCGCTGATCGCCGGTGGCTACCTGTACGCCCCCCGCGAAGATGGAGTTGTCTTTGTTGCGAGCGTGAAAGACGACCGTTTCGAGCTAGTTTCTGAAAACGATTTTGAGCAGCCCGTGATTGGTTCGCCCGTCCCTGATTCGAATCGCCTGTTCATTCGCGGTGAAAAGCACTTGTTTTGTTTTTCAGCCGACCAGTAGTCATCGTCGAATGTCTCCCCGTCGAACGGAAGTCAACCCAAGTCCAGATCATATCCAATGGTGCGTAACGGATTGGATGCCGTTCTACATCAAGTAAGCACGCCGCTAATACGTGTCTGCCAAATTCGCCAGGCCTGGGGCAAACCCACAGTCGAAGCAATTCAATACGCTCCAAATCAATGACAACACCATGATGGAAAAATGCGTTTCACGATTTCTTGGCGTTCTACTGGGAACCGTTTTCTCCACTTCGCATGCCGCGGACATTTACGTCAGCCCCGGTGGTGCGGACTCCGGTAGCGGTCGTGATGGCCAGCCGGTCGCGTCACTTGCAATGGCGCAACAAAAAGCCCGCCAGTTTGCCGGAAAAGAAGCGGTCACCGTTCACGTTGCTAATGGCTATTACTACCTCCCTGAAACCCTGATCTTTACCTCGGAGGATTCGGGTACCCAGTTGCATCCGGTTGTCTATCAGGCTGAAACAGAAGGCGGAGCGGTGCTTAGCGGTGGTTCTGAACTTAAGCTTTCCTGGATACCCTATCAAAACGGCATCTTCAAAGCACAAACGCCATCGGGCCTAGCAATCGATCAGCTGTTTATTGATGGAACCAATCAGCGGATGGCCCGCTACCCCAACTACGATCAGGCAAAGAACACAGAGCCGTATCAGGGCTTTGCAGCCGATGCGTTTTCAAAGGAGCGGGCTGCCAATTGGGCCGACCCAACCGGTGGCTATATCCATGCGATGCACCGTTCTCGCTGGGGCGGCTATCACTACCGCATTACAGGCAAAACTTCACAGGGTGAGATTGCGTACGAAGGCGGATGGCAGAACAACCGCAAGTCCGGAATGCACAAAGAATTTCGGATGGTTGAGAACATCTTCGAGGAGCTGGATGCCGAAGGAGAGTGGCACCACAACGCGAAGACGAACACGCTGTACTACAAACCCACCTCAGGTGTGGACTTGAATGCGGCAAAGGTCGAAGTCGTGCGGCTTCGTCATCTGGTTGAGTTTCAAGGCACCGAAACGGATCCGGTAAAACACGTTTCGCTGCAAGGGTTTGTCGTTCGTCACGCCGCACGGACTTTCATGGACTGCAAGGAACAACTCTTGCGATCGGATTGGGCGATCTATCGCGGCGGTGCGTTCATGTTGACTGGCACAGAGGATGTGAGCATTTTGGACTGCGAATTTGATCAGGTCGGCGGCAATGCTGTGTTTGTGAATAACTACAATCGACGAACGCTGGTGAAAGGCTGTCACATCCATGACACGGGCGCAAGCGGCGTCTGTTTCATTGGCGATCCGGGTGCCGTTCGCAATCCACTATTCGAGTACGGACAGAAGAACGACCTGGCGAAGATTGACCGCACGCCGGGGCCCAAGACGCAGAATTTTCCCAGCTTGGGAAGAGTCGAAGATTGCTTGATCCACGGCATCGGCCGCGTTGAGCGTCAGCCCGCCGGAGTGACGATGGACATGGCGTCAGAGATTACGGTGCGTGACTGCTCTGTCTATGACTGTGCCCGTTCCGGCATCAACATCGGGGATGGAGCGTGGGGCGGGCACTTGATTGAAAGGTGTGATGTATTCGATACCGTTTTGGAAACGCACGACCACGGGTCCTTCAATTCTTGGGGACGGGATCGATACTGGCGCAGCGATCACCTGACGGCGACCCAAAAAGCGGTCGATCAAGAGCCGACGTTGCCATTTCTTGACGCGATCAAAACGACCGTGATTCGCAACAGCCGGTGGCGATGTGACCACGGTTGGGACATCGATTTGGACGATGGGTCCAGCAATTACGATCTTTACAACAACTTGATGTTGGGCAGTGGGCTGAAGTTTCGCGAAGGTTTCCGTCGTCGTGCTTGGAACAACATCACGCCCGTTGGCGGATTCCATCCTCATGTTTGGTTCCAGCGAAGCAAGGATCAGGTTTACAACAACATCTTTACGCAACAGCATCGGTTCGCCCGCATGAACGAACCCTACGTCGACGGGGGTACGCTGGTGGATCGAAATCTGTTCAATACAGACGACCAACGTATTCTCGCAAGCGCTGCCAAATGCGGTTGGGATGGGAATTCCCTGTTAGGTGACCCTCTATTTATCGATCCCGCCGGCGGCGACTTCCGCGTGAAAGATGGATCGCCCGCGCTCGAGTTGGGCTTCAAAAACTTCCCGATGGATCAGTTCGGTGTAAAAAAGGCGTCGCTTAAAGCGATTGCCAAGACACCAGAAATTCCATCGTTAGAAAAAGGCGAGTTCGATAACAGAGGCAGGCGTGTCAAAACGGCTATCGCGGTTGGTCCCATGAAGAAAGTTTGGATGGGGGCGACGTTAGAGGATTTGAAGGGCGAAGCGTTTTCTGCTTTTGGCGTCTCCAAAGAAGAAGGCGGCGTTGCCCTAATGAATGCTCCGGAAGGAACGGGTCTGAAGGTGGGTGATCTGATTCAAGGTATCAACGGCACCGAAGTGAAGAACACGAACGGACTCTTTAACACGCTAGCGAAAACGCGTTCTACGCCGCTGACGGTGAAGGTCGTCCGCAATCAACAAGTGATTTCGCTGATCGTCCAGCCGGCGTCGTACGTTCAGATCGAAGATGCCGACAGTGCTGATGAGTTCAAGGAACTGACTTTAAAGGGGCCCAGCGATTGGACAACGACCGCCAGCACCAAGACCAATAACGAGCCGTTGGCAGCGCTGACCGATGGCAAGATCGCTGCAAACTACGGGCCGATATTTGGAAATGGCGTGCGTAACGGCATCTACAAGATGGATCTGGGTAAACCCAAAGCGGTCGCAGCCGTCACCAGTTGGACTCATAGCCAAACACTCAAACGCGGCACGCAAAGGCTGACCGTGTACGGCAGCAGTTCCAAAGCTGACCCCGGCTGGGACCTGACGAAAATGACGGCGATCGGCACGATTCAAACGAGTGAAACGAAATCCAAATTTGCAGCCGCGTCGCTTCGTGCTGCTGACGGCAAGTCACTGGGCAAGTTTCGGTGGATCGCGTGGGCAGTTTCGCCGGTCAGCAACCAAGGTGGTGGCGAGAATAGCGCGATTCAGGAATTGGCAGTCGAAATACTGTCAAACTAGTGGCAGCTCGCTGAGTGTCTGGTCGGCGTTGCTGGCCTTGCAAGGTTTCATTTACGACGGTCCGGCTGGACGAATTGGTTTCCACCCCACTCTGAACCCCGATGACCACGCCAATTTCTTTACCGTCGCTGTAGGAGATGGATTGTTCAGTCAGGTCGTCGAGGCAAACAAACTCAAGGCGTCCATTGATCTTCGCGAAGGTAGCTTGTTTCTGACAGAAGTCGTTCTGGCTGCTGACAAGGGTAGACTTCCCGAATCCGCTCGTGTCATGATCGGTGGCACTTAAGCCACCCCTCGTGTCGTGGTGAAAGGAAACGACCTGCACCTGACCCTTCAAACCCCAGTCAATTTGCAGGCACAGCAGCGATTGGAAATCGAGGTTGAGTATGCATGAAGTGTTATCGACATCGACGATGTCCCCGAAAGTAGCTGGGATCAATGGCCACACCGGCTGCGACCCTACGAGAAAGATTGGTTAGTCAATTGAACGGTAAGATCTCTATCTTGATGGCGGGAATCGTCACGGCGTTATCCGCACCGGCTGCCACTTACGGTGACGACGCACCTGCAATAGACTCTCGGCCTAATGTCATTTTTATTTTGATGGATGACATGGGCTATAGCGACGTCAGTTGTTATGGCGCGAAGAAAGTGAAGACACCCAACATCGATCGCATGGCGGCGGAGGGGATGCGGTTTACCGATTTTCACGCCGCGGCTTCGATTTGCTCACCCTCACGTGCTGCCTTTCTCACGGGGGCCTACCCGCAGCGTGCTGGTCTTTACATGGGCATCAATCCCAAACGCGAAGCGCACTGGTTTCTTGGCTTGAATCCGAATGAAATTACGATCGCGGAGCAGTTCAAGAGCCAGGGCTACGCAACGGCGATGGTTGGCAAATGGCACTTGGGCATGCAGGAACCATTTTTGTATTTCCACCAGGGATTTGATCACTACTACGGTGCACCGGAGAACATGGGGCACAGTGAAGCGTTTCTGGATGAAAGAGAAGTGGTCTACACGGACACGCCGTTGGATCAGCTGACGACGCTCTATACCCAGCGTATGGTCAAACACATTGAAGACTTCAAGGATCAACGATTCTTCATCTACTTCGCTCACAATTATCCGCATACGCCCTACAAGGCGGGGGCGAAGTTCAGAGGAACATCCAAGGACGGAGTGCGCGGCGATGTGATTCAAGAAGCCGACTGGGGCATTGGAGAAATCCTCAAGGCTCTCGAAGCAAACGGCATCTTGGAGAACACACTGATCGTCTTCAGTTCAGACAACGGTCCACTAAAGCAGACTTATGCTCAACCCTACAGCGGGACGAAATTTGTTTCGCTCGAAGGCGGGCATCGCGTACCGTTCATTGTCTATTGGAAGGGCAAGGTGCAGCGGGGAGTCTCAGATGTTCCTGTCAACGCGATGGATTTGTTTCCAACACTGTGCCAGCTGATCGGTGCGACTCTTCCCAGCGACCGGACCTATGATGGCGTTAGCTTGATGCCTCTGTTCTCGGGCGGCTCGATTGCTCGTGCAGATGACACGCCCTTCTACTACTACAACTGCGAGAACCTACAAGCTGTTCGTGCCGGGGACTGGAAATTGCACCTTCCGCGCACGAAAAAGCAGATCCCCTTCTGGGCAGCAAAAAGACAAACCGAGATCGCAACTCCCAGGTTGTACAACCTCAGCACCGACAAGGCTGAGAAAAAGAACGTCGCTGCTGAAAATCCCAGTCGCGTCGCGAAGATGTTGTCTCTCGCCGAGCAAACTCGCTTGGAGTTGGGCGAATTCGGCAAGCGTGGTGCAGCGCAGCGTCCAACTGGATCGTTGTTTCCCGAAGTACCAATCCTGAGTAATCAATCGCAGGATTGGGATCCACTGCCGGATACGAAAAAGGGGCGTGCCAAGACTGAATTCAAAGGGCAGCCAACAGCCAAAAAGAAGGTGAAACACAAGCCAAAGAAACAGCCACGGTAGCCGAACGCTCTAACGCATGCTGCGTGCCAAAACTGAACCGTATTGGCTACAAATGATGCTGCAAAAGCCGGCCAGAGTCTCGCCAATTAATTTGGTAAATCCGATGGACGCCAAAAAATCGCGAGACAAGTTATCGAAAGCGGGCACCTAAATGATCGACTGTGCAGCTGAAGCGAAGAATTTTGAAGGCCATAAGGTATCTCAGGGACTCTTACCGGGTTCGGCCCTGTTTTGATTCCATGGCATCTTTGCGATTAGCAGTCCCATTGCGCAGCTATCAGAGATCCCGGCAAACATCAGTCCTGCGCCGACGAAAGCTGGAATGCCAGCGAAGTAGACGTTGCCGGTGACCAACGCCGCAATGGCGCCCGCCAACACAATCGACCCAGCAGCGATTCGAACTTGTCGTTCCAATGACATGACTTTTTTGCCACGCACAACGGGCAGTCCTGCCGCGAGCCATGCCTCCGTTCCGCCTTCGACATTAATCACGTTGGCGTAGCCGGCATCGATGAATTTCTGACAAGCCTTAGCGCTACGCGCTCCGCTCTTGCAGATCACATACAAAGGATCCTTGGCCGACTCGCTTCGCTGTTTCATGACCGCGTGCGGATCAAGTGCATCCAAGGGAATATTGCGAGCTGTCGTTGCCCGAACTTCACTGAACTCCAGCGGCGTGCGAACATCAACGATGCCGCCGTGTCTACCCAGCTGCGCGAGCTGGTTTACTGAAATCACCTTTAAGTCGTTCATTTCCATTTTCTTACAAGCGCATCAAGTCGCATCGTTGAATAGCAAGAAGCGGTTTGGGAATCGTCCCCCGTCTATGCCTGAGATCGCGCATTTTCTTAGCTGTCGCTCACCCGCCACCTACCTCACTCTACCAGCGAGAGAGATAGTAGCCTTCAGCGGGCGGGAACGAAAATACTCCGAAGCTACCATTTATGCTCGGCACTCCGCTGCGGCCCGCTTCGTGCTAAGCCTCACTCTCCAGTGTGAGGAGTGAAAGTTGCTGGCACGATTTTCGCTGAGAGTCCGCGTAAATAGACTCAGTCGCCCAAGACTTCTACTTCGCGTGATTTGGCCATCTCGTCGGCTTGCGATTCAAATTTCTTGGTTAGGTCTTGAACCTTTTCTTTCAGGCGATCGCGATCATCCTCGGTCAACTCTTTGTCTTTCTCGCCCTGATCGGCCGCTTTGTTTGCGTCGCGACGAATGTTTCGAATCGAAACTTTTGATTCTTCGCTCAGTTCCTTGATGCGCGAAACCATCTTCTTGCGGACTTCGGTTGACAGAGCCGGAACATTCAAGCGAATCATGCGGCCGTCGTTTTGCGGGTTCAGCCCCAGATCGCCAGCAACAATTGCTTTCTCGATCTCTTTGATCGTGCTGGCGTCATACGGGCGGATGACGATTTGCTGTGGCTCGGGAACACCAATCGAAGCGAGTTGTTTGATTGGGGTCATCGACCCGTAGACTTCCACCTTTAGCGAGTCGACCAAGCCAGGTGTGGCACGTCCCGTTCGGATTCCCGAGAGATTGTTTGCCAAGACACCGACAGCCTTTTCCATGCGTTCTTCGGCGTCCATCAGGGTTTCGTCTGCAGTCATGTTGGCATCCTATTTTTTGAGGCAGCGTATTTCGGTAGAAATCAAATTGGGCTGTGCTGCAAAATCTCTTTTCCGGCAGCATGCATTCCCGATGCAATTAAGTTTAGCGGGTTTCGGTGGGGCCGATCCAGGTGCCAACCGTTTCTCCCGAGACGGCACGCACAATATTGCCGTCTTTTTTGAAATTGAAGACAAGGATTGGCTTCTCGTGCTCCTCGCACAGAGCGATTGCGGTGGCGTCCATGACGCGAAGTTTCTGCTCGACAACCTTGGCAAAGCTGAGCGATTCGAACAAAACGGCATCGGGGTTCTTCTCTGGATCGCTATCGTAAACGCCGTCAACACGAGTGGCCTTCAGCACCACATCCGCCTCAAGTTCGAGCGCTCGCTGGGCAGCGGCAGTGTCGGTTGTCACGAACGGGTTTCCAATGCCGGCGGCCAAGATGACGACTCGCCCTTTTTCAAGGTGGCGTATCGCTCGGCGACGAATGAATGTTTCGGCCACCTTTTCGACCGGGATGGCGGACATCACTCGTGTTTGCAGCCCGGTCGCTTCGACGGCGTCCTGTAGTGAAAGTGCATTGATCACCGTCGCCATCATGCCCATGTAGTGAGCGGTGGCTTCTTGCACGACCATGTTGTCTTCGGAAAACTGGCCTCCGCGAAGAATGTTGCCGCCGCCGATCACGATCGCAATTTGGCAACCCGATTCGTGCGCCTGTTTAATCTGCGCGGCAATGTCAGCCGACTCTTTTCCACTGATTCCGCGCCCTCCCGCGTCAGCGAGACTCTCGCCACTGAGTTTCAAGATGACACGTTTGTATTTGATGTTCGAGGAGGTCATGCGTCGTCGTTGAAAGAGGGGATTGCGCAACGTTCTTGCGCTGAAGCATCGTATGATCGGCAATTTGCGAGTCGTCATGATACGAAAAAACCCTGCCGGCCCCGAGGGTACTGGCAAGGTTTTCGATTGGTCGATTCGACACAGATTATCCAACGGCAACGCGTTTGAAAGCGACGACTTCGGCGCCATCTGCAAACTCGGCGACAGCTGATTCGACGGTCTTTGTGTCGTCCAACGCAAAGAACTGACTGAGCAAGCAGCGTTCTTGGTCCAACAGAGTGTTGTCGGCAATGAAACGCTCGATCTTACCTGGGACGATTCGATCCCAGATTTTCTCAGGCTTTCCTTCTGCAGCCAGTTCAGCCTTGATCGCCTCTTCCGCCGCGGCCATGACTTCGGGAGTCAATTGACGCTTACTGGCGAACTGTGGGACGTTCTTGACCGGCTTACCCAAGTTTTCCTTTTCGTTCAACTCGTTTTCGCTAACAATCTGAGCCTGAAGTGCTTCAGTCTCCTTGGTCACGAATTCCTCGTCGAACTCTTCTGGACTCAAGATCATCGGTTTCATGGCGGCGATGTGCATCGCGACACTACGGAAGAACTGGTCGGCACCTTCTTTGCCACCGTCTTTGTAGGAAAGCAGCACACCGATTTTGCTACCCGCGTGGATGTATGAGGCCAAGTTGTCGCCCTCGACTGATTGGAAGTCGGATACTTCAATCTTCTCGCCAATCGTGCCAGTGCGCTCAACCAATTTTTCGCCAACGGTAGCCCCATCAAACGCCAACGCGTTTACATCGTCGGCAGTGGCTGCACCGTTCTCCATTGCCAGCTTGGCAATGTCACTCGTAAGCTGGATGAAATCGTCATTCTTGGCGACGAAGTCGGTTTCGCAGCTGAGTGCCAACAACACGCCCTTGTTGCCTTCAACGACTGCCGCAACGACGCCTTCGTTGGCTTCGCGATCGGCACGTTTGGCCGCAACTTTCTGGCCTTTCTTGCGCAAGTAGTCCAGAGCACCTTCCATGTCGCCACCGGACTCTTCCAGGGCTTTTTTGCAGTCCATCATTCCAGCGCCCGTTGACCGGCGCAATTCACTAACATCTTTAGCTGAAATTGGCATCGTAATCCTCGTCTCTCGTTTGTCCGTATTTGACTGTTTTGTTGGAATCGAATCTTTGCGCGAGTGATTTTCGATTCACGCACGCAACCCGGCTCTCTCCTGAGAGGAGCCAGTAATAGCTGAAAGAGAGCCAAATCGAAGCGAATGTTCGCATCGATAAGGCTTTTGGCCTCATGGTAGTGGTGCTTTCGCAAGACCCACTCCCTGAAAAACAAGCGATTGCCCGGTACTAGGCTTCCGCTGGCGGATCGGCAGCCGGTGCTTCTGCAGCTGGTGCGCTGGCAGCAGCCGCGGCGGCTTTCTCGGCGGCGGCTTTCTCAGCGGCAGCAGCTTTTTCGGCTTTCACCTTCGCCGCAGCGGCAGCTTGAGCAGCCGCCTCTTCATCCCGCTTGCCTTTCGCAATCGCAGCTTCGCCTTTGCCAGCGATCACCGCATCTGCCAACTGCTTCAAGATCAGATCGACACTGCGAATACCGTCGTCGTTACCTGGAATAGGTAGGTCAATCTGACTTGGATCGCTATCGGTATCGATCAAAGCAACGGTCGTAATTCCAAGTCGCTTGGCTTCACGAACTGCATTGCGTTCTTTGCCTGGATCCACAATGAACAAGCACTCGGGCAAGCGGTTCATGCTTCGCAGGCCATTCAAGTTGCGATACATCTTGCGATACTCGCGGTTGAGCGACGACTGCATCTTCTTGCTGTAGTTCTCAATCTTGTCGCCGCTGCGAATATCTTCCAGCTCTTCCAGGCGAGTCAGTCGGCTGCGGATGGTACGGAAGTTCGTAAGCGTTCCGCCCAACCAACGTTCACTGACGAATGGCATGCCACAGCGTTCGGCTTGGGCTTCGACGGCTTCACCCGCTTGGCGTTTGGTGCCAACGAACAGGATCAAGCTGCCACCGGCGGCAACTTGGTTGAGATATTTTTTTGCACGAAGCATCCCGCGAAGTGTTTCGCGAATGTCCATGATGTGAATCTGGTTCTTACGACCAAAGATGTACGGAGCCA
>CAYUGI010000072.1:0-25076 GCA_964444105.1 uncultured Pirellulaceae bacterium
AACTCGTAGCGTGAACAGTCTGCTTCTAACCAGACAGTGTCCATCCCCAAGAGCATCGCCTTAAGCGACTCGCGGTTTTGATCGTTAGGGTCGACCAATGCAATTCGTAGTACGTTGCTCATAAGAACTCTTTATGGTTCCATGACTGTCGATCGAGGCAATGAACAGGCACGATCGATAGTGAAATTTGCGTTTCGCGTTTGATCTAACCCGCTTCGCTCGGCGCGAAGCGGTTCGTATTGACTTGACTCCGCTTGCGATGCAAGCGATCGCCGTAGCCTACTGCTGTGGAGCCGTTACGGTGACGCCCTGTCCGACAACAACCGGTTGACCGTGGGGCACAACGTGTCCGCCGTTACCATATGACGGCGTTCCGTACTGTGCCGAACTGGAATTGTTGGTTGGATCCAAAAGCAAGTGATCGCTTCCAGGAGCCACGTTGTACTCACTTGGGCTACAGCCATCGCCACCAAGTAGGTTTGGCACTTCGATATGCCCTTTGATGTACAGCTCGCCGTCGCTTGGCGAGGCGGAATTCAAACCGGGACCACCCCGAGGGACCTCGTGCGGATCCATAGCGTCAACCAACTCCGGCGTAACGGTGATTAACAACTCAATGTCATTACGTTTTTCTCTGACTCGACGAAACATCGTCCCAAAAAACGGCAACTCGCCGAGGAAAGGTGTCGCTTGAACCTGTGATTCAGTTCGGCTCTGCAAGAGACCCGCCAAAGCCAAAGTCTGGCCAGCCTGCAACTCGACAGCCGTTTCGACGTAGCGTTGGCTGAATCCGGGAACAGAAGTACCAGGTACTGTGATACCGATCGACGAATCAACCTCTTTCACCTCCGGCCGAATTTCAAGTCGAATTCGTCCTGGTCCAACAACAAAGGGAAGGAAGTCAACGGATGTTCCAAACTCTTCGTACTGAACGGTGACCGCTCCATTGCCTGCGGGAACCAAGTAAGGCACCTTTCCGCCGACGGTAAAGCGAGCTGGCCGACCATGAGTGGCAACGACTGTCGGCTCAGCTAGAAATTTTACCAAATCCTCCTCCCTAAGAGCCTTCATGAGGCCTTGGAAATTGTTGGCGAAGACTCGCACGTTCGCCGCGGAGGAGCCTGTATTGGCAACAATGTCGGAAGCGGTGCTTCCTGCTACGTTTACCATGTCACCCGGTGAGCTGATCAAGGCATCTCCGTTGTTGATAAACGCCCAGTCGATGCCAAGTTCACGAAGCTTCGTTCGCGAGACTTCCATGATGCGAGTGTGCAACAAGACTTGCTGAACACCGATCACCTTGATGTTGTTGACAACCGTTGCGTAATACTGCTCGACAATCGCGACGGCGCGATCAACGTCGTCGGCGCTGGTGACATAGCCAGAGACGATGGCACTGCTGTTAACAGGCAGAACTTTCAAGGTCGCCAGTGGCAACTGCGAACCCAAGATGCCTTCGACTTCGCGAGCATCGGCAAGCACCGTGACATCGACTGTGTAGAGCTTGTCTTCGGTGTCCCACAGGTTCAACTGTGTGGTGCCAGGTGTTTTTGCGAAGATCTGAATTTGGTTCTGCGAAACAGGTGTCGCCCCCAAAACTTCTTCGTTATGAACTTGAAACTTCGGTACGCGAGCTTCAAGCGTCAGAATTCGGCTGCTCTTGACCAACATTTCCAAACGCTCAACCGATTGGTTGATGTTGTGATTGGCTGCGGAATCAGCAGAAGTCAACTGCACCGCGTCGGCTGCATGTGTAGGCGAACCTACATGGGCAGTGACGAGACATGCGACTGATAATAAAGCGGCAATCCGTTTTGATACGAACTGGGCCGATAGACGGGTCGTTTCCATCGCGGGTGCATCCTTGCGAAGGACTAATGAATCGACGAATCGATCCTCAGTTACAGTCATTGCATCCTTGCAACAACCTAGCTGTAGTCCGTGCGGGTAACGGGTTAAGTTGGGGTAGTTGGGTCTTTATCCTTTATTCGGTCATCGGCACGTGGAAAGTGAATTCCACTGTACAAAACGACCGAGTAAATTTACTTCAGCAAATCAAATCGCGTCTGTTCGTTGATCGTCCTTTCTGGTCAGCGAATCGTCAAATGACAACTAGCTTCCTGGTTGAAAGAACGGGCTTTCGTCGCCGTTAAGGTGACTGAGTTCATCTTGTTCGTTCGTGGGCAGTTGTGACGTCGATTGGTCGTTTGGTTCGATGTCATGTTGCTGGTGCTCAAGCCCCGTGTCAGCAATGATTTTTGGAACGGGACTTCCTTCGGTCCACTCGTAGACCTTCATGCGACCATTCGACATCACCACTTGTCGGAACGTATTCTTTTTTGGTGGCGGAATGTCCAAGGCATCTGCTGGTTCTACCTGAGCATCGCGAATCGCCTTTGCCTTCGCTTCGGCGGCAAGTCGCTCCTGCTCGGCGCGATGATCTGCCATCCAAGTCAGGAAGTTCTGTCCTGAGGGACTGGCTTCGTCTTCGGGCACGTTGTCGCTGTAGTTGCCTGGGCTACCGAGTGAAAGCGAGACTTCGCCGTTTCGCTGTGCCAGCATCCAAGCTTCGTGATCCGCGTTTCGGATGGCCAACGAGATGGTTCGGGCTGAGCGAGTGCGAACTGCCTCAGGGTCATGCTTTGTTTTGCCGTCGATCGCGAAGACTTTGACGCCAGCAAGAATGTTCATCGTTTTTGTCTCGGGGAACAGTTCGTTCTTGGTGAAGTAAGCATCCACATCAACGCGGTCGCCCTGCTTAACCAAGTTCGCGATGCCGCTGTTCTGGTCGGCTTTCATCGAAACAACACGGAAACCTTTGGGCACCATGATGTCGTTCTTCTCGTTCATCAGTTTGAGTTCCAAGACTGGTTCACCAGCAAGAAACATCTGTTTCGCGTAGCGGCCTTCCAAGGCCCCAAGATCCGCTGTCGCTCCGCTGGGAACGCGGTCGGCAGGCCAATGCTCTAGCCGAATCTTGTCGGCCGTGATTTCTTCTTGTTCACCGATCGCCTGAGCGGTCACGAAAATCTCGACGGTTTCGGCTACGCCGGAACCGCTGTTCGCTTGCATCCACTGGCTGACGCCGATGGCGGCAACCGTGCCACAAACACACGCAATCAGAAGGAAGAGAGATTTGTTTCGCATAGCGTTATCAGGGGTGGAAGTTCGGAGGTTGCACTGCCAACATCGCCGAACCGATTGCCCGCGATAGGCGAATTCACCTATCGCATCTGTTGCTTCTTCGGCGAACCGGACTGGATCGCTACAACGGGACACCCGATCGGGCTAATGTCAGCATGACCGGCGAGAGCGACGCAGATCGTCGTTCCCGCCTAGTCGGTAATCTTTAACAGTTGGTTTGCGGCTTCGGTTGATGAAGCTGCGAAACGGTCTAAACCAGCATTCCAGCGATAGCAAAGTAAATGATGCTTCCGATGGCCATCGGGATTCCATAAGGCAATAAGTACATCGTTGGCTTTCGCTTGCGAGCGATCGAAGCCAGTTCGTCGGGCTTCTTTGTTTTCCACTCTTCAATGATTTGATGAGCCATGGCATAGTGCTTGTGCCACTGGCCACTCTTCAAAATCATGATCATTCCCATGACACCGCCCACAATTGCTGTCGCAGCAAATGCGTAGAGCGTGACTTCCATGCCCAGCCAAGCACCAACGCCTGCAAGCAGTTTCACGTCACCCGCTCCCATGCCGCCGCGATTTCGCAGAAGCAGCAGTAGCATCATTCCGACAAATGTGCCTAGTAGGCTGAACAACAACCCGCCGGCAACAAAATCGCCGTTGGCAGCGTAGCTGGCGTAGCCAAACCCGCCCTGCATCGTGCAGACAATCCAGCCCATGACGATGAACGGAAACGTCAACCAATTGGGGACTTTCAGAATGGCTCCGTCGATCACAGCGGCGACGACAAGAACCACGGTGACGAACCAAACGGTCCAATTTGTAGTGATGGCTTCAATGAGCGTTTCCATCGATCAGTTTCCCCGTGAGAGATGTAATGTGCGAATAAGTCTTAAAACAACTCGAGCGAGCGGACTTGTCGCAAGCTTGAAAGTTGAGGTTGTATGGTTGGCACTCTTAGCGAGGACCGATCATCCAGCTGAACATCGCGAACAGGAGCGTCACGAAGCAGCAGGACATTTGCCACGCGTAGGCGGCAGCATCGGCGGGCAGGAGTGGAAAGTTCATCGTTGGTCGCCTCTATCTCCCCCCAGAGCATGTATTCAGATGAATGAGTTCTGTGAGATCAGACGTAAGTAGGCGCGGCTTCAACATCAGCCGGCCGAATCAAAGTAAACATCACGAGAAATGTTTACATGCAAAAAGCCCGACGCGGCCGATGCGAACCAGGAGTTCGCATCGACATGACGTCGAGATTTTTCTCGTCGAGATCGCTCGCGAAGAGCGAATTCGATTTAGTTAGCACCAATAGCTGTGCCAACTTCCTCGAACTTAGCGTTTGCGTTGGTACCGATAGTACCGACAGCTGCCAAGCAAACGACGACGATCAAAGCAAGCATGACGGCGTACTCAACTGCAGTTGGTCCGTCTTCTTCTTTAAGAAATGCAACGATGCTGTTTGTCAAGTTTTTCATCTTTATTCTCATATTTCGGTGAGCGGCGGCCTCCGAAGAAGCTGGCACTCGGCGATGTTAAAAGGGCCAATTCAACATGAATGGGTTCCCAAAGGGGAGTCAGCTCATCTTCCGTTTTCTCTTAACACCTTGGTTCCGATTCCTCAAAAGCGAGCTTTTAAATAATCGTTTCCCTCGGCGGTCCGGCTTTCCTGAGACGACACAGCTTGCACTGCGACGCCCACGGATCCGTAACTTTGCGTCCCGTTTTCTCAAACGGTTTGCCTTTGTCCGGGAGTGGGGCTGACTGAGATCTGACGCTCCATCAAGATGGTTTGCCTCGTCTCAGCAGTGAGCAACTCGCGTCACTCACTTCCTCTACAAAAACCTATGACACAATTCAGGAGAGTCAAAAAACTATGGTCAAGTAACGCTTGTCGACTACGCAAACGGGCAGCCTGTAAGGGTCGCACCGACAGTGACATGCTTAACGTTGAACAACGCGGTTGAATTGGGCATCAGAATCTATGGGGAGGGCAGACTTCGCGCGAAAGGGGAGTCGCAGAAGACTACTTAAGCAACCATCGTCAGCGCAGCCATGAAGACCGCAGAAGTGTTCTATCAGCCCGCAAAGCTAGCATTGCTTGACGCTGATGAAACAACCGTTGCAATCCGAACGTAAACACTGAGGGGAATCATGCGTGAGGATCACGGCTTGTCAGCAGCAACAACGGATGGGTCGCTTTTCGTCGCAGGCACAGTCCCCTGTGCCGCCAGCCTCAAGCACTCCCTTACTCGTAATAAATACAGCTATGACCACGGGCTGGCGGCAGAACGGAGTCTGCCTGCGACTTTGCTGATTAGATATCCAGATTCCGCACGTCCAGAGCGTGCTTCTCGATGAATTCGCGTCGTGGTTCGACTTTGTCGCCCATCAATAGACGGAACATTTCATCCGCTGCACCGGCATCGTTCAGGTTCACTTTGACCAGCGTTCGGTTCTCGGGATCAAGCGTCGTTTCGCGAAGCTCTTCCGCGTTCATTTCACCCAGCCCCTTAAAGCGTGTCACTTGCAGCCCTTTTTCACCCGCCGCCCGAACTTCCGGCAAAAGGCCACGAAGATCATCTACAGCGCGGCGCACTTCATCACCTTCACCCCTGACAAGTTCAAAACGTGCGGTCGTGGAACCGGTTCGGTCTGCTGGGATCAAGTCATCGACACCGAAACCAAGTGGCTGTAGATCCTTCAAACCGCTGTTGATTGTGCGAACCTCGTGAAGCTCCGTCAGGTGGGCGATGGTCTTGCCCTCCTCCTCGGCAGCCTTCTGAGCAACTTCTCCTTCAACGTCGCTAATCTCCCCGTCACCATCCAGATCGTGCTCGATGTCCAGGGTCAGGTTGTTTTCGTTGAGGTGCTTTTCCACTTCATCTTCATGGTGAAACCAATGTTCGATGCCGGCGGAAGTCAACATTAGCGGCGGTAATTTGTTGGTAACAGGGTCCAGACGTTGCACGTGAGCCCGAAGCGAAACACCGTGTCGTTCCAACGCCAAAATAGCGTCTTCCATCGATGCCAACGTGACACAGAGAGCTTCCATCTTGTCACCTTCAACGCGGCGGCCGTCTTCAGCCTCGAAGACGGTGTCTTTCAAACCGCGGTCCAGTAGCTGTGACTTCATCTCTTCATCGGTCTGAACGTAATACCGATTTTTACCTTGTTGAACACGGAACAATGGTGGCTGCGCGACGTAGACATGTCCTTTGGCCACTAGTTCATACATCTGCCGGTAGAAGAAGCACAGCAGGAGCGTTCGGATGTGACTGCCGTCCACGTCCGCGTCAGTCATGATGATGATCTTGTTGTATCGCCGCTTGGTTAAATCCTGGTCGGCACCGATACCAGTCCCGATCGCTTGGATCATCGACTGGACTTCATTGTTCTCTAAGACCTTTGCTTCGCGGCTTTTGTAAGCGTTGATGATCTTACCGCGAAGCGGCAGAATGGCTTGGTACTGCCGCATTCGGCCACCTTCGGCCGAACCGCCCGCCGAGTCACCTTCCACCAGGTAGACTTCGCACTCTTCCATGTTCTTACTGATGCAGTCGCGTAGTTTGCCTGGCAAACCTCCGCCACCGAGTGCATTCTTGCGACTACGTAGTTGGTCTTTTGCTTTGCGAGCTGCCTCGCGTGCTTCGGCAGCCAAAAGACCTTTGCGTACGATCGACTTGGCAGCACGCGGATTCTCCTCCATGTACTTCGCCAGCGATTCGCCCACACCGCTGCTGACGATTCCATCGACCGCACTGTTCCCCAGCTTGGTCTTGGTCTGGCCTTCGAACTGCGGTTCGGGCACACGGACACTAATGACTGCGGTCAGGCCTTCGCGGAAATCGTCACCGCTGGGCGTTACCTTGGCAAACAAGTTTTCACGTTTGCCGTAATTGTTAAGTGACCGAGTCAGTGCTGACCGAAAACCAGAAACGTGCGTTCCACCTTCCATCGTGTGAATATTGTTGACGTAAGACTGAACATTCTCGGTGTACTCCGTGCTGTACTGCAGCGCGATCTCGTACTCAACACCTTCTTTGGCACCGACGATTTGAATCACATCGGAATGAAGTACGTCGCTGGCACGGTTGAGGTGTTCAACAAATTCAACGATCCCACGTTCGTATAGAAAGTCGCCGCCTTCGCCGTTGCGTTCGTCCAAAAACTTGATGCGAACGCCACTGTTCAGAAACGCCAGTTCTTGAAGACGTTTGTACAACGTGTCGAAGTTGTACTTCGTAACGCTGAAAATTTGGTTGTCTGCTTTGAACGTTGTCTTCGTGCCGGTCTTCTTTGTTGCGCGACCTTTGACAACCGGGCCGGTTGCGACACCCCGCTCGTACTCTTGCGACCAAGTGAATCCATCGCGGCTAACCTCGGCTTTGGACCATTGGCTCAGGAAGTTCACCACCGTCACGCCGACGCCGTGCAAACCACCGGAGGTTTGGTACGCGCCCTTTTCAAACTTACCGCCGAATTTCAGGACGGTCATCACACCTTCAAGCGTACTGACTTCGCGATCAAATTCTTCGGATAGGTCATCGTGCTTGGTCACTGGGATACCGCGACCGTCGTCTTCCACCGTGACGCTACCGTCAGTGTGAACGGTGACCGAAACGTATTTGGCAAAATCTGCCATCGCTTCATCGATCGAATTATCGACCACTTCGTAGACCAAGTGGTGCAACCCGCGAGTCGATGTATCGCCAATGTACATACCGGGGCGTTTACGCACGTGGTCCAAATCGGACAGGTGCTTGATGTCGTCACCGGTGTATTCGGCGTTGGCCGCAGGTGAAGTTGACTTCGAAAAGTCGTCGGAATTGGAGGGGGATTCCGGCGTGGGAGCGTCACTCATGAAGACCTGCGTCTAATACATTGAAAGGGAGCCAAAATGGCCGTCGATTCGATCCCCGAATTATAGACTTTCCCCCCGTTTTTCGCGACGCGGGTAAGCTACTACGGAAGCCCCATTTTGACGTGAAAAGACGACATTTCTGGCCTGATCTTTCACGATCGATGCCGAATCAAGGCGATGGGCTAACGTTTGGTCAAATAACGCTGGTAAGCGGCGACCGCTAAGACGTCGCAGCGTTCGTTTTCGACGTGGCCGTCGTGGCCTTTGACGTGCTCGAAGTGGATGGTGTGTTTGCCCATCGCTTTGTCGAGATCCTTCCAGAGTTCGACGTTCTTGACGGGTACCATCTTGGATCCGTCTTTGCGTTTCCAGCCACGCTTTTTCCAACCAGCCATCCACGACTTCATTCCCTGCAACACATAGGTACTGTCGGCGTAGAGCGTTACTTCGCAGGGCTCTTTTAGAGTCTGAAGTCCCTGAATCACCGCCATCAACTCCATGCGGTTGTTCGTCGACTCCGGTTCACCGTCGGATCGCTCCAGTTCTTTACCGGTGGTGTTGCAACGAAGGATAAACGCCCAACCGCCTGGACCCGGATTTCCGCTGCAAGCACCATCGGTGTAGAGTTCGACTTTTTTCATAGCTGATCTGCCTGTTAACCAAGTGGTCACTTTCTAGGTCGTCGAGATATTCGATGCGGCTTCGCCTGTCAGTGTCGTAGCCACATCAATTGGTGCCCGATCGCTAAGTCGCCACGGTAGAACGACCCAAAACGTACTTCCGCGACCCAACTCGCTTTCAAAAGCAATCTCACCGCCAAGCAACTTGGCAAGTTCCTTCACGATCGACAAGCCTAGCCCTGTGCCAGCGAACTCACGCGTGAGACCTTCGCCATCAAGCACTTTGCGGCTCTGACGGAATTTTTGAAAAATAATGGTCTGGTCTTCTTCGGCGATCCCGACGCCGGTGTCAGATACCTGCAATCGAAAACGTCCGTCCAGCAGATCCGCCACACGAACCGTAATCATGCCGCCTTCAGGCGTGAACTTGATGGCGTTGGACAACAGGTTGTTGATGATTTGGCCAAGCTTGTTGGGATCTTGAAAAGCCTGTGGCATATTTGCAGGAACGTCCACGGAGACGGAGATGTTCTTGTCTTCACTCAGTGATCCGATCATGTCGCATTGTGCAGACACGAGTCGAGCGAGATCAAATTCGCTCCGGCGCACTTCCATCTTGCCCGCTTCAACCTTCGCCAAGTCCAGAATGTCGTTGATCATTTCTAGCAGCAAGCGACCGCTCTTTTGGATGTTCAACGCATAACGACGCTGCTTTTCATTGAGTGATTCAATCCCCTGCAGCACATCAGAGAAGCCGATGATGCTGTTCAGTGGTGTACGAAGTTCATGGCTCATGTTGGCCAAGAAGTCGCTTTTCAATCGATTTGCTTCATAGAGTTGGAGGTTCAACTGCGCGAGTTGATCGACACGACCATCCAGCTCTTCGTTAACGTCCTGAATTTGGTCCTGCGTTTCGGTCATGTGACGCAGCATTCGATTGAATGCGTCGGCCAGTTCGCGAAATTCATCTTCAGTGTCCAACGTCGCGCGCTGATTGGTATCGCCATGAGTAATCGCGTCGCTGACATCGCGCAGATGGTACAACGGCTTCAGCACCAAGTAGCGAACGATGGCATGCAACACAAACAGTGTCACCGCAACAATCAACATCGCCAATGCAATGATGATCGCGCGAATCCAAGTCGTCGTCTCCTGAGTATCTTGATAGGGCATGCTGACGCGAATCACGCGATAGGGAAAATGCGACGCAAGTTCCATTGGATCTTCGTCGGACGAAGACATATCTGGCGAAAGCGAGATCGACTGGTTGTTCGGTTGATGGCACGGAAAGCACGACTGCGTTGGGAATACAGGTTTGTAGTAGATGAACCTGTCGTCTACGGGACCGATTTCGGCAAAGACAGGCGTGGAGACGCCCAAACCGATTCGGCTCATCGATTCATTCTCACCTAGATCCAATGCTTCGGTAATATCCGGCCGGCTTTCGGCGATCTTTCTCGCCAACTGCATTCGAAACTGAGTTTCCAAATCAGTCAGCCGCTGCAATTCATCGGCATCCCCAGGCAGAGTTGGCGGTGGCAAGTCGTTGAACGACACGTCTTCTTCCAATCCCAAGACGGCGAACTCGATATCTTCATTGAGAAACAGTCCTCGTTTCTCTTGCACGTTGCTGGTGATCGCCGATGCGGATTCGTCGCTCAGGTGGCTGGACCACGTCGCGTCCGCATGAATCATGGCCAGTTCAGCGGCGCCATAGTCTTGAGCGCGTTGACGCGTGGTGTTCTTGACCAGCTCTTTGCCAAGTTTTTGAACGACGAAAAACGCACAGCACATCAAGACCGATAGCGCGGAGCCGAAAAAGAGCAGGCATTTCCGCTCCAGACTCATCGACGCGAACAGGCTTTGCAGCAAGCGAATCATCGTTTGGGCTTCTCAACAATCGGCAATTTGATGTCGGCTGGTGAACGTCAGGTATGAACGCTGGTGAGTGATCACGAACACAGGAACAAGCGGCGTCTTTTGGCGGCAATCCGCCGGATGCGAAACGGCAAAAATCGAGTTGAATCGCAAAGTGAGCGGTTCGAGAATTTGTTGGCCTCGAGAGGACGTGGAGGAGTGTGAAGGATTTCGGGCTTTCAGGGGAGCCGAGTTTCGAACCCAAATAACCGACAAAACCCAAATGGGCACCGCAAACCGCCACTTTTGTTCAGTTTAACTGCTTGTCGGTCAATTTTCCCACAACTAGCATGGAGCGGCGTATTTCCACAGGTTGTGAATCCAGTCGTCTTGATCCCGAAACTCCTTCGCTTTGGGCTGTTTCGCGTTTTGAGAAGACTTAGAGGATGGCTCTGCTTGCCAGGCCCATAACCGTAGATGATTACTCCCCTACTTGACGCTTTCGCCAAATCCACAGGACAGCTGTGGAGGAGTTGCAAAAACAATGAATCGTAACGTCCGATATTACTCACGCTGGACAATGGTCGTATGCCTGATCGTTTTGATGAGCGCCAGCCCAGCGTCTGCCGGTTGGCTTTTGAAAAAACTCAACTGCAAACAGAAAAGTAGCTGCCAACCTACGTGTGTTGTCGCGGCACCAGCCTGTCCTGCTCCCGCCTGCCCACCAGCTACAAGCTCCGTGACTTGCGCTGCTGCCCCTGCCCCAGCCCCGGCTCCATCATCGGCGTGCTGCAGTGCTCCTGCCCCAGCACCGATCGCTGTTGCATCGGCTCCCATCGAAGTGGTCTCCGCTCCAGTCGTTTCGCATCCAATCGTTTCACAACCGGTCGCACAAGCTTGCTGCTGTTGTGCCGCACCGATGGCAAGCCCTGTCAGTTCGGAAGTTATTTCCAGTGAACCGATCATGATGGAAGCAGCTCCGATGGAAGCTCCTGCGTTTGATTCGGTTGATTACGGAACGCCTTTGGATGCCGGTGAAATTGTTGGCGAAGTTCCGATGGCGGCCGTACCGTTCATTGATGATTCAACAATGTCGCTTTCCGATCAAGAACCTGTGTTGATTGAAAGTGCGACGCCGCTTGAACCACAAGCCGACCCCATTCCTGCCGAAGCTGCGATCAGCCCTGCTATGCCGGACTTAGATCCGGCTCCAGCTGCGGAACCGCCTGTTCCAACTGAGCCCAAAGAAGAGGAACCCGCGGGTGAGACGATGACTGAACCGGCTAGCGATGATCCGTTTGGTGCGGCACCGGCGACCGAAACCCCGGCGACGGAAAAACCCGCAACAGATGCAAGTGATGACCCATTCGGTGCTCCAGCTGCAAGCCCGGAACCTCCTGCACCGTCAGAGCCAACACCCGCTGACACTGCACCGGCTGAAACTGAACCCGCCGCTCCACCCGCCAGCAACGATGCAGCGATGGACGACTTGTTTGGTGGTGGTGATGCAGCTCCCGCGACGGATCCCGCTCCCGCAGCGGACCCGTTCGGCGCTCCAGCCGCGGACGCCGCTCCGGCGACCGACCCAGCACCGGCTGCAGACGACCCGTTTGGCGCTCCGGCAACACCTCCCGCGTCTGAAAAAGCACCTGCTATCGACGACGGCGGTTTGGATGATTTGTTCGGTGGCGGTGACGCCGCACCTGCCGGCGATGCAGCACCCGCAATGGACGCAGCACCTGCTGCGGATGACCCGTTTGGTGCTCCAGCAGAACCGCCCGCTGGTGACAAAGCCCCTGCCGCAGACGCTTTAGACGATCTCTTCGGCGCACCGACGGACGCTGCACCAGCAGCCGATTCGCCTGCCGGCGACGGTCCTGCCAAAGGCGACAATTTGGACGACCTCTTTGGTGCTTCTGACGATGCGGCTACCTCTGTCGAGTCGATCGAAGAGTTGCCGGCACCGAAACTTGAGACAGCAAGTGATCTGGCGGTCAACAAGATCATCGAAACAGCAGCCCAAGAAGTGATCGAAAACAAGAAGGCAACTTCTGCCAAGCGAACTCGCTTGCAAGTTGTTTCCCTGCCTCGAGTCGTTTCAATTGATCCGTTGTCCAACACGCGTGTGCGAACTTGGATCGACAACACGGGACGCTTCCGCACGTCGGGTCGCGTCATCGAGATCAACGCAACGAATGTTCGTTTGCTGAAAGCCAATGGCCGCACTTGTACCGTTCCTAAGGCGCGGATGTGCCCAGCTGATTCGGCTTACGTCCATTCGCTGAAGACCAAAGTCAACGACGCAAGAATCGCGATGTTGACCAGTAAATAGACCGTCTTTCTGATCGCGAAATTGTGCGATTGGAATGCAATCCAAGGAGCTTGGTAGTTTGAATCTGCCAAGCTCCTTTTTTAATGCCGTCTGATGAAGTAGCCCAAGCCCTACAATGCCCGCATGAGCAATGTACGCCTGATGCACTACGATCCACGATGGAAGCAAGAGTTCCGGCAAACTCGAAGTGGTATTCTTCAGTCCTGCCTCGGTTTGGTGGCTCAGGTGGAACATATTGGCAGCACCGCCATTTCGGGGCTTATCGCCCGACCAACCATCGACTTGATGGCGGTCTTAGGCAATCAGCATCAGGGAAACCGTGGCACTTTATCTGAAGCAGCTGATTTGATCGAAGGATTGAACTTTCGGCGTCTTCCATCAGAGGATCCGCCAGATCCAAACGACTCTCCTACGCCAAATCTATCCCGTGAGTTTCATCAATCGATCACGCTTGAAAAGCCTCGACACGGAGAAGCCACCCATCGTCTCTTCCTGATGAGCGTTGAGGACCAGGCATGGAAAAATGCCATCGCCGTTCGTGATCACTTGCGAAGCAACCCTGAAGTCGCCATTCGATTCGAGGAAACGAAGATCGCCCGATGGCGATCCGAGCAGGGTGATCAGTCGAGCTACGAAGCGGGCAAAGCGATTTTCTTCACCCATTTGATCGACCAGATTCGTACATAAGTTGCGTTTCGGTTTTTCTCGTGCTGTGTGGTATCGTTATACTTAGCGACGTGCAGACAACGAATTTTCATATCGGTTCGTTACGTCCCTTCTCACCGCTCGTGCCACGCCAGTCACCAAACCGATGCCCCGAAGTCGCCTTGGACCCCTCGCTATCGAATCTCGATTAGGCGATCCGTCATCAGGCGGATCCGTCTGGCGGGCGATCCACGTGAAGCTGCAGCGATCGTTGGCTGTCAAACTTTTCGCAACCCCATTTGGTGGCACACCCGAATCACGCGCGGTTTTCTCGCGTGAATGGGAGGCGTTGAAAAAGATTCAGCACCCCGCGATTGCTCGCTGCTTTGGCGGAGGATTTGAAGATTCGGATGCTTACCTTGCGTATGAATTGGTCGAGGGCGAAACACTTGCCGATCAACTCACACGAAAAAAGCGTATGTCATGGGAATCAGCCTTGGATCTTGCACAGCCGTTGGCTGACGCATTGGAATACCTACACAGCAACAATGTGATTCACGGCGCCATTGAACCAGACAAGATCATGATCGCGGGTTTAAGTCCCGTTCTTTTGGACGTCCGTATGGATCGCCGCGACACTCCCTATAAAACGAATTCACCCTTCGCTCCTGAGCAGGCCGCACTCTCCGCACCCGAGGCGCTCTCGTCCGAACCACTCACCCCCAGTACAGACATCTACGCTCTGGGTGCGTGCATGTATTTGGCAATCACTGGCGATCCGCCTATTTCTGGATCCTCGATCGAGGAGGTCAGCAGTAACGCAAAGTTTCAAACACCGATCGCTCCGGCAAGAATCGTGATGGATTGTCCCGTTTGGCTGGACAAAGTTGTCATGCAGATGTTGGAAAAGGATCCCGCAATGCGGCCCGCTAACGCCAGTGCCGTCAAACTTGCTCTGGCAGAAGTCCGCAAGCGAGCGATGTCGCGCACCGGTGTCGCCGAACATGCGTCCGCTGGATTTAGTGCATTGCAGATGACCGACCAACGCGATCGCGATGAGGCCAGAACGTTGCTCGGCCGCGAGATTGTTGATCTGGACGAAGACGATACACCCGATTCGACACTTTGGCACGACAAGGCTTGGGTACTGCTTGGCACCCTGGTGCTACTGCTAGGTTTGTTAGCCTGGGTCGCGTGGCCAGCCAGCGAAATGTCACTTCGGCGCGAAGCCGAGAACCTATTGGCCGAAGACACTCGGTCGGCGATGTCCCAAGCAAAATTGCAGCCGCTTCGCCAGCTACTCGTTCGGTTTCCCGATGGCGAAAACGCCGCATGGGCTCGCGAGCAAGTTGATCAGATCGACGTGCGATTGTTCATCCATCAGCTGTCCGTAAAGATCAAGAATAATCTGCCAATCACGAACCAGGGTGAACTGTTACATCGCCAAGCGCAAGAATACGCGGACATGAATGACACGTCCAAAGCGATCGACAAATACCGTAGCATCATCACCGTTCTGGGTGATGACGATGAATACAAAGTGACGGTCAACGCTGCCGCTGCGCAGATCGCAGTGTTAGAAAAATCAGGCTCGCAGAACACAGAAGCGTCGCGCGTTGTGCAACGAAAGCTGAAAGAAGCTGACGAATTAATGCTTGACGGTCGCGTCGTCGAAGCCCGGAAAATCTGGTACAGCTTGGTCGAACTTTATGGTGACAACAGCGATCTATCACCGCTGATCAAACGAGCACAATCACGCCTGGCCGACTTAGGATCCGAGACAGCAAAGTCCAAAGACCTGACGGGTGGTCCTGCATCGGGAACGAGTTCATCGCCATGACGGGGCATGCTGCTGACGATTCACCGATCGAAGCCAAATTAGCAGCGCCGCCGCTGGGCGGGCTCCAGAACCAGACACCAGAATCCGAAGAACTGGGAAGTCCGGTCAAACCAAGAAACGGCAAACTGCAAAGCCGCGTCGCCGTTCTGAGCATTCTTTTTTTGGTCACAGGTGCGATCGGTGTTCCACTGTTATGGATGAACCCCAACTTTTCCCGTACTGAACGCGTTCTTTGGACGGTTGTCGTGTCGCTGTACACCCTTAGTTTGCTGGCCGTTTTTGGGGGCGTCGTCTGGTGGCTTTATCAACGGCTGATCGACCTGGGCGTTGTTTAGCGTCTACTTTCGCTAAAGAACTACAACAGTAACGCAGCGATTCAGCCTACCTTCGGCACCGATAGACAAACGCTGGCGGGAGATTGCGCCAAGCTGTTTCGCTTTTCTCTACAGACGAAAACGATTGATGAAGTCGCGATGAAAAACGCCTGCCTGCTGGCAAAATGATACCCTGCCAATAGGCAAACGTCGCGAACTGACCTCCAGGTCGCAGTCGCGCCAGCATCGTTTCCATGATTTCACTTTGCAACGTGTCACTGAACGATGCCCATGGCAGCCCGCATACAATGGCGTCGATCTGATCGATCGACTCTCGCGCGCAGAGTTCTGCGACGTTCGTCACGCTGTCTTCGTAAACGGTCACTCCCGGACACAGTTGCCGGGTCGTTTCGGCAAGTTCCGACGAACGTTCGATAGCGAAAAACTTGGCATCCGCATGCAATTTTGATTGGATCGCTTGTGTGAAGACACCTGTTCCTGGACCGAATTCGACCACACTGCGAGCGTTCTGCCAGTCAAACCAGTCGACCATGACCCGAACGAGCGACGGACTGCTAGGTGCAATCGCGCCGACCTGGGTTGGGTGTCGCAAAAACGTCTTTAAGAATGTTAAGGTATTGCTCATCACGTCTAGCGTATCGAATGAAGTCCAGGGAGTTCAGGGATCTGTTTCTGCTCGGATGCTCTGGCTCAGAGGTATTGGGCCAGAACGATATTCAGGAAAAATTACCGCTGTAGATCGATCAATAACCGTATCCATGCAAGTTCCTTCTGCTCGAAATCGACAGCCCGTCGGCGCCAATATGACGCCAATGATCGATGTTGTCTTCTTGCTGATCATCTTTTTCTTGGTATCCAGCCACTTGGCACGACAAGAAAATAATTTGCCATTGGATTTGCCGGTTGCCACATCGCATGGCCCGTTGGACTTGGAACGCGCCCCGTTGACCGTCAGTATCGACGGCGATGCAGCGATTCGCGTGGGTGGCGATGTCGTGAACATGACGACATTGAAAACAATCTTCGCGGATCTACAAGATCGTGAGGGTACGGAAGCTTCTATTCGAATTCGGACGGATCAATCAGTGCAGTATCGTTACGTCGAACCCGTGCTTCGTGAAGCGGTTTCGGCAGGACTGACGGACGCAACGATCGCCGTTCGCGAGCCTCAGCAGTGAAATTGCCGCGATGAAGTTACCGCAAGCCAATCGAGCCGGATCGTTGGAGGTGAAAATGACGCCGATGATCGACGTTGTCTTCTTACTCCTCATTTTCTTTGTCTGGACTAGCAGTTTTCAGCAACCCGAATTCGATTTGCCTGGTTCGCTAGCGGAACCTCCCGCAGGCGGCGTGGAGGCAAACGAGAAAAGCGAACAACCTGTCGAGGCGTTCGACGAAATTGTGGTAAGACTCATTCGCCGAGACGCCTCCACCATCATTGAGCTGAACGGTGACGAAATAGCGGACTCTGGTGCCTTGCGCGATCGATTAGCAGAGATCATTTCATTGGGAGTTCAGCCACCTATTATCATCGACCCGGCTGATCGTGTTACGATGGATCACGCCATTGCGGCGTACGATGCTGCGATCGGTGCAGGTGCCGATCGCGTCATGTTCGCGGCCCATCCCTGAGTCATCGTCTTGTTTGCGACCAGATTAAACGTCCCTAATTTGCAACTGTTCCTGGTTGTCGTGCTCGTTAGCTTGCTGGCATCAGCAGCCATTGCAAACGGCTTTTCTGCAGTCGTCCAGCGGCAAACAAATGACCGCGATCAAGACCTTGTCGATTCACTCGTGTTGCTGCAGCGGCACCAAGATGCCATTGATCTCTGCGCCGCCGAACTCAAACGGGCCGTCCCACGGTCCGACAAGGCAGCCAAATGGGCCATTCGTTTTTCAAAGGTCCTGACTAGCCAATTGGAATCGACTGGTCAGTTCACCGAACAGTCAATTGCAAAGGCAGAACAGCCGGTCACCGAGTTGCTGGACGCGTACTCGAATCATCCTCGCAAGCTCTTCTTGCAGGCATGCCTGGCGCACATCCAAGCTGCCGCTGCGAAGCACGCAGTCGTGGTTCACTCGGTGTCGCCCAACAGCGACGCGCAGCTGGAGTCTGTGTTTTCACAACTTTCACGTTCGACGCGGCGATTCGAGGAATTGGTCCTGGCAACTGACGAAGAGCGTTCAAAACTGGATTCAGGAGCGGGCTTGGCGGAAGAAAAATCGCTTTCTGCCGATCTGCACCGATTGAGTAACGAATTGCAGGTTGAAATCGTCAGCTTGGCTTTGCTGCAAACCGACGTTTTTCCGGCAGAGAGTCGCGATCAATTGGCTGCGGCTAACAAAGCACTGCAAAAAGCTGACGTAGCACTGGCAACACTGCCACCCGAAAGCCCCGCTAGACTGGCAATTAGACGGCTTCGTGTCCAAGCACTTTTGCGAAGTGGTGACTTGGAGCTGGCTGAAACGAGCCTCAGTGAATTGGCTCAGAAATTGGACAGACCAATACCAAACCGTGTGTTCGCGTTGCGAATCAGTCTCGATCTCGCGCAGGGCAATCTTTCCGACGCGGAAAAGCGTTTGCGAACTTGGTACGGAACCGATCTCAGCGAATCGCCCCGTTCCCTCGAAATGGATTTAACGCGTCTGGCCTATCTGATTGATGCGAAGGACAGCTCAGTGGGCACATGGCTGGAGTTCATTGAAAAACGAAACGGTGCCTTCGCGCGACGGCGTGCTGAGGCAATTTCGCTTGGGAAACTTCGTGGGCGTAAGACCACAAACGCAATCGATCCGGCGATCCTTGCCGCCCAGGGCGCCGATTGGCTACGACGGGGCGAGGCGACGCGGGCTGCCACTCTGCTCTCCGCGTCGGCGAAAGCCGAATCGCGAGGCGACTTGGCGATCAATCGATCCTTGCAAGCCGCCGCCGCCTTTCAACAGGCAAAAAGGCCTGCCGATGCAGCGAAAATCCTCGTCGAAATCGCACTCGCCCATCAGACTTCTTCACAGAGCGCTGACGCTCACCTTCAAGCTGCCGTTGTTGTGTCGGAAAGTCGTTCCAGCGAAGCTGCAAGAGATGTCGAAGCGATTCTCCGTCAAAATATCACCACCTGGCCCGGTAGCGAATCAGCACCGAAATCGCGCCGTTGGCTGCTCACTTTGTTGGACCGACAAGGGCGGCAGCGAGAAGCCGCTCGATCCGCAACAACGTTCTTGACTGAAAAAAGCAGCGTTAGCGAAATTGACAGTGCATTGCTTCTTTGGAGCAACTACGTCAGGAAGTCGGATCGGGGGAGTGTGACAGAACGCATTGCCGAATTTCGCAGCGAGTTGACTCCGTTGCTTTCGCAACCCGCCGTCAAGAATCGCTATCGTTTTGCAGCGGTTTATCTGATCGACCGGAATGAAGTGTCGCAAGTTGATTTGGCAGCAGAGGAAACAATGGCCCACGACAAGTTCACCAAGGCGTTCTGGAACTTTCGGCAGCAGGCGGTTTTGTCCGACGATTTGGACGCGCCTCCGCCAGCTTTAATCGATGCGTCGCGCTGGAGGTTGATGAGAGATGGCCAGCAGGATCCCAAGCGACGCCAATCGATCGCAGCTGTTCTTCTTAAGTGGGGTGGTGACTGGTCCGATCAAATACCCTTATTCGTCTGGGCGGGCCAATTCGATAATGCGCGTCAGCTTGCCCAACGTACTGTCGCGCAAGACGATCGTCCCGCCCGTGTTTGGCGTCTCTTGGCTCAAACGCTTTCCCAGTCTAGTCAGCTGGAAGGTAAGAAGCGGGGTGTCGAAATTTGGGATCGGCTTGCTACGGGGCTGCCCAAAAGAAGTAACGACTGGCATGAGGCCAAGCTGGCTGCGATCGACTTGCTAAACACGATCGGCGACCGAAAGGAAGCAACCCGACGAGCCAAGTACATTTTGCTGACGGCTGCGCCGACTGACGCGGATACCTTGAGGCGATATCGGTCGATGGTGGAGCCTCGCCCATGAGTGACGCACGCATCTCACGCCCGTTGCGGTTTGTCGTGCTGCGACATGCTGTTGGCTCTGAATCGAAAGGCCCATCCCTTCAACACGGAGCCATTCATTTGGATTGGATGTTCGAAGTCGGCCAATCGCTGCTGACCTGGTCAACCGTTGACGTTGCCGACGTTTCACTAGAAGCCGAACTGGAAGCCACCAAATTGCCCGAACATCGCATCGCCTACCTGGAGAAGCAGGGTGATGTTGGAGGAGACCGGGGGACAGTCCTTCGTATTGCCGAGGGTCAGCTGAGCAATGTTCAGCTGAGCGAGAACACATTCTGCGCAGAATTGACCTGGGTGCAGCCGACGGGAAAAGATTCAGCAAGCCGAATCACGATTCAACGAATTTCTGATGCGTCATGGCGGTTGCGTCTGGACCGCGGGCTATAGGAAACGAATCGATGCACGGGGCCTCTTGGGGTGAATGACTTTTCCGCCAGTGTGCCGGTGTGTCCTGCCAAAAGTAGGACTCCGTCCACTAACTGCACTGATTCGACAATGATTGGGCTTGCGACATAGCCAGCGTGTTCGCGAGGTACGTTCACTAGTGCGATCGGACCGGACTGTGTCATGTCCCACTTTACATCAATGTCTCCTCGAGCAGCTTCTCTCGTGATACCCTTCAGAAAGTTGCTAAGCGGCATGGGCAACGCCCCAGCGCGGAGGTTCTTTAATCGCAACGCAAGCATGTTCGCTTCTTCAGTCAATTCGACAGCGACTTCAAATGAGATGATCGTGTCGAAGCGTTTGTCTTTGTAGTGTGCTGCAACCAGAACACGATCGTCTTCGATCACGATTCGTGGATCCTTCACACCGCGTGCAAGAAGTCGCGGGAAACGTTTTGGCAATTCCTCAAGCAACCAGGCGTTAATCTCCGCATCACTGAATGCTGCATTCCACGAACCGAGCCTGCCGACATCACTCTGAAATTTTTCGACATCGTGCTGCAATCGTTGACTAGCCTCGTATGTTTTGACGGGGAGTCGCTGCTTCGCTTGAGCATAAAACTCAGGAACAACTTTCGTCTGCCGTACGGCCCAGAACCCTGCAACTGTCCCGACTAGCAATAAGATCGCTAGTGCGAAAGCGATTCGTTTTGTCCAACGACGCATAATGACCGTTCCTTTGATGACTAATTGAGCAACAAATAAACCGTTCTTCGATGATGAATGATTAGAAACGTAAGGGTCGAGGCAACCACCCTTTTATACGTTCGGCGACACTAGGAGGTTTGATGGTTTTAGCCGCGCGACGCAAGCGAGGCATCCGTGATGCGTCTTTGCTTGAGCCTGCCGCCCCGATCTTTGGAGCCCCGGTTCGGGTCTGTCGCACGCTTTTAGACGCGTCGGCAAACGCTCGATCACGCACTATTTCCGATGCATTTTGAAAGCGGTTAACATCGGTCGTTCTGGACGTGAGCAGCGATTGGGCCCAGTTGTTTTGCAGCAAACTGGAAGCAGCATCGAGCCGTCCGCGCTGAAGTCCCTGAACTGCCATGAAGGCTTGATCCTGAAGTTGGCGGCGTTCCTGCGCTAGTGGAAACCAGTCATGGAGCTGAATGTCATCGATCCAAACGCGGCCACGCGAAAGGCTATCGATCGTCAGCCGGATCGAATCGACCTTTTTTGAAGTGATGTCTTCGGCCTCCAAAACAATGTGCCTTGGTTGCCATTGTCCATCCCGCGCAATCTCGATCGTTTGCGAGAATCGAATCGGTTCCCCGCTGCGTGTTCCTTCGATAGAGATCTGCAATCGCTGTTTGGTTTGATCCCCTGGAATAAGTTCCCCACGGTAGGACAGCGACACAGCAAGTCGCCCGGACCGGGGAGGTGCGAATTGCTCACTCACCATCCACGTGCGTCCGGCATTGGCTGACTGCGTTTTTAGCACGATTGACTGACGACCTTCGATCGCCTCGGTCGCGTCGATACGAACCGAATCCGCAGGATGCTGCGTGTGCATCCATCCCGGTATCGTCAACTGGCTGGGCTGAGCAACCGGATCAGACTGCTTGAATGGGCCAGCCTGTTTGAATGGACTGGCTTGCTCGAACCCACCATTGCGAATACCCAGTGATGCCTTTGGATGCGATAGTCTCCCGATGCGTTCCACGACTTCGGTGACACTCTGTTTGATCTGAGTAAGTGAATCTTGGCCACCACTGACACGCGAGTTCCAAGACCTGATCGCGTCGATGGAATTGGAATTGGGAGCGCTGAGAACGACGAAGCTTCCCGGCCTCAGCGAAAACGTCAATTGGCTGCCTTCCTGACGAAGCTGGATATCAACAGGAACGTCGCCATCAAACCCGCTTTGACTGCTGGTTGTCTGCCACGGCAGAGATTCAGCTAGCTGAATCACCACATCGGACTTCCACGGTGCCAGATTTGCGATGACAAGAAGCGATTGGCTATTGGCCTTGGTCGTACGAACCTGAATCGTCTGGTTCTCAGGATCAACTCCATCGATACGCGACCATCCGTTAAGTGGAAGATCGGTGAAAGCCCTCAGCACCCTGGCGAAGGACTCATCCAAAAGCATTGTCGACTCGCTTTCATTGACGACGACATACTGTGGATCAAATAGGGTGATGCTCTTCGCAAGATCACGCGTCGCGAAACGATGAAAATTCGGTGATGATTTCAGTTTTGATGGCAGACCCTTGGGATCGATGATAGCTGCGATGCGATGGTGATCTCGCTGCTGAATCCCCTCTTGGGGTCCTCCATCGTGTGTCGATGCGAGAGAGTCGATCCCCACCAAGTCTTCGATTTCTTTGGCCAAAATCAATGATGGATGGTTCAGCGCTGCATGCTTGGGACCGCCCATCAGCATGCACTGACCACGAAGCTCCGATGCAAGTCGAACGAGCGCTTGGGAGCTTTGTGCATCACACCATTGCCGAAAAGCCGCGTTATTCGCGTCAGTAGCCCAAGCCCTCAATTGAGAGAGTTCAGCATTGGGCGAGGGCCGATCCGAATTGATGGAATCAGATTCGTTCACAAAGCGACGCAGCACACTCTCGCTCAATAGTCTCGACTCAGAACGAAACGTTGCTTCCTCGGGTGGGCGCAAGTCGATCACAATGCCCAAGTAAGATCTCTGCTGGACCGCTTGTTGGTCGAGCGCACTTAGCCAAGTGCGATTCTTCGAGAACTGTTCTGGGTCGATTAGCTGATAGCCATTCGAACGCACCTGATCGGGTTGACCTTCGGTGCCTGCTAGAACACAGCCGACATACACGCCCAGTGCGTAACCGTTCATTTGTCGAAGAGCAATTTCAAGCACTTCAGATCCGCTATCAGCCGATTGAACACCCGGCACAGACTGCAGCGATTTTTCGGGACGATTGCCAGGAATAATGACCGCGTTGTAACCATTTAGCAGCAGATACGTTCGCAATCTTTCTGTCGCGACAAACGCTTTATGGACATTGACGGATTCGGGGTTCATTCCCGTGAGCGTCTGCAGCTCTCGTCGATCAACGAACCGATCCATCCATTTTTGGTCGCTTAGGTTCAGCAAAGCAGTGTGGACATTGGGTCGTGTCTGCGCTACGGGCGCAAGGCCACTCTTTTCGCTCTTCGCATCCAGGGAGATCGATTCAAATGCAACGTCGCCTTCCTTGTTCAGATTGGTCAGCCGCACGAATTTGTCATGCGCGGTGGGAAATACTAGTAAGGATTGACTGGCCCATTTGCTGCCACTCCCAGGGTTCGTTGCGTCGTTGATCTCGTAAGTCTTCGACTTGTCGAATCGTTCCGTTTCCGCCAAGTCAACGCGTAGGTGCAGGGTCTGACCAACCGGATAGCGGATGGTCAATCGATGAGCTACTCCCAACTGAAGCGTTGGCAGGCGTGTCGAATAGGTGCTTTTCGGCTCCAGAAGTGAGACGACCTCGCCTGCATGCTGAGCCTGGCTTAATCCGTTGCCTGGCTTCCTATTCTTGCTAGACGATGTCGCGCCAAGATGCCCCGCAAGCCATGGCCGAAGTTCCCAACCAGGATGCTGTGCCGGGCGAATGTCACCAAGGGAAGTCCAAGTCCATCGCGATGCAGAACGATCGGACGTTGGCACTTCTTCGACAAGTGGCTGGAACACAATCATCTGGAACCGCGCCTCGACCGCAGGACGCTCGCCACGCTTTAAGCGCGACCAAATTGCTGCAGCGGCATCAACAAGCTGGCAGCGGATTTCATAGACACCGCAACGTTCAGGTGCGATGCCCTGGAACTGTATCTCGTCTGAATCACCATTTGCATCGACGGCGACAGCGCGGTCTTGCTCATCCACCAACTCACCGTCAGCGACGCGAAACAGTGAGTATTGAAGCAACGCTTTTTTGCCGCGCAGCTTGCTGCTAGCGTTCGCTTGCACTCGCAAACCGAAGGCCTTGCCACTTTGACGGTAGATGGACTGATCGGCAAAGCGAATGGAAATTTGATCTTCGGACGGACCTGAGACTGGCAGCTTCGTACCATCGTTATCACCATCACTGGAGATGGGTTCAAAAGCAGTGGCTCTCTTGCTGGCATCGGTCGTGACCGCTAGTTCTGCGGACAACGTCTGCTTTGCTGGCGTGTTCGCTACTGGCTGCTTAGGCGACTGTGCTAATAGCGGGCTACACCAAGTCAGGATCAAAAGAGTCGCACTGGACGTGATTATCCGTTGAGCGCAGACGCCCATCCCGACTCGAACTAACAAGTCTTTAGAGTGACGCAACGAGGTTGGACATCCGTGTCGAACCATCAACCGCTTCTTTGATCAGAGGACGGTGTGGGTGCAATTTCACAATAACAAAAGCGTTTGCGAAGCCATTGACGTGCAACAAGGCATCGTTGAGGGGCACTCGAAAAACACCGTGCATCCTGCGCGCACAGTTATTGATGTGGCCGACACTAGCCATTGAGAAGGCTGAGCGTAAAGACGAATCATTGCTAGCAGTTGGCAAAGTCATCGCGCCAACCGACACTCGACAAACCACTTGACCTCAAACGCCCCCGATGAAAGGCCGCGGAAATAGGATGGCGTGCTGCTCAACCCATGTAGGCAAGCCATCCCAACTCGTGAACTGCGAAACGGTTAGGAACGCTAAATAGGTGCCAACGACTGCTAGCATCAACAATCGCACGGTCCACCTTGAGATCGTTGACCAACGAGATGAAGCAACCGTTTCGCCCATTTTCCGCCGTGCTCGTCGGAGTGCGAGCCCCTCCACGATTCGGGCTGGCAGAATGAAGGCGACGAACACGATGCACGGTAGCCAGGCTACTTCACGTGGGGTCGCTTCAACCTTTAGTAGGTACAAAGGCACCGGCAGGACGACCAAGCCCAACACCATCGCTCCCAACCACGCCCACGGCGCTGCGTTGAAATGCTGGCGAATCGTTCGCACCTCGAACATCGCCGAAAACC
>CAYUGI010000073.1:0-21178 GCA_964444105.1 uncultured Pirellulaceae bacterium
CGCCGTGTGGAATAAGCGAGAACCGCATGCGGGCGGCAGAGCGGAGTCTGCCTGCTACAAAAACGATGCAGGCACACTCTTCGTGCCGCCTGCCACGAGCTCTCGCATTTTATTGCTGGGCGCTTCAACGCGTGTGGCATAGGTGACGGCAGCACGAAGTCTGCCTGCTTGGTTTGGATGACAGGTTTACAGCGTTTGCAGGTACTTCATGCTTTGCTGGATGCTCTTGATCGGGTGAGGCGAGTGATCTTGTTCGACGTGACAGATTTTCACGCCTGCTTCTTGCGCCACTTCGATGATTGGTTCGAGGTCGACCACCCCGTCGCCGAGTTCCTCGAACGCCTCTTTTGGAATTCCGCTGTATGCGGGTGCTTCGATACTTTTGTTTAGGTCTTTGAGGTGTAACTGCGAGACGCGACCTTTCAGCTTGCGAATCAATTCGACGGGGTCACGTCCGCCGAGCTGAATCCAAAACACATCGACTTCAAACTGCATGTCGTCGGAGAACCGTTCGATCATGGTGTCGTAGCCCGTCTTGCCGTCTTCCATCGGTTGGAACTCGAACGAATGGTTGTGGTACGAAAGCTGGATGCCAGCTGACTTCGCTTCTTCGGCCCCTTTGTTGCAACGATCGCAAAGCTGTTTGTAGTCGTCCAGGTTTTTGCGATTCTTGTCCGCCAAGTAGGGGACGACCAGGTGCTTCAGGCCAGCTTTGTTTGCTGCCTCAAGAATTTCCGCGAACGGTTTGACGCCTTTGTCATCCGGATTGACGACACTATCCCAGTCAAAGTGCGTGGATCGGATCGCCAAGCCATTGTCAGCGGCGGCCTTCATCATCGGCTGTGCGTTGGGAAATCCGTAGCATTCGACTTGCTTGTAGCCAGCATCGGCGACGGCTTTCAAAGTTGCATCGACGTCGTTTTTGATTTCATTGCGAAGTGTGTAAAGCTGAATTCCAATTTCTTTTCGGTAGGGGTTGTCCTTGTCCAAAGCGAAGACGCTTTGCGGTCGTGAAAGTGCCAAAGCGGCTCCTGCGGTTGCACCAAGAAATTGTCGTCGTTTCATCTTTAGCTCCATGAATCGTTGGGAATGATGCATGCATCATAAACGACGCTTGACCATTCGTCTGGTCGCCTTTGCCTGACTTTTGCCAAGTAAACGGCGACTTTCATTGTTAAAGATGCCAAAAAAGGCGTTCGGACTGCCGCTGCCATAACCGAGGCATAGGCAGTAAAATTGGAGTCCCCGCTGGGCTCTCCGATCCCCGCAATTCCTTCCTGAGAGACAGATGATGAATTTGAGCCGATTGTTTAGCATTCTGAGTTTCGCCGTTCTGTGTGGCTCGATCGTAAACGCTGACTCTTGGCCGCAGTACCGCGGCACTGTTGGAGACGGGATATCGGGAGAGAAGATCGGCAATACCAATTGGAGTGCATCGAGCCCGCCCGTTGTTTGGAAGACCAAGACCCCGCTGGGGTTCAGTTCATTCACGGTTGATGCGGGCCGCGTCTACACCGTTGTCGCGCGTGATGAGAAAGAACAATGTGTGGCGATGGATGCCAAGACTGGCAAAGAGATTTGGAGCACACCTCTGGGGTCCAGCAAATACAAACAGGGCGGTGGAAACGCGGGAGCGAAGGACAATAAAGGCGGTGACGGCCCACGCTCAACGCCAACAACGGACGGCAAGCATGTCTATGTTTACGACTCGCACATGAAACTGACTTGTTTGGCTGCCGATACCGGCAAGCAAGTTTGGCAACGCGATATCGAAGCGGAGCATGCAGGGCGTAATATTAAGTGGCTCAATGCGACCTCGCCCGTGCTGGATGGGGATGCTTTGTATATCGCTGGGGGTGGTCCTGGAGAGTCGTTCCTGGCGATCAACAAAAATAGCGGCGATGTGATTTGGAAAAGCGGTGATGAGAAGATGACACACGCGACTCCGACTCTAGCGACGATCAATGGCAAGAAACAAATCATCTACTTCATGCAGTCGGGCCTTGTTTCAATTGATCCGGCCAACGGCGAAAAGATCTGGAGTACGGTTTTCAAGTTCAGTGTTTCGAGTGCTGCATCGCCTGTGGTTGAAAACGATCTGGTCTACTGCTCGGCCGGGTATGGAGTTGGCGCGGCCGTTTTTCGTGTGAACGGCACAACGGAACCCGATGAAGTCTGGTTCAAGCCCAACGAACTGATGAATCACTGGAGCACACCCATCGTTCACGACGGTCACCTGTACGGTCTGTTTGAATTCAAGAAGTACGGTACCGCTCCACTGCAATGCGTCGAATTGGCGACGGGAGAAATCAAGTGGTCCGAGCGAGGGTTTGGTCCTGGCAATTGCATTCTGGTTGGGGGCAAGCTGGTTGTCCTGAGCGATGCGGGAGATGTCGTTTTGGTAGATGCCAATCCGGACGGTTACAACGAAAACGGCCGCATCAATGCAGTGTCTGGAAAATGCTGGTCCACACCGGCGTATAGCGATAACCGGATCTACGTTCGCAGCACCGAAGAAGCCGCATGTCTGGATGTGCATTTTCGCCGTAGCCTTTGAACCAAATGAAACGGACGCGCTATGAACAACAAGGTTCTGTTGACGTGGTTGTTTGCCAGTGTTTGCATGCTTGGCTCGAAAGCGTCGTTAGCTGAAGACGACGCAGAGGCAACGGTACAGGCTCCCGCCAACTGTGTCGCTTTTAAACACACAGCGACCGGAGCTGTTTTCGTCGACAAGGATCTTTCGAAGCAGTACAGAGCGGCGAAAAGCCGTTTCGAGGCGTTGCAAAAGCAGCGGTACATGTCGGCTGCTGCGCTTGAATCACATGATGACGGTTTCGCGTTGGCTGAAAAGGAGCTGGCGGATCTTGCATCAAGAGCGGAAAAGACAGGCGTCTTATGCGAGCCGTTTACCGTGTACAAACGTCGCGAAACCAAGTCGATCGAATTGAGTCCGTCCGCACAAATAGTGATCACGGCGGATGATGTGACTCTGCGGGGGTGGGACGGCAAGAACATCAAATGCGTGATTGAAAAGTCCGTGTTGGGAACAGAGGAGCCCGACGAAAGCGAATTTGATGCGATCCAGATGGTTCACAAGATCGGTGTCGCGGACCAGATGGTTGGAGCCACGCAGGAGGTGAGAGACCGACGTGAAGCCGAATTTCTGGCTTCTGATGCTGGCAGAAAGTTGACGCCCGGGAATCTGAAAGCTCGGGAGGGATTACTGCAAAGTATCAGTGGTCAATATGATATTTATAAGTCGATGCAGGGCCAATCTTTGAACTCGCTTCAATTGACGGGCCTAATCGCGCAAGAGGGAAATGTCCATCTTACGGGTGAGATCGAGTCTCCCGGTGGCGGCAAAACGATCGGTGGTTATTGGCGACGAAGCGCGAAGGCCACGATCTATGTGCCTGCTTGCGATACTGTCGCGGTCCGAGGTTGTATGGGGGCTGTCGATATCAAGAGCGTGGAAGCGAACTTGATCCTAACGACGCACGGATCTCGGGGAGCGAGTTATGGAAGCGATTTTAGAGTGAGTGATATTGCCGGCAACGTTTCGATCGAGCAAGTGCCGATTCGGATAATTGACGGAGTCTCTGGAAGCGTCCATTTTTTGCAAACCAACGAGAATGCCAATTCTTCGACGCGCCATAGCGGTGACACACGAGTGACTTCCTCACCTCCGCCGCACCCCACGGTGATCACAGACGTGGAGGGTGATTTTATGGGGGAATTCTCGCGAGCGGATCTGACTTTGCAAAAAATTGCTGGCAGCATCGATGTCATGAACGAATACGGCAACACGCGATTATCCATTCAGGATGATCTGAAAGACGCTCCGCACCGAATCGTATCGCATAGCGGCGTTATTCGATTGGCAGGCAAATCGGTCCCGAAGGATTTTCCGGACAAGAAAGTGAACGACTTGGTCGGCGTACCCGTTCATGCTTTCACGCAAATTGGAGATGTGAAAATCCGTGGTTTGCGAAAGCGTCTGGAGAGCAAAAATTTCACAAGTTCCGGGCGTGGCTGGGTTGGTTTTCAGTCGTCCACCGATGGTTTCGCGTTTGGCGCTGCTGGTCGTCCGACGGCGGCTTGGAATGGGGAATCGCGAAAATCGGGGCTTGATCTAATCAGCAGTTCTGGTGTTGTGATTGTTGAGTCAGCGAAGGAGTAGCCACGCATGCCAATTCTCTTTGTCTGCCATTTGACGCTGGCTTCATGGTGATCACTCACCACTGGCTTGGGCTTTCGTGCTGTGAATTTGTCGTCGATGTCGCGGCGACACCGGATCTCTTTCGAAGTTTAGGGATGGCTGCGGAGTTTCTTCGAAGCAGTGATATATCCGACGGTGTGGTTAGTTCCTATCGATCGTTGGGCGTTTATTGGCGACAGCCGCCTGTCGATACAGATCAGAGGATCCAGCGAATCAAAAATGTCATTCGAGAACACGTTGCAATCGATCCAAAGCGTTTATTGGACGCGTCGCAAGAGCACTTTGTGGAGGCCCTTTACGATGGTCCAGACATCGGTACTGTTGCGGAACATTGTGGGCTATCGGTCGCCGAAGTAATACGCCGGCATAGCGAAACGCGTTACGTGGTTGCAGCCGTTGGGTTCATGCCACATTTTGCGTACCTATGGGGAATGGATTCGTCGCTTGCAACGCCGCGAAGGAATTCACCGCGGGTGCGTGTTCCGCTGGGAGCGCTGGGGATCGCGAACGACCAAACAGGCATTTACCCGTGTGAAAGTCCCGGTGGTTGGCAGTTGATAGGGCAGGTCGAAGCGTCTCTGTGCCGAAGAGTTTGTCGTCAGCTTAACATTGGCGACGTCGTTCGGTTCGTTGACAAAAAGGAAAAGGCAGAATGTTAGTCAACGCAGACATTGGTGAGCGGGATTTCGGTAACGACGTCGACGTGAAAATTCTTCAGCACGTGGATATCGCCAACATTGCCTTAGGGGCGCATGCCGGTAGTGCAGAGTGGAGTCGTGAATTGGCTGGCTTTGCTCGCGAAGCGGGAGTGAAAGTGAGCCTGCACCCTGGCTACCCGGATCGCGATGGATTTGGAAGGAACGAATTGGCAATGCCTTGGGCGTCGCTTCGCAAATCGCTTGACGAGCAACGGGCTGTTCTGCCGGAGATTCGTTGCTGCAAGTTCCATGGTGCGATCTATAATCGTGCTAACGTGGACGACGCTTTCGCACAGCTACTTGCAGAATGGTGCCTTGCATCAGATGTCACAGAGTTGCTGGCGCCGGCAAAGAGCTGTTTGGCGGTTGCCGCGACGAAGCGAGGTATCGGCGTCTTGCGAGAGGGTTTCGCTGACCGACGGTACCGTTTAGAAAATGGACGACTGATATTGGTGCCTCGTGCGGAAGCCGGTGCAGCGATCCAAGCATCTGAAGAGATGATTGCGCAGGTCGAAGAGATGCATCTGCGTGGTCGAGTGCGTTTGTTGGACGGAACGTTTCATCTGATTCAGTGCGATACCGTTTGCGTACATGGCGACAGCAGCACGGCGTTAGAAATAGTGAAGCGACTGCGTGAATGGAAGGAGCGAATATGATTCGTGTCGTTCGAGGCATGCACTGTTTCGTGGAAGCAGCCGACTATTCAAGGTTGCATCAGGGTTTTGCTGCCGCGGGACCGCAGGATCGATTTTCGTGCGAATTGGCAAATCGGTTGCTTGGGAATCAGCGCGGTAAGGGGGCGGTCGAGTTCACGCTTGCTCCGGCAGTCATTGCGGTGACATCGGCGTGTCGCTTTGTGGTCGGCGGGGCGAGTTGCGAAATCAAGCTTGATGGAAAACTGCAGCCTGAGTGGACCGTGCTTCAGGCTTCGGCGGGTTCAGAAATACGCATCGTGATCCGTGAACTAGGTTGTCGTGTCTATCTTTGTATCGCTGGCGGTGTTGACTCGGAGGGAGTGTATATCGGAGACTCTCAAGCCGCGGAAATTGGCCGTACTCGGCCCGCGGAATTCAGCGAGTGGGAGCCGGTGCTAGGATCGATTCGTATTTTGCCGGGGCCTGAATTAGCGCCGTCAGGCAAGAGCACTTTGACGAATGGTTGGTGGGAAGTCGGAACGCAAAGTAACGCAATTGGGTTGCGATTGAGTGGTCCCGCACTTGCGATACCGTCTTACGATATTCAATCGGCACCAACGCAAGACGGAACGGTCCAAGCGACGCAAGCGGGATTGATTGCTCTGTTACGCAATCGCGGGACATTGGGCGGCTACCCGCGCGTCGCGAACGTGATCGATTGTGATGTTGATCGGCTGGCGCAATTTCGTCCTGGCCAACAACTTCGTTTTCAGTTCGTTCCTGAAGCAGAGGCTAGACGGCTTTACGAATTACAGCAGAAAGCGCTGGAACAAGTGGTAACTGGCTGACGTGTTCAAACAATTGCTTCCGCCAAAAGCACCTTCAGTCGCTCGATATCGTTCGATTCCGTTTTCGCCACGAAACCGCGTTTATGAGCAAAACGCACATCGTCGTGATGTTCGATTTTTGTGAAATCGACTTTTGGATTGTCTTCAAATCGGCTCAGCCCGTATCCGTTACCGCGTCGATCGGGGCACACCATCGCAACAATCGACTGGCTGTCGTCCAGGCTTTTGACGTACTGAAATAGGCCAAACGAAGGTTCTTCCTCGTCTGACTCCTTGCGTGGCAAGAAGACGGCTTCGACTGTTCCTCGGTCGGATTCAACGGTCCATCGCTGACAGACTTGCCCTAGATAATCCAGGCGGCTGCGAAGGCTGCGGATGTACGAGACTAAGTCTTCGCCAATCATTTTCATGACTTGGTAGATAGGATTCTCTGGGGTGACCTCGGTTTCGCACGCGAATCTGCGCAGCAAAGTGATGTCAATCGGTGAAAGCAACGCATTGAAAACATCGCGATCGATTCCCAGTTCTTTGGCGGTATCAACGGGCCCGCGAGTGTCCAACCACTCGGCGGGGCGTAGCCAATTGCAGAAAAGTTGAGCGTCTTCGTAGATGCCCATGTTTTGCATTACCAGCGATAGGGCGCAACACGGCGGATGATCGGCTGGGAATTGGTGGTGATCAAAATTGTTCAGGGCTGGTTCGTGCGAACCGCCCACATCGACGACACAGATACTGCTGCTGGATAGATCTGATTCACTTGGCTCGCGACGCTCAATTGGTGCTTGGTGTTCGTGCACAAGAATGCAGCACGCCAAAAAATCGTCTTTGTGTGCGCCGCCGGGATGGGTAACGATGGTCTGGATCGGCATGAACAGATTGCTTTATGAGGGGGCGATTGATGGGTGTACCAGCAATGAACTTGCCAGTTCCGGATGACTAAGCAGGTTCGCCGTAGCAGGACAGCGTCATGGCGGTTGCGATGCTGCCTGATTGACCGTCCAACGGATTGGGCTTGCCATCTAACAGATGATTAACGAATTGCTCAACCAGACGCTGGTGGACTGGAGCGGTCGCCGGTAGCGTCCAACTTTGAATTCCCTGTGATGTTTCTAGCCACAGTCTGCCTTCGTCGGACAGACTATCCGTCCAGATGATTCCTTCGCTGCCGACGATCTCTAGCGTGTCCCGTGCGATAGGACTATTCCATTGGAAGGACGCTGTCGCTTGGACGCCACCCTGTAGCAACATCACGACCGACGCGGCGTCTTCGACGGAGGTGTTCATCGTTTGCGTTCCAGAAATACAACGGATGTCGATGGGCGACCCGAAGAAATACGCTATTAGGTCGAATCGATGGGTGCCGACATCCATCAGGAAACCACCCCCTGCGATTTGATCATTCAAACGCCAGGGGCTTGCTTCGTCCGACTGAAACTGACTGTAGGTAGTCGCCGCGATTCGCAGTGGTCTTCCTACTGCGCCGGTGTCGAGCAGCGTTTTGATTTGTTGTACGACGGGGAAGTACCGCCTGTAGTAGGCGATCGATAGCGAGACGTCATGTCGCTGGCATGCTGCGATCATTTCGTTGCAGTCATCCCGGGACAATGCCATCGGTTTTTCGCACAGAACGTGCTTGCCAGCTGCTGCACACTGCAAGGTTAGTTCACAATGGCTTTCCGGTGGCGTCGCGATATAGACGGCGTCAATGTCGTTCCGGCTGAGCAATGTGTCGACGCCATTCGCTACATCCACGTTGCCATGACGCTGCGCGAATGATGTCGCTTTGCGAACATTTCGGTTGCAGACGGCGACTAATACTGATCGCTGCGTTTGGTAGAGCGCAGGACCGCTTTTCCGCTCGGCAACATCGCCGGTACCGATCAATCCCCATCGCAGACTTTTCACGTTCAAAACGCTCCCAGCTTTCTGTGTTGCCGTTCGCTTGTTCAGCGATCAAAGCGACCAACTTAGCGACTCAGGCAGCTTTGAACAGAACACGATTGCTGGGTACTTGCTGCAGCGTGTCGCCGCAATAGGTTGAAAGCGTCGTGTCGGCAACTTGGTAGCCATGACGAAACAACAAGCTGAACTCATCGTGAGAGAGTCGGCGAAGTGTTGTTTCGATTTGAGCAGCTCGTTTGACATCATCGGGCGTCATGAAATCCGCGCCGGCGGCAAAACTGCGCACGTGTAGTTTTTTCGATCGCATACCTAGCTTCAGGTACGCACCGCTGCCGGAATGTTGTTTGAAGTAATCCATCAGCATTCTCGCTCGCAAGCTACGAACCTGGTCCGTTGCGACATCGACCAGTCGCTTGGAGGCCTGTAAAAATCCGGGCTTCCAGCTTGTACCGCTTTTGGCGGCTGCCAAAGGACGCGAAGCATCACAGACAATTAGGAAGTCGCTTCCTTGTTTGAGCCCTTCATTCGGTTTGAATAATGCTTCGACGCCTAGGTTGTCGTAGACTCCGCCGTCCCATAAGTGCAGTCTTTTGTAGCGTGGCGCGAAGGGTGACCAATTTCCGTCGCGGTATTCGGACCACTGGTAATGTTTGGTTTTTACGACCAATGAACCTATCAGGCCTGGTACTGCGGCGGATGCGGCGAGCGCGTCGGCGAAACGAAATGACGGGTCGCGAACATACTTAGTTTGATAGTCGCCCATGGATTCACGATTGAACCGCCAATTTTTTCCCGTTTCGTAGCAGGTTGCGTTGACGATGATCCGTGGCGATGCGGGAAGATCCCCAAGAGTGCCGCGGATTCCCCATTGGCGTTCTAGTTGATCTCCCAGCACAGACGCGCGACCTGAGCCCATGCGCCAAGGGCAAATCAGTGACCTGATGGCGACAGCAGACTGAAGGTTGCGAGTTGTCAGCAAGTGGTGGATCCGTGGTACGATCTCTTGCAGGTACTCAGCGCTGCCCGGCCATCGGTTTCCTGCACTAGAAACCACCAGGCCGGTCGCCAAGCTTCCGCCGGAAACACTCGAGATGACGTTGACATTTCCCAGCAGATCTTGCCGGGCCAGACGGCCTAGAACCCCAAGATGAAATACAGTTGCTCGGACGCCACCGCCGGAAAAAGCCAGTGCGATTTTCATGGGCAATGGCCTTGGAAGCTGGAGTGCTGCGACGCGGTAAGAACGTGGGTTCCGTGCTCGATATCCATCTTTTCTTACTTAATCGGGCGTGGCGTGGTCAATCTTGAAACATCAGTTTCACGCGTGGATCGCTGATCGGTTGTTTTCAACCACTTGGCTTAATGGGCAAAGCAAATTGGGCGACAGCAGTCCGCAGCAACATCGTCTGATTCGCCTTTGGCTTCGTGAATTTGAAAGACTGACTAGCCCCAGCCAAAACTCAGGGAAAAACTACCTGCTCTTTGCCAAAGGCAGCACTGAGGCTAAGTTTATTCCATCATCACTGATACACAAAGCTAACTGGATCGATTGCCGTGAAACGAATCAAGGGCCTTTGGCGTGACACCTGGTGGCTGTGGCTTTTCTTTTCGCTAATGGTGGTCGCGATTGCCGCTTTGATCGCTTCGTGGTTCTTTCTTCTCGTTTGGCTGACATTGCCAGTCAGCTTCTTCTACTTCGCCTTCATCCGCTACGACGCGGAAGGGAACGAGAAGGTCGATCTCTAGACATCGCTTCGCACCTACACGGTGCAGCAGGCATTGGTCAATCCGGAAACGGAGGTGTTTTGACAGGGCTCACTCGCGTCGACAGTTCAGCTGATAATGGTTCGATCAATACGGCCATCACGCTGTCCGCTGCTAACGAGGCGTTGCTGCTGAACGGGGACACCTACATCAACTTGCACTCGGCAATGTTTGGTGGCGGAGAGCTTCGTGGCAACTTGGTAGTCTCTGCTGTGCCAGAACCTGGTACAGGGTTGGCGCTTTGTATCGGTCTTGGTGCGGTTGTTGTGCGGCGACGTCGTCGATAACGCTTCACCTACGCAACCTGGAAATTTGTGAGACGCGGTTTCGGCCGCGTCTTATTTTTTTAATCTGCGAGTACCTTTAGCATTCAATCGGCAATTCCGTCGCCATCTGAATCACTGACCCCCGAAAGCGGATCGGTAATCACAGCCTCCCACGCGATCTTTCGAAAGGCTTGATCTAGTTGTAAGCTTGGGAAGCCGTTTGCTTGGCGGTTAAAGACATTGGCTTCGATCAATTCCGGCGACTTTCCGTAGAGCGCCGCGTAGAAAACATAGCCTTCCAAGGTTTCGATTCCGCGTCCCAAATGTCCCAGACGATCGCGCCATAAGGATCGCTCTTTACCACCGACTGCCTTGTGAATGCCCTCGATTCCGGGAAGCTTGTCTTGGTGGTAATAGTCCACCGCAAGCACCATCGCCATGGATGTTGGTAAGACGAAAACGCGATCGTTGTAACGGCGGTTTAGCTCTGTAAAGTGTTTCAGGAATGTCGCTCGCTTTTCACCGTGCATCTTCTTGATCAACTCCGGCGTTAGTGCGGATTCGGTTTTTGGAACGGCTGGTAATTGGTCCAACTGAGGCCACGCGTCAGACAAATAGAACTTCATGTCCGGGTTGTGCTTCAAGCAGAAGCCGATCCAACACGCGTAGTACTCAGCCTTGTCGTTGTAGTAGGGGCCCCACATCATTGCATCCCACTGGGCGTTAGCGATGGATGCCAGCAGAAGCGGTTTGGGCTTACCATCAAATTGAAAGATGCCGTTTTCTTGCTCCCACTTGTATCTCGCGCTACCCGTCATTCCGCCACCAACATGCGTCACCAGCGGTGGCTGTTTTAAGCCTGCTGCTTTGGCGATCGGCAAAAGCGTTTGGTAGCCCGGGGCCATGAAGCTATGACCGGTGCCGACGATCCGCAGAGAACCATCAGTTGGTTTGTCGTACGAAACCAGTGGGCGAGAACCTTTGGTCGCTCTGTATACCGAACTAATTTGCTTGGGCGTTTTGTAGCAAACTGCATGGTCGGGAAATCGGTCTTGTTTCCAACCAGGATCAACAAAAAATGCACGGGGAGCACCCCGACGTGACTTAGGCTTTTTTTCGACGTTGGGTGGCTTGGCGACGGACTGGGAAAACGCGACGGAGCAATCGATGACAAGGCATGACGAGAGGCAAAGCGAAAACGATAACGAAAAAAATGTGAGTTTCGGCACGGATCGTTCTTTCAACAAGCTGGTTTTCAGGGAGCGGGCGGATCGAGATCGGAACACCTTTCGGTGGTGGCTCAAACGCCTCCAAATTATAGGGGAACGACGGCGGAGGAATGGGGAAATGTCAGCTCCAAATTAGTCCCAAAACAGTAGGCGCTGGGGTGCGCTGATTCTCTCTACACCGAACGATGATGGTGAACTAAACTACCCGGGGGAGATGACATAACATTTGGTAGGGCTCGGAAATGGTGCAGGATTCACTCGTCGGTTGGCAGCGAAGAGTTTTCGTCGGTTGGTTTGGCATTCCTGAAGCGGAGTGTCCGCCGAACTTGTATCGACTGCTTGAGCTAAGGATGTTCGAGTCTGATACGTCGACGATTCAACGATCACTTCATCAGCGTAGGGCACTAGTTCACGCGATGGGAGTCGATCAAGACCCAAGTGATGTGCAAGCAGCGATCACTTTTTTGGACTCGGTCGGGGCGTCGCTGCTTACGCCTGAAAAAAAGCTCGCATACGACCACCATCTGCGCGCGAGTTTGAGCAGGCCGATTGTCGCTCCGCCAGCAGTTGGCCCGCCAGCAGTTAGCCCGGTGCCAAATCAAGCACCTGGGCGGGTTTTGCCAAATGGGACCGTTGTCGGTGAAATAGCTGCTGCGCCCGCCATGCGACCCAAACGTGCGGCAAGCGTCGTTGTTAAAACGCAGGGTCCCGTTACGGGGAGATCGGGAAAGCGAAAGAAAAAGAAATCACGCCTTCCACTGTTGTTTGTGCTGTTCATTTTGTCGCCTGCTCTCGTCGCTGCGGGTTTGTATTTGCGCCGGCCAAACCGCGAATCCAATCAGCCGTTGGCGAAGCTTGAACCTCAGCCCGGCATCAAATCACAACCAACGCCCTCCCGCGATTCGCGAAACCCAACGGTCCCAGAGACATCGACGATAACGACTCGCGTTGAAGCCCAGTCTATTTCTCCGCAACCAGCTTTGGTGGTGCCAAAGGCTGCGTCACAGATTTCGATCCAAGCCGATGCGAATCCATTCATCGATCTCATTGACTTTTTTGAACTCCCTGAGCAACCACTGGGCGGCCGCTCCAAGTCCATTGACTTGGGGCGACTTGGTCTCGAATCTAACGCCGAAATATCGCTGAGTTTAGACTGTACCGCCGTTGCGTTACCTCAAGGCTATACTTTTCAAGCGTACGAAGAAGCGAATGATGACGACGAGCGTCACTGGTCGGTTGTAGCGAGCAAGAGTGACGGCGGTTCGTTGAGCACTTCGCCTCATCTTGCGAATTTCTACATCGACAACGAAGCCCACCTTCACTTTCAATGGGATTTGGAGCGGCCTTACGCCGCGGCTCGCCAGCTTGCCAACGCACACATTGTCCTTCAAAAGGGCAGTGCGCGACACGCCGTTCAAATGCGAGAAACGGTCCGCGCGATGCGGCATCCAATACAGTTGATCCGGAACAAAGCTGCGCTGAAACTCGATATAGCTGAAGTGCCGAATCCCGATTCATTGTTTGTTGAAGTAAGGCCGTTCAATCTCTCAATCGAGAGCCCTTCGGCAGCGTCATCTAAGAGTGCCATGCCGTGGGTAGAAATACCGTTGGGCGAAGAGAGGACATTGTTCATCGACAGCGGAGAGCGGGTCGAGTTGCTGGGTAATTTTGATGTTGACGATACCAAGCAAGTTGGGCTCGGGATTATTGCCAAGGCACCACGCAAGGAGGGTGCGAAGCGGACAAGCCTGTTGATGACGGAAATCCAAAAAGAAATAAACAAGCAAGAGCTCGTTTCGCGGAGGTATGTCAATGACTACGTGATAGCGGCCAATACCATTCCTGTAGCCTTGTCGAAGATCAAGACGATGACCGAGGAGCGGGCGAAGCTCCAGCGTAAAGCTACTGGCAGTCCTCGCACTGCCGCACTATTGCTCCGGCAAATATCAAGTCTGGCACAAGGTGTGGCGGCGCAGGAGGCTCAAGTCGGAAAGTCTAAGAACACAATCCAGCGACTACAGCGGCAGATTCCAACAGCCTATCAGTCACTCGGCTACAAACTATCGATCGGCAGGGCTATTGACCAAATTCACACGCGAGGAGAGTTAGAGTTTCGATTCGCGGCAAGGACAGAAGCCGGGAGAATCGATCTGGTGGCAGGCAGCACCCCGGCCTTGAGAGAACATTCTCAAGCGACGATTCCTTTAATGGACTTGCAGGGCAATTGGTTCGCGATGCGGGGAGTTGGGTATAGTCGGTACAAAATCTCCAACGGTGCGCCTTCATTTGCTCTTGGGGGGAACCCAAAGGACGTCGGATCGGTCAATCAAGGTTCGTTTGCAAGGTATGACGGAACACGCGAATCGCCCGTGGTATCAGGTAGCTGGCATCGCCAAGGAAACGCCATCACATTCTCTGCAACTGGCGGAAGCGAAAGCTACGAATTGTCTGGCGAGCTCATCTTGAAGAATGGCCGAGGCACTTGGATGTTCCGCTTACGTGATTGATTTTCTTACCGACAGTAGAAGCTTGGTTGGGCGATTGATGTCTTTAAGCCTAATTCGATTTCCATTTTGCGGCCGCCCGGTCGATTCGATCCATGATCGCAATCCCAAGGCCTTGGGAGTCACATTCGTCAATTACGATCCTGTCGAGTCCTTGCTGGTCGAGTTGCCTGAGTGCTGAGAACAGCCCCCGGGCGACTTCGTTCAAGTCGCCGTCCGAGCTCAATACGCTCACGACGGCGTATTTCTCAGCGTCCCTACTTGGAATTGGCTGGAACGCTATCCTCCCGACTCGATTCAAGTCTGCATCCGGTGATACTTCACTCAATCGGCTAAGGGGCGTCAGGGGCGAATAATGCTCAAGCATCATGCCAGGTGCCAGCAACGTCGATGGTTTCTCTTGGTGGTGACACAGGGATTCGAGCGGTATTCCCAGCCGTTCTGCAATTTCCCCGGACGTAATCAAGCCAGGGCGGAGAATACGAGGCGACTTTGGGTCAAGCAGGACGATTGTCGATTCGACACCCACTCGACAGGGGCCGCCGTCAAGTATCAATCCTACATGCTCACCTAGTCCCTGGGCGCAGTGATGAGCTGTCGTCGGACTGACGTATTTCGACGGATTTGCGCTGGGTGCCGCGAGCGGAAAAGGACATCTCTTCAGTAGTGCTTTTGCGATCGGATGCGAAGGAATCCGCACGGCGACTGTCGACCGCCCCGCGGTAACGCAGTCGGGGATTCGACCTGACTTTGGCAGGACCAAACTGAGCGGCCCAGGCCATAGATCAACCAACGCATCGAACTGTTGCTGGAGGGACGAACTTAATGGCATTGCGACGGCTTCTTGCAGCCGGTCTACCGAAGCGACATGGACAATCAGTGGATTGGACGGTGGACGGTTCTTCGCAGAAAAGATGCGTCCCACGGCCGCTTCGCTCCACGCATTCGCTGCCAGCCCGTATACCGTCTCCGTTGGTATTGCAACTAACTTGTCGGACTCCAACAGCTCTACGGCTGTTTCAATCAAGTCGTCATGAAATGGTTCGATCTTTTGCATCAGAACTTCTTGTGGACCATTAATACAACCCGCGTAGTGATCGCAGGAGAATCCTGGCACTGCCAAGATTTTAACAGCACCGATGGCATGCGTTGGCAACAAAGAAAAAACGCATTGCCTACAGTGAAGACAACGCGTTTTCTTGTGTCAGCGATATGAACCACTCAATCGCAATGATCAAGTTGCTGGTTCCGCGGGAGCCGAGATAGGCACGGCGTCGTCAACTGGAATGAAGTCTTTCGATGTCATCTGACTGTCGCTGAGCGTAAAGATAACAAACAGGCCAACGAAGACGAACGAGCCGACGAAAATGAAAATGTTGAACGGCTTGTCGTGAGCCAAGTGCATGAAGAATGCACCCACCAACGTTGCTTTGATCGTCGCGATGATCATCACGATTAAAACGTCATAGCTTCCGAAGTCAAAACTGGCTTGGCCGACGGTGATTACCGTCAGGACTGTCAACGCAACGAATACTGCCAGCAACATTGGCACCGGCATTGGGTGTGCAAAGTCGTGGCCGTCGCCGTGTGCATCTGTGGAGTGATCAGACATATTTGGTTGACCGAAGGACTCGGCTAGCTGAAGTAATTTTGTCGCAGAACTGTGTCAGAAAGAACGTCGCTACCGGATCAGGTAAAGCAACGGGAACAGGTAGATCCAAATCAGGTCGACCAAGTGCCAGTAGAGCCCAACGTAATCGACTGGGCCAAAGTACTGGCGGTTGAAGTCTTGGCGGACCGAGCGTATCAGTAGCCAAACCAGCACACCGATGCCACCTAGGATGTGAATCGCGTGGACACCCGTCATGCAGTAGTAGATGCTGAAGAACACACCGGCGCGACTCGGCGTCAGGTATTCACCCTCGACATCTTCGATCGTGTTGGCCGCGTCATCAGACGTGTTGTATGCAAACGACCCGGAAGCCTCTTCGGACTGACGCATGCGAGCAGCTACGTCGTCTTTCAAACCAGTGTTGGTCGCGTCGGTCGCCAAGTGCTCCAGGACATCTAAATCCCCTGCATCGTCCATCGCTAACATTGCTACGGCGTGGTCGTCGTGAGCATGATCAGCGTGCTCGCCGTCATGTTCGTGGGTTGCGGCAGCTGTATGATCACCATCCGCGTGTTCTCCAGCGACGGCATGTGACTCTTCGCCCCCACTTTCCAGGAAGGTGCCTAATCCGACGCCTGCGAAGAAGCTCAGCGCGACTACCGTTAGCGGTTTGGCACATGCAATGTGAAATTTGTTGCCACGAATCAGCGAGATAACCAACCAGACGATGGTTCCGATCGCAATCAAAATGAATGGCATGCAGATCCAAAGCAGATAGTTTGGCCCGCCCTCGTGATGGGGGTGATTGGGATCGTACGAAAATAAGCCAGCGGGCAGTAGGCCCATGTGCCACTTGTGCGAGTACTCGATCGCTTTCACACCCAAGAAGATCATCGCACATGAAAGCGTTGCGGCGAGCATGCCGGTCAGCTTCTTGTGCTCTTCTGTCTGCGAACATCGGACCGCCCAAGCCATAGTCAGTGAACTGAACAGCAGCACGCCCGTGTTGATCGCACCTAGCTTGGTGTTCAAGAACTGACTGCAGCCCTCGAACACTTCTGGACGCAACATGCGGAAGATCGCGTAGGCACAGAACATTCCGCTAAAGAACAGAACTTCTGTGACCAGGAACAACCAAATGCCCAGCTTGCCACTGTCGAACTGTTGTTCAGGAGTGTCAAAGTGGTGTGCCAAAAACGGCGGGTGGTCGTGGTCATGACCGTGGTCATCACCCGAATGCGTTTCGTCGCCAGCCTGAGTTGTGGACATCGTTGTAAACGGAATTGAAAGGTATTTGGAAATTGAAAAATCCCACTGCCTTGGGCAGTGAGATCTTAACCGGCAATAGTTGTCGGTGAAAGCGAGCGAGTTGGCCTAGTGAGCAGGCGCTTCCGCTGGCTCCTCTTCGGGAACCAGTTTGCGTTCCGGTTCAGTACTTACGTAGCGTTCATTCTCGCTATCCCACTCCACGTTGCCGAATTCGTAGGGATCGCCGACCGAAGGAGCCCGCTCGAAGTTGTAGAACGGCGGAGGGCTCGTGCAGTGCCATTCCAATGTTGCTCCACCCCAAGGGTTGGCGGGAGCTTTCTTGCCCCGGAACAGTGAGTGCAGCAATGTGAACAGTGCGATCGTCAAGCCAACGCCCAGCAACAGAGCACCATAGGTGCTCATGATGTGCAGGCCTTGGAACTCGGGGTCGTACGTCGCATAACGGCGAGGCATTCCGCGGCTACCCAGTACGAACTGAGGTAGGAAGGTCAGGTTGAATCCGATGAACACGACCAGGCATGACAAGCGACCGAATAGCTCGCTGTACATTTTGCCGAACATCTTGGGCCACCAGTGAAACACACCACCGATGAAGGCGACCAGCGTTCCACCAACCATCACGTAGTGGAAGTGAGCCACCACGAAGTAAGTGTCGTGAAGGTGCATGTCGGTGGCAAGCGTACCCAGGTGCAATCCGGTCAAGCCACCAATCGTGAACAAGAAGATGAAGCTGATCGCATAACACATCGGCGTCGTCAGGCTAATCGAGCCCTTGTACATCGTCGCCAGCCAGTTGAACACTTTGATTGCCGACGGCACCGAAACGGTAAACGTTAATGCACTGAAGATAATTGTGGTCAGCGAGCTCATGCCCGCGGTGAACATGTGGTGTCCCCAAACCAGGAAGCCCAGCAGGGCAATCGCGATCGAGGAATACGCGATGAAGCGATAGCCGAAGATTCGCTTGTGACTATGCACACTGATCAAATCACTGATCACGCCAAACGCGGGCAGGATCATGATGTAAACAGCAGGGTGGCTGTAGAACCAGAAAAAGTGCTGGAATGTGACCGGGTCACCGTTGTATTCGGGATCAAAGATACCGATGTGCATCGTTCGCTCGGCAATCAGCAGCAGTAGCGTGATGCCCAGAACTGGTGTTGCCAAAACTTGGATGATGCTGGTCGCGTACGTCGCCCAGAGGAACAACGGCATGCGGAACCAAGTCATCCCAGGGGGACGCATCGTATTGATGGTAACGATGAAGTTCAGCCCGGTGAAAATCGAACTGAATCCAAGGATGAACGCACCCATTGTCGCCGCAATCACCGACGTGTCCGTCGTTGTGCTGTACGGCGTGTAAAACGTCCAGCCCGTGTCGAGTTGGCTACCAAGCAAAGCTGCCAGGAAGAAGCAGGCTCCAACTACCCACAGGTAAAAACTGCAGAGGTTTAGCCGCGGGAATGCGACATCCTTAGCCCCCAGCATGACGGGCACCAGGAAATTTCCGAGCGCCGCAGGAATACTCGGAATGATGAACAGGAACACCATCACGGCACCGTGAAGCGTGAAGACCTGGTTGTAGATGTTGTTGGCATTCTCGCCCTTGAACATCGCTCCGTCCGGGCTGAGCAAATGCAAGCGAATGGCGAGTGCCAGCAGACCTGCGAACGCGAATGCGAGCGTGACTCCGATCAAGTACATCACGCCGATGCGTTTGTGATCCAGCGTGAATAGCCAGGTCGAAATGCCCTTAGAGTTGGTCAAGTAGTTTTCGCTGTGGGTGGGGTACCCTGGGTCGCGAATTTGTGCACCTGATGGAATGGATCCGGCAGACATGTTCAATACTCTCGTGTTAACGCTGTTGCGTTGGAATCGTATGCTTCAGGACCAGCAAATCGTTGGTCGTGATAATTAAAAGTGTGTTACAAACGCTCTCGCCATCGCAATGGATGGGAGCAACATTCTATTCCTTCTTTTCCTCAGCCGCAGGTTTTTCTGCTGGCGTGTTGGACGACTGTGTTTTGATGAACTCGGTGATCGAGTAAATATCATCGTCGCTCAGCTGGCCTTTGAAGCTTGGCATCACTGGCGGGTACCCTTCAGCCACTTTGGCCTTCGGATTGATGATTGATTCACGAACGTAGTTCTCGTCAAACAGGACTTCTTCGCCAGTTTGCAGTTTGCGTTTCACGCCATAGGCATCTTTGTAAGACGGGCCGCTTAACTTCGATCCGTCCAAGCTGTGGCAGCCTTTGCAACCGCGACGTTCGTAAAGCAACTTGCCCCATGCTTCAGGGGTCACGTCTGAGCCACGGGCGCTGACTTCCTTGATCCACGCATCCAGGTCTTCCTGGGTTTCGTGAACGACAACGACCGTTTGCATTTCAGAGTGGTTCTTGCCGCAGTATTCGGTGCAATACAGGTCGAAGAACTTGTAGCCGTGCTCAGTGAACTGCCACTTCTCGTAGTTCCAGCCATCGCCGCTTTCCTTGGTCCACTGAGTCGCTTTGGCAAGCTCTTCGTCGCTGACCTTTTCGCTGACAACCGTTGGTTGGAACCACATGTAGTTGTAGCGACCTGGGACGATGTCTTTTTTGGCTCGGAACGCAGGGATGTAAAGACTGTGAATCACGTCGCTGGACTTCATGACCAGCTTGGTAGGTTCGTTGACCACCATGTGCAATTCTGGATTGTACGTGCCGCGGCCGTAATCCATCGTCCAGCCCCACTTGAAGGCCTGGACGCCAATTTCGTAGCTGCCTTCCGGTACAGTGCGGATGTCCAAGTAGGCGCGTGCACCCAAGTAGAACAATGCAATCAGCACGAAGGACGGGGCGATCGACCAGATCAATTCGACCTTGGTGTTGTGCGCGACTTGGCTCTCTGCTTTCTCGCCCTTCGGCTTGCGATAGCGAACCGCGAAGTAGAACAATAAACCGGCGATTGGCACGAAACACACGATGCAAATGATCGTGATCACACCGTAGAGCCAATCGTTCGTTTCAGCGAACGCAGACGCTTGTTCGGGGAACCAGGCATAGTCTTCGAATTGATCGCCTAAAAGCGAAAAGGCACCAGGCAACATGGCTAACATGAGATTGAGGTGAGCTTAATTGAATAGGTTAGTTTGTTTGGTGGCGTCGGATGCGACAATCGCGTCCTCGTGGTGTTCGGCCTGATCTTGATCATCAGCGTTGTTGGGATGCTTCTTGCGTCCGATCCAGAAAGGAGCGAGGCAAGCCAGCATCAAGCCGATGGTCGCCGCACCGCCGACTCGCATGATTCGCCACGCCATCGGTGTGTAGGAATTGGAGTCTGGGTCGTAGCTGTAGCACCACAGAATGAACTGATCGACTTTGTTGCCGACGGTCCCGTTTCCAGCATCAACCAAAGCCAACTTCATTTGTTCTGGCGGGAAGTTGATGTCAAGCGAGTACCGTGAAATCACACCTTCTGGCGAGATGTAACACAGCATCGCAGGGTGGTTGTATTGCTGATTGGCTCTGTCGTACTTGTATTTAAATCCAACCGCATTGGCCAAAGCGGTGATAATCGGCTGCCTGGCAGTGCAGAATTCCCAACCGTCCGCAGCAAAGGGTTGCTTGGGCAAATCATCGACGTACTTCTGCTTGGTTTCGCGAATCCGCTCCGTCGATTCGGTCGGATCGATGCTGACGGTCAACATGTTGAAGTCACGTCCGATTTGCAAATCCAGCTTGTTCAGCGACTGGCAAAGTCGGTTCAGCTGAACATTGCACAGCATCGGGCAGTTGCTGTAATTGAGCGTGAGGATGGTGGGCTTTTTTCCATCGATGAAGTAACCGGTTTTGACGGCATCACCGTTTGAATCTTTCAGCGGCAAGTTCAACGGCACCTCATCGCCGAGTTTCTGCTCGACGGTGACACCACGCTGCTCGAACGGAATCGTATTGTTTAGCTCAACACTTGCACCTTCACGGACTTGATCTTGAGCGACGGCGCATGTGGAAGCGAGTGCCACAGTCAGCGTGACTGTAGCAGTGGCGAGAGTTCTGATTGTCAAGGCAAATCGCCTCGCACGATCAGGCATCATCTTTTTCCTCTTCCTTGTTGTCTTCAGTGTTCGAGTCGTCGTCTTTCTTTTCGTCGCTCTTCTTCTCGGCTTCTTTCTCGGCCGCTTCCTTCTTTTCCTTCTCGGCTTTCTCCTTCGCAGCCTTCTCCTCTTCCGCCTTCTTTTTCATCTCCGC
>CAYUGI010000073.1:21278-24660 GCA_964444105.1 uncultured Pirellulaceae bacterium
TTCATCGCCGCGGCTTTCTCATCAGCGGCTTTCTTCTCAGCAGCCGCCTTTTCCTTCATCGCTGCTTCTTCAGCAGCCCTTTGCCTCGCGGCCTCGGCCTGAGCGGCCTCTGCTGCAGCGGCTTTGTCTGCCGCGATCTTCTCGTCACTATTATCAGCCGCGATCAACTGCATCGCTTTGGAGACGGGAATCGTCACGTTTCCAGTGTCCGCATCGATGCCGTACTGCGAAATCTGCTCGGACTGGTCCGCAAGCACCTTGTTCTGGCGGCGATAACTGCTTTTTTCGGCCAAATCGACTTCGTGCCAGGAAACCAACGAGTAGTACACCACTTGAACCGCTAAAGCGGTCACGGCCGTCACCACAATCGAGAGAATTCCGACGGTGAAAATGCGTTTTGCGTTCAGGTCGTCGTAAGCGGCCATCTGTATTCTGCTGAAAAAGTTGTGGTTGAATATCGCTGTGTCGAGCGATCAGGATCACCGATCGCAAAATCTGCTGCGCGTACGCTAAATGTTCTCGAAAGCCATCGATTCACGGAAACGTGGGTCACGGATCGCCGCGATCTTCGTTTGAGTCGCCAATTTCAGGATCACGCCTACCAGCAGTGCCGCCATACCGACGACGCAAAGCAGGCTGGAAAGCATCCCAATGATGCCGCCAGCAGTTGCATACGCGTCACCGTGAATCCCGGAATAGGCTTCTGGCATGATCATCCAGTAAACATCCACGTAGTGCATGACCAAGATGTAGACCGACCAGAAGAAGACCAAGAACGGCTTGCGTCGTACGTGGATGCTCATCGTGCCCAAGAAAGGCACCAGCCAGTGGAGTCCGATAAGCACAAACGCAACCGTCACCCAGGTCTCGTTTTGACGGACGAAGAACCACTCAGTTTCTTCCGGGATGTTGGCGTACCAGATCAGCATGTATTGGCTAAATGAGATGTATGTCCAGAAGAAGACGAATCCAAAAATCAGCTTGCCGAGGTCATGGTAGTGCTCAACTGTTACTTCGTCCTTCAGGGCACCTTTGCTCTGCAGCAAATAGGTTCCAGCAGCGATCGCACAGTGGGCCGACAAAATGGACCCAGCAAAAACGTAGACGCCGAACATGGTTGAGAACCACATTGGTGCCAAGCTCATTACCCAGTCAAACGCCGCGAAGGAAAGTGTCAGTGAAAACGCCATCGTTGCTGGGCCACTCCACCATTGCATTTGATCGGTCGCAGCCTTCTCGCCCGTTTCGTCCTGCTCGGTGCTTTTCTTGAAGAAGTAGAACGCTAGGAAACCCCAGACAGCGAAGTAGAACACTGCGCGAATGGCGAAGAATCCTTGGTTCAGGTAGCCGACTTTGTTTCCAACGACGTTTTCGGCGATGTGGGCATCGCCCCAATACGTCGATGAGTCCCAGCGGTAAAGCGTTCCGTCACCGGCAAACAGGGTGACTAAGATTGGCAGGAACAAAAACGCCAACGGCACGACCATCACCATCATCAACTCTGCGATGCGGCGAACAACGACGCTCCAGCCGGCACGAACCAAGTGTTGAATCAGGACGAAGAACAACGATCCCATCGCGATCGTGAAGCAGTACATGAACGCGGTGAGATAGGCTGACATGCCAAATTTGGCACCGACACTGGAATATCCAAGGCCCAACCCGACTACCAACGCGATCGCACCGCCAACGCAAAGTGGCAGTCCGAGTGCGGAAAGGGAGGCGGGTAATTTGAAGGCCTCGTGATCGGCCGGCTTCACTACCACGGGAGCGTGTTCAGACATCTTGGTTGAACTGGTTTACTTGGTTGCGTTTGAAAATGTATCGGTCGTTGCTGGTGTCCCGCCTTCAGGCGGCTTCCTCTCACTCAACGCGAAGCGCTAGCGAGCGGCCTGCAGTCGAGGCCGCTCGCTGACGCTTCGCGTTATCAACTAGGCTGGCTCGGCTGCACTTTTCTTCTTGGACTCTTCCTCTTTCTTCTTCGCCGCTTCGGCTTCTTCCTTCAAGCGAGTTTCGACTTCGCTTTGTTCTTTCTCCAGGTCAGCACGCTTGTCTTTGGGAACGAGGTCCATCGATGCATTCTGACTCTTCTGAAGAGCTCGTACGTAAGCGACAATTGCCCAGCGGTCTTCGGCTTTAATCTGTCCCGCGTAACCAGGCATTTTGCGAATGCCGTTTGTGATCGTGCTGAACAGTTTGCCGTCGGGGTATTTATCGCTGTAAAGCGTGTCTTGGTGCAGCGAAGATGGCTGAATCCAGGTCGCTTGCGAAAGCTTCTGGGCTCGCTGATTGACCAATCCGTTGCCGCTGCCGTTCATTCCGTGGCAGACCGAGCAGTAAATGCCGAATTGCTGTTGGCCACGATCGAGCAGGCTGGCGTCGACTTTGCGTGGGTTCTTCTCAAGCCAAACCGTTGTGTCCATCACGCTCTTCTTGGCGGCACCACCAGCGGCCTTTGATTCGTCGGTTTCTTGCAAGAACGCCACTAGGTGTTCGGCTGGTTTGGGAGCGTTGCTGCTGAGCTTTTCGATTCCCGTCGTGAAGCTTTGGTCTTGGACCTGGCCTCGTGCGACGGTGCCGGGGACGTCTGGTCGTGCAGCGCGATTGTCAGCGAAAATCGAAGTCGTCTGCTGAGCGTCTCGTGCGGGCGAAAAATCCATGTCAAAGAAGATATGGAAACGTGGCGATGGGCTGTTGGTCACTCGCATTTTGACGACGATCAACAACGGAATCACGGACAATGCGACGCTGGCAAGCCAAGCAACAATCAGGAAGCTGGGGACCTTGGTCGGACTATCATCTTCGACCACCGTATCGATATGTTCGCCACCGCAATCCGCGAACAGCTTTTCGACACCCGCTTGATCGAAACGTTCGTCTTTGGAATCGACATACAAGAAAAACGTGTCGTCGGTGACACGATCAAATCTTGGGTTGGTGAACATCGGGTTGCTGAATCGCGGCAGGCCGTTCAAGGCCCACATTCCGAAGAACGCGCCGAATGAAGCCAGCAAAATGGTCAGCTCGAAAGCAACCGGGATGAAGGCTGGAAGCGAAATGAACGGCTTGCCAGAGATGATGTACGGGTAGTTGATCCCGTTCATCCAAATCTGCATGCAAAGAGCGATGGTCGTGCCGGTGACGCCGCCGGCCAAAGCGATCCAAGGCAAAACAGTTGGCTTGATGCCCAATGCTTTGTCGATTCCGTGGACGGCAAACGGAGCGAACGCATCTGTCTTGGTGTAGCCAGCATCACGAACGCGACGACAAGCAGCCAAGAGTGTGTCCACCGATGTAAATTCGGCGGTCACTCCGTGGATCTTCTTTTCGGTTTCGCTAACGGTTTCGGTAGCAGTTTCGCTGGCTGACATCTGAATATCGT
>CAYUGI010000074.1:0-24618 GCA_964444105.1 uncultured Pirellulaceae bacterium
TTTTCGATACTCACCTGCTGGGGCGAACTATACGCATGATCGCCCGCTGCGGCAGACCACTTGATGTCGCCAGATCCGACGTCGAAAGCAAAAGTACCCTTATCATCTGCCCCGCCCGCGTGGACAATCACGACGGAATCGACCACTAGAGGCGACGAGGAAAATCCCCACATCGGCGGATCGCGTTCGGCGACTTTGCGAAGGTCGACTTCCCAAACCGAATCTCCCGTTTTTGCGTCAAGACGTTGAAGTTGCCCGTTTGCACCCTGCACAAAAACGCTTCCTTCGACGAGCGTCGGCGTGGCTCTGGGTCCAGGGCCACCGAGGGGATCAAAAAAACGTGACTCAATTTCTTGTGACCATACTTCTTGGCCGGTATCCGCGGCGTAGCAAACCACGGTTTCCTTTTTGCCTCGCTGTTCTTGAGTGAACAACAAGTTGCCAGCGACAGCAAACGACGACCAGCCAGGGCCGACGGGAACCTTCCAGATCAGCTCTGGCTGACGGGTTGACCAATCCGTGTCGATTGCAGGTCCTTTGTGCTGGCTGACACCGCCGGGACCGCGAAAACCTGGCCACTCGGGATTGGCAAGCCATTGATCGACCTCGCTATCAGATCCGATGGACGCAACGCCCACGGGAGCATCTGATCGATCAGCCATCATATTTTCTTCTGCGGTCGGCTCCCAACGCCAGTGCAGATCCAAGGCAAAGTGTCCCCACATTCCCTCACTGCGTAGCAGCGTCGCATATCCAAATCCGCACAGCGACATCAACAGCACGACGATCGTTCGCTTAAACGTCAGCCAGCGGCTCAGAAGGATCGCACCGATACCAAACGCCGCGGTGCCAATCGGCGCTGCAACCATCATGATGCCTGGCCCGATCATCGTCTCATCTAGCGACGCGATGCAAACGCCAGCGATCAGCAGTGCGCCGACAAACCCAATGATGCGTTCTTTGGTGGTAGCGCGACTAAAAGTCAGCCACCAGATCAGAAGCAAGACACCCAAGACGACCGGTCCCAGCACGGAAACCATCAGCAACATAATCGGAGCGTCTTCGATCGTCGGCGGGACGAATCGTGTGAACGCCATGCCCAGGAGCAGGATGACGGCCGGCCAAATGCGTAGCGGCTTAAATTCGGTAGGAGGAGAATCCGGTGGTGCATCACCCACTTCAGCGGCGGGGTCAGGCTCTAGCTCACTCATGTCTTTTTCCGCAGTGTGCTGGGTTCATTGTACTGGGTTCGGTCGACTCCAAGTGAACGTAGCTGACGCCACTTAGCTCCATTCATTGCGACGATTAAATCGGAGGCGGGCGGCACGACGGAGCGTGCCTGCTACATTTCGATGACTTGCCGCGTTACTCTTTCGCTATATCCGGTCAGCTTCTGATGTCCTGGACACCAGCCAACCAAAAACCGATTGAAGTCAGCCCACGCAAACGGGAACATCTCGCGCCAGCTTTGCTCAAGAGCTGTTGTATCTACCTGTTTCTCACTCCGTCGAATGGCAGTCGTCAGCCGATCAAAATAGTGTGAGAGCAATTCTTGCTCGAATTGTTCACACTCTTCTTCTCGCAAGCAACTGCCAAGAAAATACGCGACATCCTTCATCCCGCAGCCGCCGCCGACGTACTGAAAATCCACCGCCGCAACAGCAAGGCCATCGGGACTGAAGCAAAAATTCGCGACCTTTGCATCGCCGTGTACGATTGTTAGATAGGGACATTCATTTAGCGCAGCGTCGATTCGTTTAGCGGCTGTCTTTAACGGACCCGATGGCATCGCGTTCCATTCATCGGGTCGAGTTTCCAGATGCCAGTAGGTGCCGATCGGCCAAAGCGTCGCTGGCTGTTCGCCGATGAACTCTGCATGAAAATTTGCTAACCACGTCAAGCACATTTTTACTTCGTCGATCTTCAGTCCGGATCGTCGGGACGGAAAACCAGCCGCGTCCAAATCTTCCAAGACAAACACGACGCTTCCCTGTGAGTCATCAATGAAATGACACTTCGGAACGCGGCATCGTTCGTTGCAGCGACGACTCCAGTCGCGGTACCAAGATGCTTCCACTTGATAGGACCGAAGCTTGCGCTGGTGCGATTGATCCGTCGACCAACCACGCGGATGGCTAGCCTGTCTCGGTGGCGTGACGTGTTTCAAGATGGCGGAACCAACACGTCCGCCTTCCAAAGTCACCCGTAGAATTTGACCGTAACCGCTCCAAAGCGTTTGGATGACATCGACGCTTCGAATCGATTCTGCATCAAACAGTTGGATCACCAAGCGTTGTAGCTGTTCGTCCATGACTTCAACGTGATCCATATTTGACACTCAGTCGCGATTCGAGCCTCAGTTAGCAGCAGCAGCTTTCTTCTTCGGCTTTTTGTTCGCTTTTTTGGCCTTCGCTACTACCAGTTCGGCTTCGCGCCGTTTCAGGAACTCGTGAGAAATTTCGATTGCTTTCGCGCGATCCGCCTCGTCGTAATCCCAAAACTCCTGAACGACTGCTTCGCACTTGGGGTAATGCGAACCATCGTCGCCAATGTTCTTACGAAGCTCAGCAAACTGGGACTTCAAATTGTCGCGGACCTCGCTGTAGGCCGGGTCATCGTAAACATTTCTCAGCTCTTCGGGATCTTTGGCAAGGTCGTAAAGCTCCCAAGCTGGTGGCGTTTGGTTCTCTCCGTTGTAATCACAACCGTAGAAGTAGATCAGCTTGTGCGTTTTCGTGCGAATCGCCATTTCACCAGGATTGTCGTGGTGCGCCATGTGCATCCAGTAACGATAGTAGGCTTCCTGTTTCCAGCCCTCAGGTTCTTCACCTGATTCGCAGATCGATCGAAACGAGCGACCTTGGATACCGTCAGGAATCTTCGCGCCTGCGAAATCCAAGAGCATCGCGGGATAGTCCACGTTTTCGATGATCGCGTCGGAACGTTTCCCAGCTGGAATGGCTTTCGGATAACGGACAATAAACGGCATTCGCATCGACGCGTCGTAGGCCCAGCGTTTGTCTTGGTAGTCGCTTTCGCCCAACCAAAAACCCTGGTCGCCTGTGTAAACAATCAATGTGTTGTCGTAGAGACCTTCCGCTTTTAAGTAATCGATGATGCGTTTTAGATTGTCATCAACGCCTTTGACACAGCGCAGGTACTTTTTCAAATAGGCCTGATAGGAAAGTCGTTTCACTTCCTCATCGCTCAAATTTGGATCTTCAGGATCCCATTTGAACTCGTTGGGAAAGACTTGCGGCAGATCGACAGCATAAGAACGACGCGGATTCCTTCGGCCGATGGAGGTTCCGATGTGCGGCTCCAATTCGCCCTCGTGACCTCGCGTTGCCAGAGATCCCCAGCGTGCGGGCTTGCTCCACAACGACACGGGTTCTGGAATTTGGACGTCGGCTAAGTAGTCGTCGTACTTCGGGTTGCTCTCGAAATAATCGTGTGGCGCTTTGAAGTGATGACAGACGAAGAACGGCTTGCTTGAGTCACGTTTTTCTTTAAACCAGTCCAGCGTCGCATCTGCGATCACATCCGACGAGTGCGAGCCGGGATACTTGACGACATTCTTGGGCCAATCCTTTTCGCCTTGAATGCGGAACTCGGTATCAAAGTACTTGCCCTGACCAGGAAGAACTTTGTAGTAGTCATAGTTAGGTTCGACTTTCAAATGCCATTTTCCAATCATGGCAGTCTGGTAGCCAGCCTCACGCATCAAGATCGGTAGTGACTGTTTTGCCGGCGGAATGTTGCCGCCCAAGTCAAAGACGCCGTTATTGTGGTTGTATAAACCAGTGATGATGCAGGCGCGCGAAGGAGTGCAGATTGCGTTGGTACAAAACGCGTTGTCAAACACCATTCCTTCGGCAGCGATCGAATCGATCGTTGGAGTAGGATCCAAACTCTTCAAAGTCGTTGCGTAAGCACCGACCGCTTGAGCCGTGTGGTCATCGGACATGACAAACAGAATGTTAGGCCTATCTACTGTTGACCCGTCCGCAGCAAAGCCGTGAAGCGACACCAATCCAAAAACAACAACCAAGAAAGCGCGAAGCGACATAACATTCCCAAGGATCAGAAAGCGGTTTGAATTGGCCATAGCATACCCCATTGCTACGGAGATTCTATCGATGGCTGAATCGACCCAATGGAGACCGAATCACGCGAAACCCGCGCAGCTCGACTCCTTCATCAGCCAACCGCTCGGCTTGCAAGCTAGGATTACACGGCGGCAAATGTCCACTGCTGTAGACGACCCGCCACCAAGGCAAAACGTCGCCAGCACTCGCCAGCAACGATCCGGCAGCACGCGATGCCCCCGGTTTTCCAGCCATCGCGGCGACATCACCGAAACTCACCACTTCGCCTTCAGCAAGCGACTCGACGGCGGCGATCATCTCATTTTGCAGTGGCGTCATCTTCCTATGAAATCTCTTCGCCAGCGATCGAAAACGCGATCTCCATGGCTTGCTCATAATTCAAGCGAGGATCCACTTTCGTTTCATAAGCACGCGTTAGATCAGTTGCGCTCAAGCCGCCTGCTCCACCAACACACTCGGTCACGTTGCTACCGGTCAGTTCCAAATGCACTCCGCCTACGTGGGTTCCATGCTGCGAGTGAATCGAAAAAGACTGACGAAGCTCATCAAGAATCTGATCAAAGTGCCGTGTTTTGATTCCCGAGTCAGTCTTGATCGTATTGCCGTGCATCGGATCAACCGACCAAAGTACCGTTTGGCCACTCGCCTGAACCGCGCGAATGATCCTCGGCAGCGAATCCGCAATCTTGCCAGCACCAAATCGACAGATCAAAGTGACTCGCCCAGGCTCGTTTTCGGCATTCAGTACTTCTAGCAACTCAGTCAGTTCGTCCGGACGCATACTGGGGCCGACCTTGATTCCGATTGGATTTCCAATGCCACGGAAATACTCCACGTGAGCGCCGTCAACTTGTCGGGTGCGATCTCCAATCCATGGAAAGTGTGTGCCCATGTTGTAGTATCGGTCACGCGAGATCGCTCGACGCGTCAGGGCTTGTTCGTACGGAAGTAACAACGCCTCGTGCGAAGTGTAGAAATCGACGCGTGATAGATCCTCATCGCTGGCAGCACCGATCGAATCCAAAAAACGCAGCGAGCTATCAATCCCCTGAACCATCTGTCGGTACTCCTGCGTTCGAGTCGACTGCGACACGAAATCCAGCTCCCACAAATCAGGATGGTGCAGATCCGCAAAACCACCTTCGGTCAATGCACGAAGGTAATTCAGGGAAGCCACGGACTTTTCATATGCCGCCTCCATCAGTTCCGGTCGGTTGCGACGCGAATCGGCATCGAATGCAAGCGAGTTAACGATGTCGCCGCGGTACGACGGCAGGGTGACGTCACCGCGCGTTTCGTCATCCGCTGACCGTGGTTTTGCATACTGACCCGCGATCCGACCGACGCGAATCACAGGCTTGCGCATTCCGTGAATCAGGACCAAGCTCATCTGCAAAAGTAGCTTCAGTTTCGCCTCAATTCGATCCGCGCTACAGTCGTCAAAACTCTCGCAACAGTCACCACCCTGTAGCAAGAATGCCTTGCCATCTGCAGCAGCCGCAAGTTGTCCCTTTAAACGCTCGATCTCCCAGCTGGTAACTAGCGGTGGTCGTCGGGCAAGACGCTCGAGAACGACATCAACCTCGGCTGGGTTCTCATAAGTCGGTTGCTGTAAGACCGTTCTTTGGGTCCATGACAACGGAGTCCAATGGGGATGATTCAAAACGATTCTCTTGAAAGTTCAACGTAATGTACCGAAGACGCAACGACGGTTCAGGAAGCAAAAAGGTTCACCAGTGTTCCTAGCAAACTTGCTATCACTGCTTGCAGTAGGCTCGATCGAGAGTGTATTCGCAGACAGTTTGACTGACTACCTTAGACCGTTATCAACAGGCGCCGATGAATAGCAGTGCGCATGCTCTTTCAAGCTCAGCTCAACTAATCGCTCCTTGAATCGAAATGCAACAAAGCTGTAGCGAAACGCAACAGCTGATCGATTGCATCACAGATCTGTTTAGAAGACTCTATCTCACGTTGGTCGATCGATTCACGCTGATTGATGGCTCAAGTGCAAACGGATGATGCTTTTGGTATTTGTTGGCACGGAATCTGCGACTGTTGCGAAGGGATCTCGTCTGTCCGTCTCATCGTAATTCGTTGGAAACGCACCATGCATCGAAATCTCACTGCTGCCCTATCGATCATCGTCGTCGCAATGTTCTGCAGCACCAAGTCGATGGCCGAACCCAACGACCACAACTCCGCGATCGATTTGTTCCAAGCTGCCGCTGACGAGCAAATTGGCTTGCGATTCATCCCCATCGATGCGTCACGTGGCAACCTATTGATTGACAATCAAACAGGCGAACTACTGACCATCAAGCTACCCGATGCGTTCGCCGCCGTTCCTGTGTTAGCCCAATTTGGGCAGCAAGGTTTTGGACAGCAGGGGGGCGGTCAACAAGGCGGTGGTGGAGGAGGAGCCAGTCAGGCTGTCGGTGGTGGTCTGGACCAAGGTGGCGGCGGTCAGAATTTTGGTCAGAATCAAGGACAAGGCAACCGGCAGGTGGGAGGCTTCATGCGAATCGCGCCAAACCGTCCGCGAAAAGTCAAAGCAATCACGGTTTGCCTGGAACATGGAAAGCCCGAGCCCAACCCGCGCATTAAGTACACGATCATGCCGATTGGAGATTACACCGAAGACAAACGCGTCGCCAAACTGTGCAGCAGTCTGGCGCGACGCGACATTTCGCAGAATGCCGCCCAAGCTGCCGCCTGGCACCTTGCCAATGGTTTGGATTGGGAAAAGATTGCGAAGCTCAATCGAGTAGAATCCAAATACCTTGGCAACATCCGATTTTTTCGTTCCCAAGAAATCAACGCGGCCAAGAAGTTCATCGAATCGTTTGCTCCTCCTACCACATCGGTAACCTCAGCAACAAGCTATTAGTGTCTGTTCCATTCGGTCGAATCGGCCGAGATTCTCGTTTCGGGAAAACGACCACTGAATTCCTCCATCCGAATCGATCCCGAGGCAGACGACGAATCTCCTGCGTGTAAATCGGTGCTGGCTTGGCTGCGCGATCACAATTGGGACATCAACCCCGATCTGATGAAGGTGATCTCGGATCCCGCGAGCAAGGAACCGATCAATCTCGTCGCACGTCTTGGTGATGAAGTCGTCGGCGGATTGTTTGGGTTCACGCAGTCGAAATGGCTTCGAATCGAAATCATGGCCGTTGCACCCGCCCATCGTCGCTGCGGAATCGGCGCTTCGCTCTTAGCCCAGGCCGAGCAAATCGCGCGATCACGCGGTTGTGTGCATGCGTACGTTGACACGCTGGAACACCAGGCACCTGACTTTTACACACGCCAAGGCTACGCAACCTCTGGCATGATCGCCGACTGGGATTCTCGCGGAAATTCAAAGTACTTTCTCACGCGTGACCTTGAATAATCCAGGTTAGGTAGAAGATGGCTTTGCTGCGAGATAGCAAGCGTACATTGCAAGTCCGAATGGAATGGCTAGGGAGCGGTAAAGACTCGGTCCGAATACGACAGTGGCATTGAACACAATGAACGCCATAAAACTGTGAACCGCAATGTCTAGCTTGCGGTCTGTCGTCCGCTTCCGCCGAAACGCAATGGTTAGTCGCGCGGCATCGAAGATCCAAGTCAACGTGAACAAGTAGTTGATCCAAAGTCCTTCGCCGCGACGCAGTCCAAACAGACGTTGTGTTTCGTCTGCTGTGTACTGGAACGCTACGTCGTGACTCCATTGGTGAGCAAAAGCAAAGGCACACAGGACATGGATGACGTACATCGCGCATCCCAAAATCCAAAGCAGTACTTCCGCTCGCTTTGGCACTCGCCCGATGACGCGGCAACCCGCGACCAGCAGTCGCGCTAGATACAATACGACCGCCAACCGGATCGTTGCAACCAGCAAAAACTCACCCGTGGCTTGATCGATCATGGGAAGTCACTTCGCAACTACAGCGACTTGATTCGTATACGGCGGTATTCGATCTGACCTCGATCGCCTTCCAAGCCAATCGGTCCTGCCGCTTCTGGCACCTTGAACGCCTCTTCGATCACTTCTCCATTGCAGGTACATCGTGCCGTGGTGCCGTTTACTTCCACGATCAGTTCATTCCAATCTTGCGGTTTGTATTTCTCCAGGTCCTTGTAGGGGCCAGCCAGAGCGTAGTCACGACATTGCAGTTGGGGCTGTCGCAGAAAGACGCCACTGTCAGCGTTGGGCAATGCTCGGAACTCCAGCACCAATCGAAAATCTCCGCCGAACTTTTTGGTAGTCCAAAGCTGCTGAATCTTGCGGCCTTCGGGTGGTGCCGTGACAACCAGTCGATTGTTCTTGGCAATGTAACGTCCCGTCGTGCTGCTCAGCTTGCCGTCAAAGCCAGTTTCTTCGGTGACAATCGGCCAGGCTGGCGCGTTCTTGTCACGGCTTTGCCAGCGGGCACGACCCTTCTTCATCTGTTCGGTTGTCGGTAAGAACCTCCAGCCCGTCAGGTCCTTTCCGTTAAACAGGCTCTCGTAACCCTCTTCGAGAACAAAATCGTCCGCGGCCACTTCGATTAAACCGAGAGTTTCCAACAAAGGTGTGATCGATCGATTCCATTTTTCGTATCCCGCATCGTTGGGATGCAGTAAGTCGGGGAATTCTAGTTTCTTTGCGTCGCCGTCTTTGTTTGCGAACAGTATCCACGTGTCCAGAATCGTGATCTGTGGATCGCCTTTCACATCCGCGGCAACTAAGCGATTGATTTCCTGGATCTTGTCGGTTGGTCGCGACTTCGATTCGCTACTTGGAAACACATTGCACCAGACGATCGGCATCTTACTGTTGTGTGCCTTTAGTTTCGCGACAATCAGTTTGACGTTTCCGGCAATCGTCTCTGGGGTGGCGTTTTCTTCTAAGTCATTCGTTCCCATTAACATCACGACGCCGGCGGGATTCAGCGAAAGAACATCTTCGTCCAGTCGCATCAGCATTCCACGCGTTGTGTCGCCACTGATACCTCGGTTCGCGACGTTGGCGTCGCCGAAGTTCCCACGGAAATTATCCTTCCATCCCTGAGTAATCGAATCACCCAAAAAGACAATTGCACCAGACTGCTTAGACGCGTCAGCAGCAAATTTGCTACGTCGATTCCGCCAAACATTTTGAAACCAATCCTGTCGTCGAAGTGGCCCGGCGCCAGGAAGCCCATCGTCAGTGGCAGGAAGGACAAACTTCGCTTCGGGCGGATCAGCAACGACCGCGTCTTGGGCATCCAATTGCGAGATGTAGACGGAGAACAAAAATAGACTAACGAGCACTCGGCGAAACATAGCATCTCTCAAATGGGGGCATTCTTGCAACACACAAAAGTGTACACGAGAGAGTGTCGCTTTGAGGCTCTTCACGCCCGACCGGGATGTCCGCCTACTTCTTTAGCTTGTCGCCGAAGACCTTCTTCAGCTTCTCTAGCTTCGGAGGGATCACGGCGCGGCAATAAGGATTGGATTGGTTCAGCGCAAAATAATTTTGATGGTAGTCTTCGGCGACAAACATCTTTGAGACTTCGGTAATCTCAGTGACGATTGGGTTTGGGAACGCCTCGGCCTCGTTCAGTTCTTGCTTGTACTTTTCGGCAAGCTGCTTTTGTTCGTCACTGTGATAGAAAACGGCTGACCGATACTGAGTGCCCCTGTCATTTCCTTGACGGTTCAGTGTGGTCGGGTCGTGTGTTTTCCAAAACACTTCGAGCAGATCTTTGAACGAGATTTTATCGCTGTCGAATGTGATTTGAATGACTTCCGCGTGGCCAGTCGTCCCAGTGCAAACGTCTTCGTACGTGGGGTTATTCGTCAGGCCTCCCATGTAGCCGGATTCGACTTGCTGAACTCCATCGAGCATTTTGAAGACGGCTTCGACACACCAAAAACAACCCGCACCAAATGTTGCCGTCTCAAGATTCACGTTCGTTACCTGTTGATTCTGTATGGGGGAAACAAGATCTTCGCTACTGGAAGCACTTTTGGGAGCTTCATTTGGGCTGCAGCCAATCACAGCGAGCGACAGTAACAGCATCAAATTCAGGTGTTTCACTTTGTCATCTCCGCTGAGTGCGCTTCTGTCATCCCAATGAAGCCATCTTCGTTGGTATCAAGCAGACGGAACTGCTCAATCGACCCGACAAACTCCATCACCGAAATTTCACCGTCCAAGTTAACGTCCATTCGCCGCGCCCAGCGAGGGGGCGAGTTTGTGTTGTCAAGCAGCTGCCTTGTTTCCGGCTGACGCCATTGAAATAGTTGGTCGCGCTGTTGAGGATCGCCACGTACAATCTGGACGCTAAAGGAGTCGGGCAACCTCTCGGGACGAAGTTCTTCACTTCCGTTGGTTTCAAAATCTCTGGGGACTAAGTCACGTAGTTTTGACGGAGCCGCTCCTATTTCGCGGGTGGTTAGGACTCGGTTGTAGTCGGTGTCTAGGTAGGCGAACAACGCATCGGGAAACTCCGCGCCGCGGCCTCGCATTTGCACGTTCCAAATGGGGAGCGTGCCCGCGATGCGCTGATTGATTTCGATGAGCGTCAGTTTGCCATCTTCGTCGGCATCATAGTCCTCCAGTGTGTACTGTTGTTTCAACGGCTCAGGAATCTCCGCCTCGTCAAGTGCTCCGTCCGCATTGGCATCCAACATCGCAAACGCTTCCGCAGGAATCTGATTTTGATTCCTAAAGCGATCGGTAAGTGAAATAGATAAAATCAGATTTGGATTCGCTAACGCGATCATGGACGGAAGCGGGCTACTCTGAACGAACGGCTTCAGTTCGCTTCGTACCCAGCGAATAGAAAGGTCGGTTTCGCCGCCAGGTCGTTCTGATAGCGTCGCGGCAACGATCACATCGGGATCGCACTGCAGGATCGACTTCATTTCCTGTTTGCTGATCGTGCCATCCTCGTTTTCGTCGAGTTGGCCAATTGGATCGTCACTTAGTCCAAACGGTCGGTTGTTGCGTAAGTCATCCACCGAGTACGACATCATCGACCAATCGACGTATCCATGGAGGTCCGTTGCCACTGTTCCACTGCGATTCGAACGTCGTCGGTTCCACGCAGGGTCGTCGTCGTCAACCGGATCGATGATTTCGTTTAGATCGATACGCTGGTCGATGTTTTGGTCGCGGCGCAGGAGTGATTCTGTTGCTTGATCGATTTCGGTTTCGCTTAATCCACCGCTGTCGTCTAAGTCGATCGCACCGAAGAGCGCCGAGTCACCCTTGCGCCCTCGAAAGTAGTCTGTGCCTTGTAGCCTAAACGGAGAATCAAAACCGGAGTTTCGGAACAGCACGTTGATAGCTTCGTCTGATTCAACGTTGCCATTACGGTTGCGATCTTGCATTTGAATCATCCCGCGGCGACTTCCACGATTACCGGCAACATTGCGTCCAAACTGATCGGCGTCCGACGCTAGATGATCCAAAAACTCATTCCACGTTGTTGATTCGCTTTTATCTTCATCTGCCTCGGAGAGCAATTCGTCGATGCGTGCATCAAACGCTTTGGCGAGCGGGAGATCGTCGATCAAGATCTCAAGGTCAACCAAGAGCAACCCAGCTTCGGTCGGCAATAGCAGACGAAACGGAGTCTCTGTCTCGGGCAGCGGATTGGCGTCAGTCTCCGGTTCAGGTGACGCTACGACGATGGCCGGCGGGCATTCGGGCTCCGTGTCAATCTTCGATGCATCGCCCGTGTTGGCTGCTTCAATAGCAGGAGACGCGGGAACAGGGGTGACTGGCTTCTCGCTTACATCCTTATCGTTGACTGGTAGCCTTGCTGATTGTTCATCGGGCAGCGGTTTTGTGACGGGCTGCGTGGATCTGCTGCAACCGACCCCGGCCAGCAAACCAAACAAGATGTAGATCGATGCCGATTTGGGAAGGGTCAACTCAGCACCTCTTTGACCACTTTGCCCTCTGCGATTGCAATCGGCCGCCCACCTTCGGCAATGTTCTCAATCGCCGGGTTCACATCGAGAGCTTTGCAGAGAGTCGACAAAAGGTCTTGTTGATTAATCTTGCCGTCGGCCACCTCCATGCCATCATCACTGGTGTTGCCATGGGCCTGTCCTCCCGCGATTCCACCGCCGGCCAAGACGCAGGAGAAGGCTTGCGGGAAATGATCGCGTCCTCCGTTCTGGTTAATCACTGGCGTTCGACCGAATTCGCCCGCCCACAAAATTGTCGTTCGTTCCAACAAGCCACGATCACGAAGTTCGGTCATCAGCGTCGACCAACCCGTATCCAGTTGTTCGCTTAATCGACGAACTTGGGCAAAGTTGTCCGCGTGCGTGTCCCAGGCAAGTCCATTTCCTAAGGTTACTTCGACTAGCGGCACACCTCGTTCGATCAGCCGCCTGGCCATCAAACACCCTTGGCCAAACGACTGGCGACCGTATGCTTGGCGGACCTTGTCGCTTTCCTTCGTTAGGTCAAATGCGTCTTTGGCGTCGCTATCCAACATTCGCAGCGCGGACTCATAAACGGTGTTCTGCGCCAACACGTTTTGAGTACCCCTGGACGCTGAAAATTCACTTTGCATCGATCTCCAAAGTTCCAAGCGAGCGTTCCGTCGTGGCAGCGTGACCGTATCGTCCTGTCCAAGAAAATCGACTCGCAATTGTGCGAACCCGCCATCGGCAGGCGTGGGTGCGGCGGCAACCGAAGTGGCTGCGTGTCTTGGCCCTAGGAAACCGGGTCGGATCGATGCGCGTGCGAATGCACTCGGCGCAATGCTGACATAGCTGGGCAATTCTTGGTCTGGCGATCCAAGCTCTTTCGCGAGAGAACATCCAATCGAAGGATACAAGACCGGACCGCCCGGCGCATGCCCGGTTCTCATCAAGACGGTTCCACGCTCATGGTCACCTTCTTTGGTACTCATCCCTCTCAGAATTGCCATCGAATCGGCTTGCTTGGCCAATCCGCTTAGGTGTTCGCTGAAACGCATTCCTGCAACCGAGGTGGCTGCTTCTTTCAAGGAACCACCGTTGGCATGATCTGGCTTCATATCAAACGTGTCGATCTGGCTGGGCCCGCCCGACATCCACAGAATCACGCAATGCCTGCCTTGTGACCGTAGTTCCGCAGCAGCGTGCGCTAGCTTGGGAATCAGGGTTCCCGAACTAGTGCCCAGCACGCCTGCGGTTGCCAACTGCATCAGTCTTCGTCGATCGAATTTGGAACTCATCGCAATTCTCCCGTGGAATCCAAGTGGATGTCACAAACGCTAAGGGCAAACGGTGGCTTCGGCTGTATTGAGTAGTGTCCAAAGCAAATCACTTTGCAACTGAACTTGCGTTTCCGGCGAATCTGCCAATGCAAAGAAATCTTCCAAACGCTTTGACTCCGAGGCCGTCGGTTGCCGAGACAGGGTCGCCAAAAACAGGGCGTCGATCTTATCTTTCTGATCAAAAAACGGTGCGTCCAAAGAAGCCAAAAGTCCACCTTGAACGGGGTGGATGGCCCGCGATACTTCCGGGCCATTTAGCACGCCGAGAGCCTGCATCACTCCATGCGGATAGTCGCGCGGAGACGAATCCGAAGCTCGCATGCGATTCAAAAACAACTCACGTCGAGCGTCGGTTCGATCTCCCGCCAATCCTGAACTTTGGCGAATCACATTCTGCTTCACCGAGTCATAGAACTGACGAGCCGTGAGTGTCTTCACGTTCATCACAGCGAATGACTCCGGTGGAGGTCTATCATCTGATGAGAACGCGCTACTCAACTGGTATGCCTCGCTGCGAGTGATCGTCGCGATTAGCTTACGAAGATTGAAGCGGTGGCTGACAAAGTAGTCCGTCAGATAGTTCAGGATTTCTGGATGGCTTGCCAGATTATCTTTGTCCATTGCATCGACTGGATCAACAAAACCACGGCCAAACAACTGTGACCAAACGCGATTGACTGCAGCGCGGGCAAAGTAGTCGTTGTCTCGTGATGCCAACCAAATGGTTAGTTGTCGTCTTCTGTGATTCGTAACATCTTCCTCGGGTGGTTCACTGGCACCGGGATAGCGAGGCGAAACCACTTCATCCGAATCCGGCAACGTGACTTCACCGTTTGCACCGTCCACGATCAAACCGCCCACGTTCATGTTTTCTTCACCGCGTTGGATCTGAGCAAAGAACGCGGCGTATCCCCAAAAGTCATCTTGTGTCCAGCGATCAAACGGATGGTCATGGCATTCAGCACACTGAAGCTGAATACCAAGAAAAATGCGCGACGTCGCGGCGGCAATCTTTTTGGGCTCGAGGTCTCGCGTCGTGTAGAAAATGGCCGGGCCACGATTGGCAGCGCCTCCCGCCGTCAGGAAGCTGGCTACGAAATAGTCGTACGGCGTGTTGGCGATGAATTGATCGCGCAGCCACCTTTGTAGGGAGTCGATGTTTTCACGTTGCCCAGCCGCAATCGCATCGACTGGCAGTAGAATATCGCTCCAAGTGGCCGCCATGTGATTGGCGTGTTGCGGCGATTGCAAGAGCCTGTCGATCAAAGTCTCGCGTTTGCCGGCTGCAGTATCGCGCAGAAAGGCTCTTGCTTCTCCGATGGGCGGCGCCACACCAGCAAGATCCAGCCAGACTCGGCGGCAGAATTCAGCATCATCGCTGCGGGCTGCAGGCACAATGCGATTGTCGGCCCACGATTTCGCCAGCAGATCATCAATCCTAGAAACCGCTTCGATCATCTCCTGGCCGGGAAGCCATGATGATGTGCAGATCGATGACGTGCAGAGGATCGCTGCTAGTAGAAGAGCGGCTGGGGGCCGAAACATGAACAAAGCCACTTAGGAAATGAAAACGGATCTTTCCATTTATACCAAGCGTTCACTGCAAATTCGCGATTCAATTGCGTGAATCGACTCGGTTTTACGTCAAGCAGCACAAAACAGTCTTTCCTGCGAGCCGAACTCGGGTCGGGCTATTCTGGTCGACCAACGATTTTGCGCAATTCGTCGTAAGCTTGTGAAGCTGGCATCGCGCGGTTGCGTCGAGCAGTGGCGGTCACATTCATGCGTAGCGTTGAATGTGTTAGTTCCTCGATGGCGTGATCAACCATCTGTCCGATGTTCACTGGTTTGCAGAACACATCACCACCGACCGAAGCACTGGCGTCGCTCTGGCTTGATGCAACACTCATAACTGTTGAGTTCTTACACTGGGAATTTTGCTCCAGCACATCAACCAATGGACGACCATCATCACACACGATGGTTCGATCGATGACAATCAATCCAGGCTTGGAATCAATCACCCAGTCCAGAGCTGTCGTGGCGTTCGTTGCCATGAAAACTTCGGTAAATCCGCGTTGATGAAAACATGCGGCCAGTACTTTCAAAAACAACAGCTGTTTGTCAATCAGCAGGATCGGCGAGCTGAGGACAGCTTTGCGACTTTGCTGTTGGCGATCAATTCGTTGGGGTCGCAACGACTCTAGAGTGATCTTTCGCACGGACGATTTCTCTCGTAGCAGGTGACGGAGGCACGACGGCAGTCGACTTGGACGATGTCGTACAGAGCACCTGCAAAGAGGTGTCACTGAAAGCTAGTTCGCAAAACCTTATCAAGCGAGCGTGGCAGCCTGAGGGTTTGCCCCCAACTTCACCTGCGAAGTACTCTGTTTCGGAGATCGTTTGGAAACTAGCCCGTAATGAACGCGCGAGATAATCCCATTGGTGGAGGAACGGGAGCAAACACGGGCGTCGGCGAGGACGAGGGCACGTCATTACGTAGAATGTCATGTAGATCGCCCAGAATCACCGCCTTTGTCATCTCGGCGGTACTACGGACATCCAATTTGCGATAGGCGCTTTGACGAACGCGTTCGATTGTCTTGATCGACAGACCCAGCTTGCTGGCGATCTGCTTATTGGGTGCCCCATCAACCACAAGATCGACAATATTACGTTCCCGATCCGACAGATCCTGCAGTCGTTCGTGATTGCGCTTTACCGCCATTTGATGATCCACCAGCTTTCGCAACCCAAATGCTTCGCTGATAGCCTGTCGCTGCCTCGCAGAACCTGCGCGTTTGAACATCACAGCACACGAGTACTCACTTGCTAGGATTTGAGCTCGCTGTGCTTCGTTTTCGCTGATAACCAAAACAAATGGGATGACCAACTTACTTTGCGTGAGAGCTTGGTAGATCGCGGGCACATCCACTTGATCGACGCTGCAGTCGATCATCAAGCAGCATTCACCTGAAAATTGCTTTGCCAAAGAAATCATTTCTGCTGCGCCAGAGACCGAGCGGCCATGACACCCGTCACCAATGATAATGTCGCGTGACACTTCGGACCACTCTTCATCTTGGCTCAAGATAAACACGCACTTGTTTTGATTTGTCATCTCTATACCCCGGCTTGGTTGGCGAGTCGAAATTGAAAATTGTTGATCGTCTGATGTAGATCTGTTTTTGACGAACACACACTTGCTAGTGCTTGCCATAGTTTTGTCCATCGACGTTCACCGAGGGTGAACCCACAGAAGATGGAACTTCTTCGATGCGTGTTTTACTCACTCGTCGCTGGGGTTTTCCCCAGCGGGTTTGCCCTCAGTATCGACACCTCACAAATCGTCGCGAAAGAACAATCGCGAGTGCGCACTGCAGACAAATCGGAGAGGGAAAACCACAACACTCGTGCGACTTTCTGCACATTGCGCGGCGAGGGTACACCCTCACGCGATGTCGATTTCGCTATGCGAAAATCGAGCTACCGTTCCCGCAAGAAACTGCATCAACCTTCAATGGATTGCAGTTGGTGCAACAGCGTCGAAAACTCGATCAAACTGTTGCAGTTCATCTTGCGTAGCGCGCGGTTACGGTGTTTGTCGATCGTCTGGTAGGTGACGGCTAATTGCTTGGCCAACGACTTTGAGTTGTCTCCATCGATACAGCGCCGCAGGACGTCTCGCTCTCGCAGGCTAAGCGTTTTCCAGTTCGCACGGAATTGCTGGCGACAGTGTGTACCTTCCATATCCAGAAGACATGCCTGCTGGATTTTGTTTTGAATTCTATGCCGGGCGTCGCTTGCTTGGTTGTCGCTTGCGCTACTGCCGAAACTTGCAAACGAGACAAAATCTTGGCATCCCGAACGCGCCGCAGTCATCGCCATCGCGCCACTGTCGTCGGCCGAACAAGCGACCACTGTCAACAAGTTCCATTGGCATCTGGATTGTCTTAGCTGTTCTAGTTTTGGCTTTGCATCCTGATCGAGTTCCAAAAAGATGCAGCCACCTTGGCCAGCTAAAAACGCTTCCATGGCATGCTGCCAATCGTGACAAACCTGAACGTGTTGCTGCGACACCAAAGGCAATATCTTGGGCAACGACAACTCCGAAGCGAAAACACTTACCATTGCGTCCCCCGTCCGCCTGCCTAAGTCAACGCGTTCGCTCTTGGAAGATAGTTCGTGGACAACTGCCTGATCAGTATCTGGCCATCCAGGATTGCAATTCTGAACGACACCAACATTGGGAGCTGCTGCACTGCCAGAATGGTTGATCGAATGAAAATTTGTAGTGACCAAACTAAGTGCCCTTTAGTTTCATCGAAGCGAGTGATGGCCCGTCAAAGCCACCAGTACGAACCAGACTCACTAGAAGGCTGGTTCGTACTTGGCAGCTCAAACGTCGATTCATCCCAAGCCAAGCACTGACTGTGCTAGCACGAAGGCCAAACTTGATCGACCGGTTCCCCATCAAATGATGTGATCCGCGATGCCCCAATCAAACTGGCGTCTCCACTTAGGATTTACCTCTGTTAAAGGACGCCGAAGCTGGGCGTCAAGATTCGTTGTGGGGAAATTCCCCATATCGCGGATTCCCGCAATTGTGGGGTGGAAGATTGAATCACCGCGTCCACCTGCTTCCACAATCCACACTATGATCCTGCAATAAACGAAGCCTAGGTGAACAAATTTATCCACTCGTTTGCCCATCTGAGAGCGTCGTACATTGAACCTCCCAAGCGAAAACAATCCGCGTTCAGGATCCGATTCATGGAAACCGATTTTCCGTTGACCAACGGCAATATTCCGCCACTGGCGGGCCTCTGTGACATGAGCACCGCAATCCAAGCCAATTGGAGTCTTGATGAAAGTGTGCGTCGACTTTTGCGTTTACATCATTGCTTGAGGCGGCTGCACGAAATGCTCGTCGCTCACTTGGCCAGCGAGCCGATCTATGAATTAAAAACACTCTACAGTCATCACGCGTACGTGTTCGCTGAGCAAGTCACATTGATCCGGCGGCGAGTAGGTGAAATGCGACAACCTCCTCTCGGGCTGGACAAATCCCCCTGCGAAGGATTGGATCTGTTGCTGGACGAAATTCTCTGTGCCCCCAGCAATCTGGATTTGCTGGGTGGAATCTACGCTGTCGCACTGCCGGCTATTTGCTCGGCTTGCGAGCGACTGCAAAATGAGGCGCATCCGCTGGCTGATGCGCCGACGGTTCGAATCGCCAAGTTGATGCGATTCGAGTTGTCTGAGGCTTTGCAGACAGGAGCGGAGGCTGTCGAAGCACTGAGAAAAAAGGACCCTTCCTTTCAATGGGAACGCATCGACTACTACCAGTCCATTCTCTCGGCCGCGGGCGATATCGACGGAACAGAAAAACGAAACCTCGAAGCTCTGCCCAAACGACGTGACAGCATCCGTCCGTTTGAGTATGACAGCCAACCGCAACGCGACGAGCGGTTCGGGGACACGTTTAACGCGGGTGTGAATCCAGAAGCCTTTCTGTACGACGACCGTTTCTCGGCGCGCGACAAGACACTGATGATGTACTACAAACGCATCCGCGAGATCGACGTGCCCGAGATGATGGCTAGCATTCTGGTCGAACTTCGCGACGACGAGCCCTGGGAATTTCACGCCGAAATGACGCGTCAATTGTGGGACGAAGCCCGTCACGCAATGATGGGCGAAGTCGGGTTCAATGCAGTCGGGATCGACTGGACGAAGATTCCGATCAATTTCACTTGGTCGCGAAACCTGAACGGTCAGCTATCAGCTCGCCAGAGGCACGGTGTTCTGTTCTTCATCGAACAGGGGCTGATGCCTCGCACCGGAAAGAAGTACGAATGGGAAGTTGGCGTCCAGAGCGGTGATCCGCTATCAGCACTCTTCCAAGATTTTGACTGGGCCGACGAAGTCTTGCATGCGCAAATCGGCCGACGCTGGTACGTGCCAAAATTCGCTTCACTGAACGAAGCGATGAAGTACGGAGATGATTGCTGGTCCCAAGTCCTCAGTCACTGGCAAAAATACAAAGACGACGGCCTGACCGAGCATCGCAACTGGTGGCCAGAGATCTACGCCAAGGCCTGCCAGAATTGGAATGTCGAGCCAGACCCAGCCGCGATGGCATTCTGTGAGACTTACGCAGACAGTCGTGCGGACTTGAAAAAACTGCCTGCCGACGAGTGACATCAACGACCTGGAATATCAACTAAGGTGTAGCGTCTCCGAATACCCGGCTCGCAGCGTGTGCTTGCTGGAAACCCAACCAAGCATCAATGTTATGAAATTCTCTAAGCTCGCATTCACGCTTATTTGCGTTTGCACTGTCTCTGCAAACGCTCAGTCGAATCACTGGCCACAGTATCGCGGCCCTGACGGAAACGGTCAGGCTGCAGCAGCCAACTTGCCGACAACAATAGACGAATCCGTTGTCTCTTGGCGAACACCGATTCATGGCAAGGGTTGGTCTTCGCCGGTTGTCTGGGGCAACAAAATTTGGTTAACCACCGCAACGGATGATGGCAAGAAGATGTCGGTCCTCTGCATCAATGCTACCGATGGAAAAGTTGTCGTGGACAAAGTGCTCTGTGAAAATGCTGAGCCTCAGTTTTGCCATCCGATGAACAGTTACGCGACTCCGACTCCGGTACTCGAAGACGGACGCGTTTATGTGCACTTTGGTAGTTACCTGACTGCTTGCTTGGATATGAACACAGCCGAGACGATTTGGGAGCGTCGCGATTTGAAATGCGATCACTACCGCGGCCCAGCGTCTTCTCCCATCATTCACGATGATAAGTTGTTCGTGGCATTCGATGGTTTCGATCTGCAGTACGTCGTGGCGTTGGATAAGAATACAGGAAAGACGGTTTGGAAGACGGATCGAGATATTGACTACGGCACCGACAATGGCGACCGGATGAAAGCATATTGCACGGGCCACATCATCCGTGTCGATGACGAAGATCAGCTGGTTTACCCCAGCGCAGTTGCCACGATCGCATACTCTCCCGAAACGGGCGATCCTATCTGGACGGTCTACCACAAAGGAATGAATGCGTCGGCACGTCCTGTTTTTCACGATGGAATGGTGTTTATCACGAACGGGATGGGCTCGATGGTCGCCGTCGCAGCCAATGGGAAAGGCGACGTCACGGATACGCATACCGTTTGGTCCGCCAAGAAGGGTGTCGCGAAGAAATCATCGCAGTTGATCGTTGATGATTTGATGTTCATGGTCAGCGACGATGGTGTCGCAACTTGCCGCGACCCGAAGACTGGGGATTTGCATTGGCAGGAACGCGTGGAAGGATCCTACGCCGCGTCACCGATTTTCGCTGGCGGCAAGATCTATCTCTTCAGCACAGAAGGTGACATCACGACCTTGCAGCCCGGACGTGAATTCAAGTTGTTGGCCGAATCCAAACTTGGCGACGGCTTCATGGCGTCCCCCGCGATCGTTGGCAATTGGATGATCCTTCGTAGTAAGTCCGATCTATACAGGGTCGAGCTTTGAAGATTCGTCAGCATAGATCCGCGTGCGACGGTAATTTCTGCCCCCGAATCCGCAGGAGGGATACCGAACTGAGAATGTCGTAATTACATTTGCGGTTATTAGTTCACCCGATGATTTTCGGGAGAATCTGCCCCTGCCTACCGCAAAATGAATCGCATGACTGCTACCGGCCCCTCTACCGCGACCGCATCGCCCCAAACCAATATCCTGGACTTTGTCGATGGGTTCGCTCGACGACACATCGGTCCGACGCAAGGCGAAATCGAAATCATGCTCGAGTCGCTTGGATTCGATTCCCTTGATTCGCTTTCCACGGCAACGATCCCCAGTGATATACAGCTGGATGCTCCGCTAGACATTCCCGATCCGCGCGGCGAGGCCGAATTCTTGCAAGGTTTGAAAACCATCGCCGGCAAGAACAAAATCTACCGATCATGCATCGGCATGGGGTACACAGGAACGGTCACGCCGCCGGTGATCTTGCGAAACGTGCTGGAGAATCCAGGCTGGTACACACAGTACACACCCTACCAAGCCGAGATCGCGCAAGGTCGTTTGGAAGCGTTGCTGAACTTCCAAACCATGATTGCGGAGTTGACAGGATTGCCGCTCGCCGGTGCCAGCTTGCTGGATGAAGCGACTGCAGCAGCCGAAGCAATGGGCATGTGTGTTTCGATTGCTCGTCACAAGAAAACTGGTTTCTGGGCGGCTGATGATTGTCACCCCCAAACACTCGCGCTGCTGCAAACCCGAGCGACCGGCTTGGGCATCGATTTGAAAGTTGGGCCCATTAGCGACATCGATTTTGATCATGGCGAAGGCGGACTATGTGGCGTCTTGGTCCAGTACCCAACCACTGACGGCCGCATCGAAGACTACAAGGCATTGGCCGCAAACGCGAAGCAGCACGGATGCATGACGGTTGCCGCAGCCGATTTGCTTTCGCTGACCTTGATCGTGCCACCAGGCGAATGGGGCGCGGACGTATGTGTTGGCAGTGCACAGCGTTTCGGTGTGCCAATGGGATTGGGAGGACCACATGCCGCATTCATCTCGACTCATGAGGACCACGCTCGGAAACTGCCAGGTCGCATCATTGGCGTTTCCAAGGATGCTCACGGTAACTCCGCTTTGCGAATGGCAATTCAGACTCGTGAACAACACATTCGCCGCGACAAAGCGACCAGCAACATCTGCACCGCGCAAGCACTTCTGGCGATCATCAATTCGTTCTACGCTGTCTACCACGGCCCCGATGGTTTGACGAATATTGCGCGCCGAGTGCAAGGATTCACCGGCGCGCTTGTCAAAGGACTGGATCGATTGGGACATTCGATCACACACGACGGTCCCGTCTTTGACACGATCCGAATTCAGCTCGGCAAGGGTCGCAAGTTCGCAGCACGTCAAGTCGCCGACGCCGCACGCGAACGGCAAATCAACCTACGTGAATACGACGACGGGACCTTGGGCGTTACGTTGGATGAAACCACCGATCGCGCACTGGTCGCCGATCTGTTGGCTGCATTCAATTTCGGCCACTACACCGGATTTGATGTCGATGAACTCTCTGCCGAGGCTCAATCTGAAGGCCTGTGTGATGTCGGCACATTCACTCGCGAAAGTGAGTTCTTGAATCATCCGGTATTTCATGAACACCGCAGTGAAACCAAGTTGCTGCGTTACATTTTCAAGCTGATGGGACGTGATTTATCGCTTGCCCACACCATGATTCCGCTTGGATCTTGCACGATGAAGCTGAACGGTACCAGCGAAATGATTCCGGTCACTTGGCCGGAATTTTCTAACATGCATCCGTTCGCGCCTGACACGCAGTGGCGAGGTTACACTCAGATGTTCCGCGAATTGGAACGCTGGCTCTGTGAAGTCACGGGCTTTGCCGCCGTCAGCTTGCAACCCAATGCAGGTGCCCAGGGTGAGTACGCCGGCCTGCTTGTGATCCGTGCTTACCATGAACACATGGCCGCCAAAGCTGGGACCGAAAACCAGCGAGACGTTTGCCTGATCCCAACATCCGCTCACGGGACCAATCCTGCTTCGGCCGTGATGGCGGGTATGCGAGTCGTCGCGATCAAATGTGACGATCGTGGTGACATCGACATGGACGACCTTCGTGCAAAATCAGAAAAGCACGCCAAGCAGCTTTCCTGTTTGATGATTACTTACCCATCGACTCATGGCGTGTTCGAATCAACGATCCGCGAAGTCTGCGACATCATTCACGACCATGGCGGTCAGGTTTACATGGACGGGGCCAATATGAATGCCCAAGTCGGACTAACCAGTCCCGGCACGTGTGGCGCCGACGTTTGCCACTTGAATTTGCACAAGACATTTTGCATTCCGCACGGCGGTGGTGGTCCGGGGATGGGACCGATTGGTGTGGCTCCGCAATTAGTGCCATTCTTGCCAGAACACCCAGTGCAACGTCCCGACACTGCTGGTGAATTTGCCATCGGCCCCGTTTCGGCGGCACCTTACGGCAGCCCCAGCATTTTGACGATCAGCTACGTCTACATCGGCATGATGGGTGGCGAAGGACTTCGTCGTGCAACACAAGTTGCCATTTTGAATGCCAACTACATGGCCAAACGGCTGAGCGACCATTACGACATCCTCTACACCGATACCAATGGCTATGTCGCACACGAATTCATCGTTGATTGCCGTGAGTTTGAAAAGACAGCGGGCGTCAAGATCGAAGACATCGCCAAACGCTTGATGGACTATGGTTTCCACGGGCCAACGATGTCGTGGCCGGTTGCTGGCACGTTGATGATCGAGCCGACTGAAAGCGAAGGCCAAGACGAACTTGATCGATTCTGCGACGCAATGATCTCGATTCGTGCTGAGATCCAAGCGATTCAGGATGGATCACTCGACCGCGAAGACAACCCGCTGACCAATGCGCCGCATACGATGCAGCAGATCGGTCGCGATGACTGGCCACATCCGTACTCACGTGAACAAGCCGCTTGGCCAGCAGCTTGGCTACGCGATGCAAAATTCTGGCCCACAGTTGGCCGGATCGACAATACCTACGGCGACCGCAACCTCGTCTGTAGCTGCCCGCCAATGGACGACTACTCGTAAAACGTGGCAATGCCCTGGAGCAGGTTGAATCAGCGCAAGGTGTATTCAGAATCGGCATCGTAGTTCACGTTCAACGTCGCTCACTTGAATCACCCGCTCGAGAAACTGTCCAGGTCCTCGTTGGGCGGTTTCAGCTGCATTTCGACACCTTCTTCACCCTCCGCGCAGCGGGAGGGTCGGACGCAGTAGCGGCCGGGGAGGGCCAGCATTGGACGGCAGCAGAAAACATCTGATGATGAGAAGGTAATTGCCCCTCTCCCTCGCTGAGGCTCGACCTCTCCCAAGGGAGAGGAAATCTGATGGCTTTTGCCCAGCCGACCAAAGCTGGATTTTCTCTTAAGGGGGATTCGGTCTCGGCGATTGAAATCGTCAATTTCGAGACGCGTTAGCTGAGCTTTTTGACGCGACCTGCTTTGATTTTCATTTCCATCGGCCAGTCTTTGGATGGCTTTTTTAGCGTACATGTGATGGTCGTTCTTTCTACGCTGGCAAACTGGCCGAAAACTAGTTCGCTCCACAACGCATCAACCGTTTCGCGGTCAGACGCATCGTACTCGCGTCTCTTCTTGTGCTTCATCTTCCACAGTCGTCGCGAAGCGTCATCAAGCAAAGCACTTTG
>CAYUGI010000075.1:0-19628 GCA_964444105.1 uncultured Pirellulaceae bacterium
CGAACTCTTGCCGCTACCCGAAACGCCCGTGACGCAGCACACCGTCCCAAGAGGAATCGAGACGTCGATGTTTTTTAGGTTGTGGAATCGCGCGCCGTGAACCGTCAGCAAAGTTTCTTTGTTGATCGGCCTCGGGTCGGTGGGGACTTCGATCGTACGACGACCACTAAGGAACTGACCGGTGACGCTTTTCTTGGACTTGAGCACTGATTCCAAATTGCCGGCGGCAACGATTTCGCCACCTTTCACACCTGGCCCGGGGCCAAAGTCGACGATCATGTCCGCCGCGCGCATCGTATCTTCGTCATGCTCGACGACGATCAGTGTGTTACCTGCATCACGGAGACGTAGCAGTGTTTCGATTAGACGGTCGTTGTCACGTGCGTGCAGTCCGATGGACGGTTCGTCCAGAATGTAGAGCACGCCACACAAACCACTACCTATTTGGCCAGCCAATCGGATCCGTTGTGATTCCCCGCCCGAAAGCGTAGGCGCGGTTCGACCCAAAGTCAGATAGTGCAAGCCGACGCCCAACAGGAAACCCAAACGCGTGCGGATTTCTTTCAGGGCCTCGGTTGCGATTTTGGCGTCGGTCGCATCCAGTTCGATGTCCGAGAAGAAATCAACCAACCGATCAATGGGCAAGTCGCAAAGTTGCGGCAACGTTTGGTCAGGTTCGTCGGCAAACGATTTCGCGCCTGATCGAATGGTGACAGCGTTGCCTTGTGGATTCAGCCGAGCGCCATCGCAGTCAACGCAATGAATGTTGTTCATGAACTTTTCGAACTGCGCGATCTGCATCTTATTGCGCGAAGTTCGATAGCGTTCCAGCAGTTCGGGGATGAATCCTTCGAAGGACCCGGCGTACTTCTTTGCTTTGCCGCCACCCTTCCAAGTGAACTCCATCGAGTCGTCGGTGCCCCAAAGCCAAATGTGTTTGGCTTGATCGGGTAAATCCTGCCACTTACCTTCCAGCATCGTGCCTTTATCTAGCTCCAATGCCTTGTCCATCGCATCGGCCGCACCCTTGTAGATGTGGCGGCGATAGCGTCCGAGGTCGCCCCATTTTCCCAGCAGCGCGATCGCGCCCTTGCGGACCGACTTGCCTTCGTCGGGAACCAGCAGTTCGGGAACGAAGGTGTAGAAACGTCCTAGCCCGTCACAGCTTTGGCACATTCCTTGTGGACTATTAAAACTGAACAATTGCGGAGTGGGCGGCTTAAAGCTACTGCCGCAGGATCCACAGGCGTATCGTGACGAGTAAAGGATATCGTCTTTGGGTTTGCCAGCGGCGTCATCGTGCTCTTCACCTAGCGAAACGATGACGGTGAAGTCGGCCAGTTTCAGTGCAACATCGATCGCTTCATCGATGCGGCCACGATCACGTTCATCCGGTGCGATTTGATCGATAATTAGTTCGATGTCATGTCGTTTTTGACGATCTAGCGAGGGTGGATCTGATAGCCGGATCGTGTCGCCGTCCACGCGAGCGCGCGAGAAACCTTGCTTGCGCAGATCTTCAAACAGGTCGCGGAATTCACCTTTCTGTCCTCGGACCAGCGGCGTCATCAGCCACAGCGTGGCGTCAGTCGGCAAGTCCAAGATCCGAGTCGCGATCGCGTCTTGAGTTTGCGCAGTGATTTCGACTTGGCAATCCGGACACCGGCCCGTGCCGACTCGCGCGAATAAGACGCGTAGAAAGTCGTAGATCTCAGTGATCGTGCCAACGGTACTGCGCGGATTTTTGCCGGTTGATTTTTGGCTGATCGAAATCGACGGACTCAGCCCGCTGACGAAGTCCACATCTGGCTTGGGCATTTGCCCCATGAACTGCCGCGCGTAGTTGCTGAGCGATTCGACGTATCGCCTTTGGCCTTCGGCGTAGAGCGTATCAAACGCGAGCGACGACTTTCCGCTTCCCGAGACCCCAGAAAAGCAGACCAGTTGTCCGCGTGGGATCACCAGATCGACGTCGCGTAGATTGTGCTCGCGAGCACCTTTGACTTGTATTTCCGTAGTCGTCATCAATTAAATATTCCAGCCTCCGCTGGGATCGTCGCCGAATTGCATTTGTGCCTGCAGGAAGCGGTTTCGCAGGACTGGCAAAAGCCCGCTAAACTGCCCAAACACTCTATTGGGTTCTATACGGATGGCAACCGCTCTGTTTTTCAGCCGATTGGTATTCACGGAAAGCCGGCATGTACAATTGCTTTGCTAATTTTGAATTCGATCACTCTCAATCAAACCATCATTGAATCGGAACCCGCAACCGATGCGTTTACTGCTACTCATATTGACTTTCGCCCCCGCGGCAAACTTCGTCGTAGGCCAGGACAGTCGAACTCAACAGATGATGGAGCGATGGGAAAAGCAAGAGAGGATCAGGGCGACACCTCGATGGCCGCAGGGAAGTGGCCCCAATCAAGATTTCCGTGCCCCCGATGCCGAAGCACCAACCCAGTGGAGCGTGGTGCGTAACCAGAGAATCAAGTGGCGAAAACCACTCCCACAGACGGGGCAAAGTACCGTTGCTGTCTGGGCAGATCGTATTTTTTTCACAACGATGCAAGAGACTCAGGCTGATGAGACTCTTGGACAGAACATTGTTGCTTGGTGCTGTGACAGCGAGACAGGTGAAACGGTTTGGACCCGAGAAATCATGGGCGATTATCCGCTGCGACTTTCGGGATGCTTCAGTGACAGTACGGGGCCTCCGCCGGTCACTGATGGTGAGCACGTCTGCTTTTTCAACGCATCGGGCCGGATAGCTTGTTTTGATTTCGACGGCAATTTGATTTGGCAAAACAAGATGATGCCGGCGGGGCGGACTCAGCCCTTCATGACCGACGATGGCAATGTGGTATTTGTGAAGCAGTCGTACATGCCGGATCGACACGGGCATTTCACGCACGATCACAAAGACGCACCGCTTGAAAAATGGACTCAACTGCAGGCCCTTGATTTCAAGACTGGCAAGCCAGCATGGAATACGACGTGCGGCGTCAACATGGGTAGCGTTTCGTTGCTCGAACGTCGCATGGATATGAAGCCGCAAATCGTTGTTGGTCGAGGTGGCGGACATTCTCCTCCGGAGACGCCCGAAGGAGTGTCGATGGTGAGTGCCCTGGACGGTAAAACACTTTGGACGTTGCCGCTAGAAAAATTTATGAGCACGCAAGCTTTCCACACAATAGGCGATGATGCATTGGTGTTTCATGCGGGTGAACACTTATGGATCGAAAGCAAAACGGGGAAGATCAAGTTGCGTGCATCGATCGTTAATAAAGTCCCATTGCGAAAACACAACGACGACGATACTTGGTCCGACGAAATCGTCTCCGTGGATCTGGGCAATAAAACCCGTGGACTCATTCAACAGTCCAACGTTGTGGCTGGTCGTTACCATTACTTTCGTGCGTACACGGAGCCCTGGCTTGGGCGTGTGGATCTACTGCTGGGCAAAGTCAGCTACTTGCAGTTGCCTGTTCAACTGCGACGAACCGCTGGTAGCGATGTGGATGAATTGCTTTGGGATTGGCGTGGGATGCCAGAGGAGACTATCGCGGCGCAAAAACAGTCGCAGCGGAAACCGCCCAAGGTCTTGCCGGTACAGCTTTGGGCGTTCGCACCGAATTCGTGCAAGAACAGCGCAGGGCATGTGGTGATGGGCGACGATCGTTCGCGCGGCAATGGCTGGGGTCACCATGCTTCACAAGTGCCAACCGTTGTCGGTAAGTATTTGTATGTTCCCACGATGTCAGGCACGGTCTACGTGATCGATTCGCAGGCAGCGAAATTTGACGAGGGTGCAATCGTCGCGATCAATGATCTGGGGCCAGTAGGTGAGTCCTTCAATCGTGCAAGCTTGAGTTTCGCCGACGGGCGTCTTTACGCTCACACTATCAGAGAGATTATTTGTATCGAGTAACTTTGAGGCTTTGTTCAACATTGATGATATACTGGCCGTAGAACAGAAATCTTTCTTCAATAGTCTCCGAGTCGGTAGGATCTAATGAGCAGTGCTGGAAAACTAGACTTGCGAATGACCGCTGCTGAATACGCAGCATGGGAACAAGATCAAGCGGAGCGACATGAGTTCTACGCTGGAGAGGTCTTTTCGCAGGCCGGTGGCACGCGCCGGCACAGTCTGATTGGCACAAACGTCATCCGGGCGGTTGGCAATTTGCTAAGCGGGAATTGCCAAGTTCATGGCAGTGACATGCGCGTGCTGATCGAAGCAACCGGCTATCAAGCGTATCCAGATTGCAGTGTTGTTTGCCCAGGTGACCAGGAGAGTGATTCTGACGAGGTCGTGACGAACCCAGTCCTCGTTGTCGAAGTGCTTTCGCCATCGACGGCCGACTTTGATCGTGGCGGCAAGTTCGGCCATTATCGACAGATTGATTCGTTGAAAGAGTACTTGGTCGTCTGGCAGGATGAAGCACGCGTCGAACAACATACGCGAACCGCTGACGGACTTTGGTTACTTCGCGAAGTCGTGGGTGTTTCGGAAACACTTCAACTGGCCAGCTTGGAGCAGCCATTGAAGCTGCGTGATGTTTACGACAAAGTGCAGCTAAGCGAATAGAAGATCAACTTTTATTCCGGAGCCACTTGCCTCGACCACGCGGGGCAAATACGCAGGGTAAACAAGTCTTCTTCGGCGGGGTAAATTGACTTTGTACCTTCCATCGATTCGTGACCGGACACGTCAATGCCCGATTCTTCTGCTGATAATCTTTTTGCCCATGGCAAGCGACTTTACCTTTTGGACGGAATGGCGCTGACCTACCGCGCCCACTTTGCATTGGTGCGAAGTCCGCGGTTCACGTCCGGTGGGCTGTGTACGTCGGCGATCTTCGGCATGATCAACGCGGTCTCAGACATCATCAAACGCGAAAAACCGACTCACCTGATGGTCGCGTTCGATACCAAGGAGCCAACCCAGCGGCATATTGAATTCCCTGAGTACAAAGCTCAACGCGACGAGATGCCCGAAGACATTTCGAAGCAGCTGCCGTACATCGATCGCCTGTTCGAGGCGTTCAACATCCCCTCGGTTCGGATGCCTGGCTACGAAGCCGACGACATCATCGGCACTGTCTCTGTGAAAGCTGACGAAGCGGGTTTTGAAACGTGGATGGTGACCCCCGACAAGGATTATCACCAATTGGTGCGGCCCAACGTGCATGTTTACAAGCCCGGTCGGCAAGGCGGTGATTCTGAAATCTTGGACATTCCCGCGGTGCTGAAAAAGTGGGAGGTCGAACGGGTCGATCAAGTCATCGACATTCTGGGGCTGATGGGTGACAGCAGCGACAATATCCCCGGCGTTCCAGGCATCGGCCCCAAGACCGCACAAAAACTGATCGCGAAATATGGCACGGTTGAAAACCTGCTCGCTAACGCCGAAGAACTCAAGGGCAAACAGAAAGAACGGGTGATCGAGAACCACGACCAGGCTTTGTTGTCAAAACGGCTCGTCACCATCCAATTGGATGTGCCGGTTGAAATCGATTTAGATTCGCTTGCTTGGACGTCGTATGACGACGAAAAGCTGAAAGCGTTGCTGATGGAACTTGAGTTTGACACGTTGGGCAAACGTTTGTTTGGCAAGTCATTTTCTTCCGCTGGCGTTCGCGCCGACGTGATTCGCGAAAAACGAGAAACAGAAATACAGGCCACGTTGTTTGACGAGCCAACGGATGAAAAAACAATCGATGATGTCAAACACGATTACAAAATGGTTGATACGGCCGAAGGCCGTGCGGAATTGATCGCGACCTTAAAGACGCAGTCACGATTCTGCTTCGACACCGAGACGACTGGTTTGGACGCGCGCAGTGCGTTGCCGCTAGGTTTGGCAATCTCGTTTAGAAGTCACGAAGCCTACTACGTGGTCATCACGCCGACGGGCGAGAGCAACGTCAAATCGAATTGGGACGAGGCAACCGAGCGGGAAAATGCGAAGGCAATTCTGTCGGAGTTCGCCGAGGTGCTTGGCGACGAGTCGATCAAGAAGATTGGGCATAACCTGAAGTACGACATCACGCTACTGAAATGGCATGGCATCGACGTACGCGGGCCACTGATGGACACGATGTTGGCTCACAGCATGAAAGAGCCGGAGATGCGTCATGGTTTGGATTACCTCGCATCGCTCTACCTCAACTACAAGCCGATTCCAACCAGCGATTTGATTGGCCCCAAAGGCGACGACCAAAAGAACATGCGTGACATCGCGCCGGATCGACTTTGCGAGTACGCTTGCGAGGATGCTGACATCACATTGCAATTGGCTGATGCGATCGCGCCGGATATCGAAGAACGCGGAGTCGCCGAAGTCTGCTACGACGTTGAATGCCCACTGATTCCTGTTTTGGTCGACATGGAGCACGAGGGCATCAATTTAAACGTGCCGTCGCTGAACGCTTATTCGGTGAAACTGGGCAAAGAGATTGAGGATTTGCAAGCACAGATTTTCGCGGCATCCGGGCACGAATTCAATATCGATTCTCCCAAGCAACTTGGCGTCGTGCTGTATGACGAATTGAAGCTGGAGGACAATCCCAAAAAAACTGCGACAGGACAGTATTCAACGCGAGAGGCCGAACTGGAACGATTGGCTCCACGACACGAAATCATTCGCAACGTTCTGGAATATCGCAATGCGCGGAAACTGAAATCCGTGTACGTCGACCAACTTCCTGAGTCCGTCAATCCAGCGACGGGGCGGTTGCACACGCACTACAGTCAAGCTTGGACGTCGACAGGGCGAATGCAGTCTAACAATCCCAATTTGCAGACGATTCCGATTCGCAAAGAGCGGGGGCGTGACATTCGTGCAGCTTTTGTGGCACGTGACGACGACCATTTGTTGCTGTCAGCAGATTACTCGCAAATCGAACTGCGAGTGATGGCCGAGTTGAGTGGTGATGAGGGGATGATGGAGGCGTTTGTCTCGGGTGAAGACATTCATACCGTGACCGCATCGAAGGTCTACAAAGTCGAAATCGATGATGTGACGCGTGAGATGCGTGACAAAGCAAAGACGGTCAACTTCGGCATCATCTACGGCATCTCTGCCTTTGGTTTGCAACAGCGACTGAATATCCCGCGAGGTGAAGCGAAAGAGTTGATCGACAATTACTTCGAAAAATACCCAGGCGTCCAAGAGTACATCGATCGCACGATCGCATTTGCCAAAGAGCACGGCTACGTTGCAACGGGCACGGGGCGCAGACGCTACCTTCGCGACATCAATTCCAAAAGCAAGGGCGTCGTGAAAGCTGCCGAGCGTTTGGCGATGAACAGCCCGATTCAAGGAACGGCGGCGGACATGCTGAAGCTCGCAATGATTCGCGTGCATCGAGCACTACAGGAGAGACAATTTCAGACAAAAATGCTACTTACTGTCCACGATGAATTGGTTTTCGATATGCCGAAATCGGAATCAGACACTGTGATGCCTGTCATTGAGGAAGCTATGAAGACAGCAATGCCGATGAAAGTTCCGATCGTTGTTGAGATGGGAACGGGAGCCAACTGGCTTGATGCTCACTAGGAGAGGCGTTGCTCAAACGATCGGTTGACTTAGCTTCTACTTAACCGAGCTATTTCGCGCTGATTGATTTTGGTGTTTTGTCGCATCTAAGCGTCCAATGGCGCATGATGATGTTTGGAATGCGTTATCCTTCTGCGTACGACTGTCTAATAATTAGTAACTGAACCCGTGCGAAAACAGTGATGAGCCAAGACGCCTCAGGCGGTTACCCCTGCCCTTATTGCCAAACCAATTCGCTGGAAACGACAGCGACGGCACCTTATGTTCGTGGCCTGCTGGTTGCCTATTTGATTGGATCCAAAACGTACATCGGATGCGTCTCGTGTGTTCGCAAAAAGGTCCTTGGCGAAGCAGGGCTGTCTGCACTGATTGGCTGGTTCAGCTTGTACGCGATTTTCATCAATCCGTGTTTCATTTTGTACAACTTGATTCGAGGAGCGTTTGTTGGCCCCAACCCGAAATCGGTTGCCAAAAAACTGACTGCCTTGGGACTACCTGATAGCCCAAAAGTCGCTGACTTAAACGCGGTCGGGGCCGCACTGGCCGCCAGTATGATTTTGGCGGACGGTAAAGTCGAAGAGGCCGAATTGGTAGCAGCAGAGAAAGCTGGGGACGAAGTTTTCGACGAGTTCGACGAGGCTGGCTTGCGCATGATTGTCCAGCATGGAAAAGATCTGCCGCCAGTTGAGGACTTGGCGTTGATGCTGAGAGATAGTTTGGACACCGAAGCGAAAGAAAAAGTGATGGTGTACCTGTCCGAAATCGCGATGGCAGACGGGCACGTCGCTCCGGAAGAGCGGAAGATGCTTGAGAAGGTGGGCGCAAGCTTAGGCGTGCTTCCTGCCCAGCAAGCCTAACGATGCCGGCGCGGCACAAGTAATGCTGAACTTGATTCGCATGATTGATTCGTCTGTACGCAAAGGCGTCGTTGCTAGCTGTATTTTGGCGATCGGGCTCGTTGCGCTAACACGCGTTCAGAACGGTGCCAACGCTGCTGGTCATGCGGCGACAGACCTGATGATGCCGATCGGACTGATTTGGCTGTTGCTGTTTGCGATAGCAGTCAGTCAATTTTTTAGAGGCAACCGTCTGGCGTGCGCGTTTTTCTTCAGTGTTTGGATTGCATTGTCCGTAAGTTTCAACCTGCTCTTGGCGATTGCGTTTTTTGGAAGCATTGAGGCGTCACCAGCAGACAGTTTGCAAGCGCACGATCGTCCCCTGCGTGCTGTGATTGTGCTCGGTGGCGCGGCGACAACAAATGGTCACGGTGTAGACGAAATCACAGCAGACGGTGAACGAGTGCTATCCGCGGCCCAGATGTGGCACGCCGGAGAAACCAAGGCGATTATTTGCACCGGAAGAGACATCGATCCGTCGAAGCCCGTACCTGGCGAGGTTGGCCGCCGCTTGCTTGTCTCGATTGGAGTGCCCAAAGAGGTCGTTTATGTTGTTGGGGGAGAAGACACGGAAGAGGAGATGCAGTGCCTTAGACGATTTCTCGATGATCCGCCGGAAGCTATCGACTCGACCGGAGAAATCGGGCTTATCACCAGTGCTTTCCACATGAATCGAGCGATGCGTAAGGCCAACGAAGTCTCGCTTGAACTGTTGCCGATTCCAGTTGCATTTCGTAGCTATCAAAGCCAGACCTTGTCGATTCAATCTTTGATTCCCTCGACAGTGGCGGGCGAAATGTTCCGCATCGCATTGACGGAGCGGTTGGCCAAGCTACTTGGCAAATAGCTTGCGTGGCCCCTTTCCTTTGCAACAACCCCAAGCTTCGCAGCTTGCTAAATCGGACTTGCAAGCGATAGGCGAGCCCCCTAACCTCGCCACGATCTATCCCACGATCGCCCGATTACATCCCCAGCAACGAAGCCATGGAAGGCCTAGCGATGGACGGACCCGCCCGTACGATTCAGACCAAAATTTGCGTACCCTTCACGCGTTTTGCCAAGCACTTCGCGACAAGATGCGTCGTGATAATGACCGCCACCTTGCTGGTGATTTCAGGATTGGGTCAGTACTCGCTGGCCGAAGAAGCCAACTGGATCTGGGCTGCTGGCAGCAATTTGGAGCGACCTGTCACTCCAGGGCAAGCTTGTTGGTTTCGCAAGCCCATCAACATTCGAGCCGCATCGGAAGGCCGAATCGAAATTACGGCTGACGACAACTACGAGCTTTACATTAACGGCAATCTTGTCGGACGCGGTGGTTCGCCACAGGTCGTCGATGAGTACGACGTTTCAAAACACTTTCAAATCGGGCGCAATTTAGTCGCCGTCAAAGTCGTCAACACCCACGGCGAAACAGCCGCCCTTGCCGCGCGTGTGGCGGTCAAACCCACTACGGGAGACAAGTGGTACACCTTCAGCTCCGATGCGTCTTGGCGGACAAGCACGCAGGAGCAGTCCGCTTGGAACACGGTTGTGTTTAACGACCGACTTTGGGGATCGGCCAGTTCGTTTGGCAAGTTCGGCGAGACAGCGCCTTGGGACCACGACCCGCAGGTCGCGGCAACTCCAGACACTGAATCCGATCAGCGCGAGCGATTCCAGATTCAACGTGGCTTCGGCGTCCAACGCGTACTCAATGACGAAAAAGTCGGCTCGGTCATTGCAATGACCTTCAACGAGTTCGGGCACATCATTGTTTCTCAAGAAGGCGGCCCACTGTTGCTGGTTTTCGATTCCGACAAAGACGGTGTCCCCGAGAAAGTTCGCACGTACTGTGACAAAGTCACGTCTTGCCAAGGGATTCTTCCGCTCAACGGCGAAGTCTTTGTGACAGGGGATGGACCCGATGGATCCGCGCTCTATCGACTGTCCGACGAGGACCGAAACGGTTCGCTGGAAAAAGTCAAAACGGTACTCAAGTTCAAAGGTAAATCAGGCGAGCACGGACCACATGGCCTGCGATTGGGACCTGATGGGATGATCTACATTGCGGTAGGCAGTCACGTCCAAGCAGTCGGCAAACGAGGCGTGGGAGACACGTATCGCGATACGTACGAGGGCGACTTGTTACCACGCTACGAAGACCCGGGTGGACACGCATTGGGGATCAAAGCTCCCGGCGGGACCATTGTACGGACCAACACGGAAGGCACGATTGTCGAGCGTGTCGCGGGTGGCGTACGAAACGCATACGACGTTGTCTTTAATTCAGATGGCGGACTGTTTGTCCACGACGCCGACATGGAAGCTGACAAAGGAACCGCCTGGTATCGACCGACTGCGTTGTTCGATATCACCGAAGGATCCGAATTGGGTTGGCGCACTGGCTGGGCAAAATGGCCCGAGCACTACTTCGACCGAATCCCCTCACTGCTCAATACAGGACGTGGAAGCCCAACCGGTGGCGTCGCTTATCAACACTACATGTTTCCGGTTCGATATCAGGACACGATGTTCCTGGCGGATTGGTCCGAAGGTCGAATTTTGAATGTTCGGCTACGTCCACGCGGCGCGGGCTACGTTGCCGATAGCGAGGTCTTTCTTCAAGGCCAGCCGCTTAACGTAACGGACCTGGACATTGGTCCCGACGGTGCTCTGTACTTTTGCACCGGTGGCCGCGGAACGGCAGGTGGTGTCTACCGTGTCGTCTACAAAGGTGATGTGCCGGACCGAATCAAAAAGCTGGGTACGGGCGTTGCGGCTGCGATTCGCCAGCCACAGCTTGAATCCGCTTGGGCTCGACAAGAAATTGCAAAAATCAAACGAGAACTGGGAAGCCAATGGTCACAGTTGGTCGCCGGTGTTGCCTACAGCGACGATAACCCAGCCGAATACCGCGTTCGCGCCATGGAGCTAATGCAGCTCTTCGGACCGGTGCCAAGCGAAGAATTGGTGATCGAACTCACGCAAGCTCCCAATGAAAAAGTGCGGGCGCGTGCGGCGACGTTGATGGGGCTGCACCCTGGCGAACAAACAGCCAAACGACTGGTCGAAATGCTGGGCGACAGTGATCCACGTGTTCGACGCTCAGTTTGCGAAGCGATGTTGCGTAGCAATACGTTTCCCGAAACAACCGAACAATTGATGCCGCTGGTAGCGAGCGATGATCGCACACTTTCGTTCGTTGCGCGTCGAGTACTAGAACGAATGCCAACGAAGACGTGGCGCGAAGAAGTCGTCAATACTGCCGACGTCCGCATTGCGTTGAACGGCATGCTCGCGTTGATCAATGCTGATCCCACCGAGGCTTCTGCGATGCAGGTTCTACAACGTACCAGCGAGATGATGACCGGCTTTTTAAGTGATGCGGACTTCATCGACGCGCTGCGTTTGTGCCAAGTTGCCTTGCATCGCGGCAAAGTTGATCCTGCCCGCGTTGAGGCACTGCGCGATCAAATTGCCGAAGAATTTCCGGCCAGCGAAGGTCGCATGAACCAAGAGCTAATCAAGCTGGCTGCCTACCTTAAAGCGGATGGCGTAGCAGATCGCGCCTTGGACTACATCGAATCCGATGCCCCTAAGGATGACCGCGTATTGGTCGCGATGCACTTGCAGTTTCTTGCACCACAGTGGAACGCGAAGCAGCGTTTTCGCGTGCTGAAGTTCTACGAAAAATTGGCCAGCGAGAGCAGCGAAGGTGCTTTGCCAATGTACGTGGCTGCGATTACGCGAGACTTTGCCAAGGCCCTCTCATCAGATGATGCCCATGCATTGCTGGAGCAAGGGGATGTATGGCGCAATGCGGCCCTGGCTGCCATCTACAAACTAGAGCGCCCGATCAACCAAGAGACCGCTGAGAAATTGCGAAAGCTCGACGCGAGGCTGATCGATGATCCTCAAATTGGCGAAACAGAACGTCGCCTGCGAACCGGCATCATTGCGATGCTGGCAACCGCCGATGACGAAGAATCAGGCAATTACCTCCGTAAACTCTGGCGCAGCGAACCAGAGCGTCGCAGTGTGATTGCGATGGCGCTTTCGCTTCATCCCGAAGGCGAAAACTGGGACTACTTGGTACGAAGTTTGAATGTGCTGGAAAATCAGTCTGCCGACGAGGTTGTCAAATCGCTCAAACGCGCACCGATTGCGACCGATGATCCAATGGCGATCCGCCAGTTGATTCTGCTGGGCGTTCGCGCTGAAAAACAGAACAACAGTTACGAGAACGTTGAATCACTGCTAGAGCATTGGACAGGAATGACACGCCCCGACGGTGACAAGAACACCATGCGTCCTTGGCAAAAATGGTACGCCAAGATGTATCCAGATCGAGCTGCTGCGGAGCTGCCCAAGGAAGACGAGTCGCGTTGGGATTTCAATCAATTGGTCAGCTATTTGGAAAGCGCTGATGGCCAGTACGGTGATCCGATCCACGGCCGCGAGGTCTTTGCAAAAGCAAAATGTGCTGATTGCCACCAGTTTGGAACCAACGGCGTGGCTGTCGGGCCGAACCTTTCCGGCGTCGCACGTCGCTTTTCCAAGCGTGAAATCGTTGAGTCGATTTTGTATCCTGCCCACGTCATCAGCAGCCAGTACGCCAGCAAGAAAGTGCTGACTTTGGATGGTCGCGTGTTGATCGGCATGGTCAACGCAGAATCCAACGGCGACATGACGGTTCGTGATGCCAAGAACAACTTGACCCGAATTCCCGAGAAAGAGATCGACCAAATCCTGCCAAGTACCAGCAGCAACATGCCTGCGGGGCTGATTGACGGTTTGTCGCAGCGGGAGATTTCCGACTTGATGGCTTATCTGGGCGTTCTTCAGCCAATTGAGATCGCCTCCAGGCCGGAAAAGTAGACCTCGGAATCAGGCCGACATTTCTGCGCGGGATTTCTTCGCCCAATTTACGGGCAACGTCCGTCGGTTCACCTTCCCAAGAAATGGGTCTGGGGACAGAATACCGGACCGAGCCGCGATTTTGCGCGCTCGCATCGCCATTGTTTGGTTCGATGAACGGTCGCTTGCGCCTCGCGGGACGAGTTGCAGATGACCTGACGTCGCGCTCCCTTTGCTACTCAGAAATCTGGATTTACCGTGGAACGTCGTCTGCTCTCCTTCATCATCGCATCGACGGCGTTTTTCTTTTTCTACATCAGCATGCGAGTGATGTTCGCGCCACCTCCGCCGCCCCAGGCTGCGCAGAACGCGGTCCAGCAGGCTGATGCAGATGATGACGTCCAAGTGATCGATGCGGATTCAGATGAATCTGCATTGGATGATGCGGAAAAAGGCGATGCGACGTCGACGACCAAGGGAACCGATGGTGATGGCGAACCACAAGCATCTGATCGTCCGCAGCTAAGAGCCGACCGGCCGCAGTGGATTACGCTGGGATCGATGGATCCAGCGTCCGGCTATCGGATGTTGGTCACACTTAACAGTCGCGGTGGTGGCATTGAACGCATCGAACTGACCACTCGCGGCGAAGATAAGGAATTAAAGTATCACCGCGTCGATACACGGACGGGTTACCTGGGGTACTTCGCCGGCGAACCAGCCGATCAGGCAACGGGAGTCCGCGTCAACGTGGTTGGGCCTGGTACGCCAGCGGCGCTTGCCAAAACAGCGTCCGGCGATGTGGGCATCCAGCCGGGCGACATTATTCTGTCTGTGGCGAAGACTCCGGTATCGACGCCTGCTGATATCGTGGCGGCCTTAAGTAAATCAAAGCCAGGCGAAGAAGTTGCGGTCGAAATTCTTCGCGGCAGTAGCAACGGTGAAAGCGACGAACTAAACGCAAACGAAGCGACATTAGACTTTGTTGCCACTCTGACAGAGCATCCTTTGGACCTAGTTCGACTGGCCCAGCGAGGTGGTGAGGATCAAGTTGAAGGAAACCTATCGCAGCTTTCTTGTTTGATGACACTTGGCCAAGTCAATCGCAAGGGGATTGCGACGAACGATCGGTCTATCAGCGGTTTGGCTGATCCCGCAAAACTGGTTTGGAATTCCAAGCTGGATGCGGACACTGGCGAAGCTGTCTTTGACATCAAGCTGTCCGCGGCGGAAATGAAATCGATCGGCGGACAACCTGTTCGTCTTCGGCGCAGCTACGCGTTGAAACCCGACAGCTACATGTTGGACATGTCCGTTCAAGTAGAAAACTTGGCCAAAGAGTCGCAGAAACTTGCCTACCGGCTAAATGGTGTCAACGGCGTGACAATGGAGGGTTGGTGGTACAGCAATAAAATCAACCCAAGTTGGAGTCGCGCGGCGGCCCGTGACATTACCTATCAGACTGCGGCCGACGGCTGGCAGCTGATGACGGGCTGCAACGTGTTGAAGCACGCTCGCAAGAACCCCAAAGACACCGATGAGGTGATCTTTGCAGAAGACGGTGACGATGCGCGTCGCGAACTCAGTTACATCGGCGTAGATGCACAGTATTTCAATTGTGCCTACATTCCGCCCGCTGGAAGCGACACGATGTCGTATTTCCGCCGGGGAACCGCGACGATCGTTGCCAATGAGTCGAAGGTAAAGAAATACCAAGAACACGCGATCAACACATCGTTTTATTTGGATAGTGTCGTACGAGATGTTCCTGCGGGAGCAGCACTTGGGCACAGTTTTCGATTGTTTGCGGGGCCGAAAGATCCTGATGTTGTCGAAAAGGCGGGACTAAGTAACACGATTTACTACGGGTGGTTCTCTTGGTTTGCGAAGATTTTGGTCAGTGTGCTTCACACTCTGTACGGCATCGTTGGCAACTACGCCGTCGCGATCATTCTGTTGACGGTTTGTGTTCGCGGCATGATGTTTCCGCTCAGCCGCAAAGCCGCCGTCAACGCTCAGCGAATGCAGGAGTTGGCTCCTGAGCTAAAGAAGATTGCCGACAAGTACAAAGACGACATGGAAGGGCGCCTGAAGGCACAGAGGGAGCTACAGCAAAAAGTTGGCTTCAATCCTTTGGCTGGCTGCCTGCCAATGTTTCTGCAGCTGCCGATTTTTATCGGTCTGTATCGCGCTCTGTCAGTCGATATCGAACTTCGACAGGCACCGCTGTCGTCAGCCACCGCTTGGGCATCGAATCTTTCTGGTCCCGACATGTTCACCCGTTGGGACAGCTGGTTGATGGAGTATTTCTCTGGACGTGGCGTCGGCTGGCTGGGGCCTTACTTCAACATCCTGCCCGTTTTCGTGGTCGTTCTGTTTCTGGCACAACAGAAGATGTTCATGCCTCCTGCTACGGACGAGCAAACCGCGATGACTCAAAAAGTCATGGGGTTCATGACCTTGTTCATGGGGCTGTTTTTCTTCCGCGTACCAGCGGGCTTGTGTTTGTACTTCATCGCCAGCAGCTTATGGGGCATTTGTGAACGCATCCTCGTGAAGAAGACTCTGCCAAAGGCAAAGCACTTTGACATTGATGCGATCAATGCAGCTTCCACCAGCGGTGGCGGCACCATCACAACGACGGCTAAGAAGAAGGAAACGCTGGCTGACAAGATTCGAGCGCAGATCACGCCGCCCGAAGAGCCGACTTTGCCACCAAACAAACGCAAACGCCCGCCCAAGGGAAATAGCAAGAAGAAGTAAGGGCGTCGGCGAATCCTCAAGGGCCAATCACTTTTTCAAAGCGGGTCGATCGTTCGGGTAGTGGACGAGGTTACGAGTCCCGTGAATGGCGGGAAATTCACGCAGGGACTCGTAACCTAGTCCACTACAAATTGAAAAAGTGCTTTGCCCTAGCGAACCCTCGCGGCTTTCTTGTTTGACTATTTCGCGTTCGATACCCCCGTGGCGTCTGGGCTGGCAGCGCGTAGGTCATCGGTTCAAGTCCGTTATCCTCCACTTAAAAATCAAAAGCCGCCGATCAAGTTTGATCAGCGGCTTTTTTCGTCGGCTTTTCGGGACCAGTGGCTGGACTCGGAAAGTTCAATCGGTTTCCGCGACTTCGGGCGGAATACGGCAAGTAGCCGTGGGTAAAGCACTTACCGAGTTTTACTGTCCATTATCTTCACTCACGGTGCATTGAATTGCGAATCCCAATCGGGGAGGGTCTCAATTGTGGCGCGGCATTGCATCCACGTGCAATGCCCGTTGGTGCATCGACCGCCTGCAGTTTCGAGCTTTCGTATGGTGCGTGGGATGGACCACCAGCCAGCTCGGAGACGATTCGCTGCTTGTCTGCAGTTTTCCCTGATCCTGATCCGAGATCTTGTGAAGACTGCGCTGAAGCCGGCGGGCAAACATGCGCAAGTCGATGCGCCCGACAGTAGGAAGAAGTCGCTGTTCGTGCGGGCGGTGTGATTCGCCTCTGCATTTTCGCCCGCTTCGTTCGTTGTTAACCCAGCCTTCTGGGCTCGAGTCTCAATCGAGAGGGAGGGCTTTCGGACATTCATACAACCAAACCCTCGGTCATCTAATGGTGGCCGAGGGTTTCTTTATAATTGACGTTATCGCGGATTTGTCGCTTCCGGAGCGCCTGGGTTGATAGTGCGTATCATTCGATTTCATGAGAATTGAGGTTTTTCTGTTACGTTGACTCTAGACCGTGGAAATACCTAGTAGACATGCTCAACGAACAAGACCAATTGCGATTCATGAGACTCTGGACTGCCGCTCAGCCGGCGGTTTCGGGATTTGTGCGTGCGCTGGTGCGCGATCGTTCGGTGGCGGATGAGGTCATGCAGGAAACATCGCTCGTCCTCTTTCGCCGGTTTGATGAATACGACGAGCAACGCCCCTTCGTCGCGTGGGCTCTGGGAATCGCGAAGTTTCAGGTTCTTAGCCTGAACCGCGATGCGGCTCGCAGTCGCGTTTCGTTTGATACCGATCTGCTGGCACGTTTCACTGAGACGTGGGCCGAATTGGCGCCAAGGGCATCTGATCGTTCGTTCTTTTTGCAGGAGTGCATCCAGAGACTAACGGCTCGGGCGAGGCAGATGGTGCGGCTGCGATACTACGACGACCTGACTGCCGAAGAGATTTCCCGGCAGATCGATGGAACGGGAGCGGCTGTGCGAGTCGCTCTGCAGCGGATTCGCCAGCAACTGCGCGAATGTGTGGAGCGGCAACTTCGTGCGGAAGGAGAAACGCCATGACGGATCCGGAGAAACTCATCGACGGCTGGCTGGACGGATCTCTGACCGCAGCCGAACGGACCGAGCTGGATGAGTGGTTGAAGACCGACGATGAGAACATGCGCCACTTTACGGATGCCGTGATGTTCGACCAGCAGATTCAATCAGCAACCGCTGCCGTTGAAGAACAGACTGCTGCCGCGAGCTTTAATACATCCGCCGGGGCGACGCCGGCGCGTTCGGTAAAGATCCCGGGCACGGTCGCAATCGCGATTGCACTGATCGCATTGCTGGTGCTGGTCCTCTTGCGGCAACATCCAGTCGACAAGACCTTCGCAACTCTGGAGCAAACCCGCGCCGCATTATGGGAAAGCGGAAATTTGCCGACGGCTGATGGGAGCCGGCTGGAGCGGGGAACGCTGCGGCTTGCCGAGGGGCTGGCCACGTTGAAATTCGATTCGGGAGCCGAGGTCGTTCTGGAAGCTCCAGCCACACTGATCCTGGCAGACGCAATGAACTGCGAGCTGACTCGAGGCACTACCGTTTCGGACATTCCCGAGTCGGCCGTGGGATTTCGAATCAAAACACCTTCGGCGGATGTCGTCGACTACGGCACACGATTCGCTGTGAGTGTCTATGAAGAAACCGGCGAAACTCATACGCAGGTCATCGAGGGACGCGTGCAGGTTGAGTACGCGCAGTCTGATGAAGTGGTCGAGTTGACGACTGGTCAACGGAATACCGTGATCGGCGAAACGATTGATGCGGCGACTGATGACGCGGAACATGAGCACCAGACGATTGCAGTGAAACCTGTCGACCACGGCCCGGACTGGACTCTGCTTGAGCCGGTGAAAGATGCCTACACAGGCTACGTGAAAGATCACAACTCTGATGTACTGCTCCTGGTCAAGAAGAATATGCAGGGTGATCGTGTGAACCGAATCGCGTACATCGGTTTCGACCTGAAAGACATCAATCAAAAGCGCATCGAGGAAGCCGAACTGTTGCTGTATTTTGCTCCGACTGGTTGGGGCCTGGCCGCTCATATGCCGGACGCGACATTCAGCGTTTACGGCATGGTCGGCGATGCCACCGATTGGGACGAATCGATCCTGCACAAACCTCGATTCCCCGCAGTCCTCGGAACGCCCAGGGTTGTCCACCTGGGATCATTCACGATTCCGCAAGGCGTACAAAAAGGTCGCTTTCGCGTTCGCACCGAAGCGTTGTCCGAATTTCTTCGCAAACACCCCACATCAGAAATCTCGCTTAAGGTCGTCCGCGACACAGTAGCACGCGACAACGGTAACCTGGTTCACGGATTCGCCAGCCGCCGTCATCCCGTGTTGCCTCCACCGACTTTGGCGATACGTCAGCAGGCTCGTTGAATCGATATCCGAAAGCCAGGACCAGGACGCACAAAAACAAACACCGAATAAGATGAAGAACGCGAACGCTCGCGAGTCTTCTCGACGCCTGACCGCCGAATGCAAAAAGGCAGTAGAGGCATTTAACAATGGGGGGAGAATGATTAACGAAGCAGATCGAACATCAGGAGAAGTCATGAAAAGAGGTACTTTCCTCAAGGGGTCGGGAGTAACCATTGTTCTAGGCGCTTTACTGTTCTGCCAAAACTGCCTGGCGGCAGAGGTCACGCATCATGAGGTGGACGTCTGTGTGTATGGCGGCACGGCAAGCGGCGTCATGGCAGCCCTGGCTGCGGAGAAAGAGGGGGCCAAGGTCATCCTCATCGAACCCAGTCGCTGGCTGGGAGGCATGACCGGTGGCGGGATCAACCACCTGGACTGGGGCAAAGGCAACACCGTGGGCGGCTCGACCTACAAGATCCTGATGGAGGGGGTGAAGGAGAAGGAACAGAAGCATCATGGTGGGCATGCCATAAATGGCATCGGCAACAAACAGTATCGCGAGCGTTTCAAGAAGGTCGTTGAGGACCGAGGCATCCCTGTGATCTACGACCACCGCTTGGGCAAAGTCCAACTCGGTGACGCCACCATCGACTCGCCGACGCGCCAGCAGCCGATTGCCATGAACGAGTCTTCCGCGGAGAACAAA